>JBELAJ010000246.1:0-11690 GCA_049508935.1 Terriglobia bacterium | reverse complement strand
AGTGCGAATTGATCGGCATTCCTCAACGCACGTGCGTTCACTTCATCCCAGGAGTCGCCGCCGTCTTTGGAAATGAAGATGCCACGCGGGAATTCGCGTCGCCGTTCTCCATTGGCCGCAAGGTAAATGATCAATCGCCCTGTCGAGCTAAACCCTGCGGACATCGCAGTAGCTTGCCGCACGCCCTCCGGAGGCCGGCGCGGTATGAACCGGCCGCCCTCGCGGACGGTGACCGAGTTCTCTCCCAGAATGTAGAGGGTGCGGTCCAAGGTCGGCGATTGCGGATCAATCAGAATTTGCCGGCCGCCTCCGGGAAGCTCCCGTTCCGACACCCGCCGCCACTGTGCGCCTCGGTCGCTCGAGAAGTAGAGCCCGACATTGGCTCCCTCCTGAATCGTCGCGTAGAGCTTTTGCGAATCGTCCGGATCTACGGCCAGCGCCAGCACGCGCCCAGCGGGATCCTGGTGCGCGATGTAGACAGGACTCGCGTGATCGTCCGGCATGATGAGCCTCACGTCCGGGCTCGAAGGGTAGACCAAACCCCAGGTGCGGCCGCGATCCTCGCTTCGCCATAGGGCGTCCGCGCCGGCATAAATGACCTTGGGATCCTGGGGGTCGAACGCGAAGAAGGTCACCGGGCTGCGCAGATCAAACAGCCGCCAGGATTGGCCGCCATTCTCCGAAATGTAAGCGCCCGTCATGTCGCAGGCCACCAGCACCAGGTTCGGATCGTGGGGACTGACGGCGGGGTAAAACTGCGCTCCCCCGCCGCCCGGCCCCAGAATGCGCCACGTGTCGAAACGCGGCGCGGAATGGTTAGGGCCCGTTTGCACTGCGGGAATGGCAAGATATGTCGCGACCAGTGCGAAGAGAGCCAAAGAAGAAACCGTGAGATGCGGAAGAGGTCTTTTCATAAAAGCGCCTCCAGGCGAGACGCAGCGTTGCCGGAAGTTTAACTAGCTTCCCAAAACCGCCGTTGCGGCACGCCATATACTACATCATTTGTCGGCCTTGCGTAGGTGCGGCAGACTCTGGAAGGTGTACAATCTCGGGGCCAGGATGATTGTGTGAGGACTCACCGAACGTGGTTCTCATGTTCTTTTCGCTCCGCCGCGAAGTGTGGCAATGTTTGCGCGGCATCGAGGAGACCTGAAAAATGCATCGACGAAATCTGCTGAAAGCGCTGTCGGTTGGCGCTCTCGGAGCTTACCTGAAACCCCTTTCGGACCAAGTTGCCGCCGAGGAGTCAAGGCACCGCGTCAAGACCGTTTATGTGCTTTACAAATGCCACCTGGACGTGGGTTTCACCGACACCGAGCAGGGAGTGATTCGGACTTATTTCAACGATTATTTTCCGGGCGCGATGGAGATTGCCGAGAAGTTGCGCGAGTCGGGCGGCGAGGAGCGCTACGTGTGGACGGTGGCTGCGTGGCTGCTTTACGAATATTTGGAACAGGCCACCTCCGAACAGCGCCGGCGCATGGAAAAAGCAATTGCCGACGGCGATTTCGCATGGCATGCCATGCCTTTTACGTGGAATTCGGAGATGTTGGACGGTTCGCTGATCTCATCCGCGTTGAAACTGTCTGCTTCGCTCGACCAGCGCTTTGGCCGGAAAACGGTTGCCGGTAAGCTCACCGACGTCCCCTGCCACAGCCGCGGCATCGTGATACCGCTTGCGAATGCCGGCATCCGCTTTCTCGATATCGGCGACAACGCGGGCTGCAAAGCGCCAGAGGTCCCATTCATGAACGACGACGGGGCTACTCTCCCTCAGCCCAGCAAGGAAATGCAAGAGGCGGAAGAAGACCCCCACGCGTATCTGTTTAACTGGCGCGATCCGACCGCGCCCACCGGCGTCCCGGCGGAAATCATGGTGCTCTATCACCCCTTCGATTACGGCAGCACGGTGGCGATTCCGGGAACGGACGTTGCTGTGTCTATTCGAGTGAGAGGCGATAACTCCGGCCCGCACGCAGTCGAGGAGATTAAGGATTCGTACCGCCAACTCCACAGCCTCTATCCCGGCGCCCGGATCATTCCTACCAACCTCAGCGTTATTGCGAACGCCCTGGAGCCTCTACGTCCCAAGTTGCCGGTGGTGACGAAGGAGATGGGCGACACCTGGATCTATGGAGTGGGCAGCGATCCGGGCAAGGTAGCGCGCTACCGGGAACTGTGCCGGCTGCGGGGGGAGTGGTTGTCGGGCGGCAAACTCGAACCGGGCGACGCTACCGACCTGGCCATGACCCGAAAGCTCATTCTGGCGCCCGAGCACAATTGGGGGCTCAGTATCGGTCAGTACTTGCAACACCCGGAGATCTATTCGCCGAACGAACTCGCAAGCGCCCGGTCGAAACTTCGCGCGTTCAAGAAAGTGGACGCAGAATGGGAGGCGAAGCGCGCGGACATGGACCGCGCCGTGGCAGTATTGCCTCCGGGCCTGCGGGAAGAAGCAGAGAAGCGCCTGGCAGGAATCGTGCCCAAGCCGCCGAACACCGAAGGCCTGGTGCCTCTCGCGCCTGGAAGGGAAATCCAGGGAACGCATTTCATCCTTGGGTTGGATGCGGCGACGGGAGCCATCCTGCGCCTTCAGGACCGCAAGACGGGACGCGAATGGGCGTCGGCACAGCATCCTCTTGCCAGCTTCCGTTATCAGACCTTCACCAGCGCGGATTTTGCGCGGTTTAATAAAGCCTACAACACCAGACCGATGGGCTACGATTTCAGCAAGCCCGGCTTGGAGAAATACCCCGTACAAAGCCGCACATGGCAGCCGAGCCTGCAAGAAGCTTGGGCTGGAGAAGACGGCGCGAGCCAGCGGATCGTGGCGGATTTGCGCATGCCGCAAGCCGAGGCCGCATTGGCCGGCCTGGTTAGCTGGCCGGAAAGATTGACGATGGAGATTCGTTTGCCCGACGCCGAGCCTGCGGTGCACATTACTTTGCAGTGCTTCAATAAGCGGGCCAACCGCCTCTCGGAGGCCATGTGGCTGTCGTTTTCGCCTGTTGCTCCGGAGGAAGACGGGTGGCGCCTCGAGAAGGTGAATCGTCCGGTTTCACCTGACGATGTGATGGCCGGCGGCGGCATGCACCTGCACGCGGTCACCCGCAACTTAAGCTACAGCGATGCGCAGGGAAGTTTTACGCTTGAAACGCTCGATGCCCCGTTGGTCTCGCCGGGCCAGCGCGGCCTTTTGGTGTTCGATAATAATCTCCCGGAGATGCAGGAAGGCCTTCACGTCAACCTTTACAACAACCTCTGGGGTACAGCCTTCCCGCAGTGGTATGGAGAGGATATGCGGTTTCGGTTTGTGATTCGGGTGTGAGCGTGTATATTTAGAATTTGGCCCCTAAATGAACGAAGGAAAACCTCGCAAACGATTAGCCTGCCTTCTGTTGCTCATTGCCTCAGGGTACATGATGGTTGGCTGTGGCCGCCGGGAAAGCGAAGCGGCGCGCCACAAGGTCATTGTGCTGGGAATTGACGGCATGGACCCGCAGCTCTTGCATCGCTACGAGCAGGACGGGCGCATGCCTAATTTCCAGCGGCTCGAACGCGACGGCAGTTTCCGCGAACTGCGCACCAGCGTTCCGCCGCAGAGCCCCGTGGCGTGGTCGAATGTGATCACCGGCATGAACCCGGGCGGGCACGGGGTCTATGATTTTATCGAGCGGGATCCCAATACCATGCTCCCCGAATTCTCGATGGCGCGTGTGGAAGCTCCCGCGCACACGCTCTCCCTGGGCAGTTGGGTGATTCCGCTTTCAAGTGGAAAAGCTGTCCTGCTAAGACATGGCAAAGCCTTCTGGCAAATCCTGGATGACCACGGGATCCCCGCCACCGTGATCCACATTCCGGCGAACTTCCCTCCCGCCGAATCCCGGTCTCGAACCCTGGCGGGCATGGGTACGCCCGACATGCAGGGAACCTACGGGATATTCTCGTTCTACACCGACGACCCGATGGACGGAGAGGGCGACCGCAGCGGAGGAGTTATTTACCCCGTCCAGGTGCAGGAGCACCAGGTCTCCGCGAAATTGTATGGGCCGCCGAACACGTTTCGAAAAGGATCGCCGCAGGTAGCCGTCGATTTCACGGTCTGGATTGATCCCACGCAGCCGGTTGCGAAGATTGCCATACAGGACCAGGAGATTGTGCTGCGGGAAGGCGAATGGAGCGATTGGGTGCAGGTAAAGTTCACCCTGATTCCAGGCCTCGCGAGCGCCACCGGGATTTGCAGGTTGTATATGAAGCAGGTCAGCCCGTATTTCAAACTCTACATCTCGCCGATCAACATCGACCCGTCCCAGCCGGCCTTGCCCCTTTCCACGCCCGCGAGCTATGCGAAGAACCTTTGGAAGCAAGTCGGTTTCTATTACACGCAGGGCATCGCGGAGGATACCAAAGCCCTTTCCGACCGCGTCTTCACGGACGGTGAATACCTGGAACAAGCGCGCATCGTGTTGCAGGAGCAGTTGAGGTTCTTCGATGTCGAGCTGGCCAAGCTTCATAGCGGTATGCTGTTTGCCTATTTCTCCAGCCTCGACCAGAACGCGCATATGTTCTGGCGCGCGTTTGACAAAAACAGTCCGGCCTACGATCCGGACGTGAGCGAGAAGTATTCGGATACGCTCGAATGGTTCTACCAACAGATGGACCAGATGCTGGGGAAGGCGCTGGCCAAGGCAGACAGTGACACGACAGTCATCGTCATGTCCGATCACGGGTTTGCTCCTTACGATCGCTCCTTCAATTTGAACACGTGGCTCTTGGCCAACGGTTATATCACGCTCAAGCCAGGGCAGAGAACCAGGCCGGGCGACCTTTTCACTGATGTCGATTGGACGCACACGCGCGCCTATGGTCTGGGTCTCAATGGCCTGTTTCTGAATTTGCGCGGTCGGGAGCGCTGGGGAACCGTAGTGCCCGGGGCGGAGGCGGAAGCGTTGCAGAACGAGATTCGCGACAAGCTGCTCGCCGTGCGTGATCCTGTGACCGGCTTGGCGCCCATTACCCGCGTTGACAGGGCGCAGGACGTCTATTCGGGCGAGAGCGTTCGCGACGCTCCGGATTTGGTGGTAGGATACAATCGCGGGTATCGGGCCGGCTGGGCCACGGACCTAGGGGAATTCACCACTGATATTCTGGAACCTAACACCGAACCCTGGAGCGGCGATCACTGCATCGACTACACGCTTGTGCCGGGAGTGCTGCTGAGCAATAAGAAAATCGTCATGCAATCACCTGCGCTCACTGATATTGCGCCTACGGTGCTTGCTGAATACGGCATTGCCAAGCCCGCAAACATGGTGGGGCAATCGGTTTTCAAATAGCTATGCGTCGTAGGGTCAACCCTTGTGGTTGCCCCCGCGCGACCACAAAGGCTGCCCGCGACGGAATGCCACACATTGTCATTCCGAGCAAAGCGAGGAATCTCGTCCTGCAGTGGCCGAAGCGAGGAACAAAGATCAGGGCGAGATTCTTCGCTTCGCTCAGAATGACAGGCGCGATTAAGGCGAGAAAGGAGTCGGCCGATGCTGGGTAATCGAATTAAACTGGATGATGACCTTTTTGAGAAAATAAAGAAGTGCTCTGAGATAGCCGGGTACTCTTCGCCGGATGAGTTCGCTGTCCACGTTCTTGAGAAAGAGGTCGCCGCCATCTTGGGAACGGGCGCAGATTCGGACGACGAAGAAGCCGTGAGGAAACGGCTGAAGGGCCTGGGGTATATCGAGTAACGGGGGTGCTTTGCTGAGGCTGATCGACGGCGCATTCGACCTTATCTTCTGGCCCTTCCGAAATTCCGACCCAATGTACGGGTTGATCGTGGTCTCCTTCCTGACAGGCTTGGCCGCCGTGCTGGTTTTCGGGTATGTTTCGAATCAGGAGAGCTTGCGACGGATCAAGAACCGCATCCAGGCACACCTACTCGAACTTCGGCTCTTTCCGGATCAGCTCGGCGTTGTCTTGAAAGCTTACGGGCGCGTTCTCCGGTGGACTCTCTCATACCTCATGTATAACTTGAAGCCACTGGCTATCCTCATGCTGCCTTTGGTTATTATTATGGTCCAACTCGACTTGCGCTTGGGCTGCACGCCTTTACAAGCGCACCAGTCGTTTATCCTGACGGCGAAACTCGCTGGACCTGGCACGCTGGACTCGGACTCGCTGAAGCTGCCCAAGGGCCTGACCTTGACTGCTCCTCCTGTGAACATTCCAGCGCTTAATGAGGTGGACTGGCGTATTCGTGCGGATGAGAACGGTGTGTTCACGCCGAGTGTGGTTGTGAGGGGCCAATCGTATGCAAAGCAGGTGGTTGTCTCGAAGGAGATAACTCCTTTGGCTTCAGAGCGAGGACGGGCGGGTATAATGGAATGGTTTATGAATCCTGTTGAGCAATCGCTTCCTAGGGGCGGCCCTCTCCGGTCGCTGGAAGTGAACTACGCTCCGCGTTCGATCGACCTGGGATTCTTCGTCACCAATTGGTTAGTGGTGTTTCTGGTTGTCTCGCTGGTGTCCGGATTTGCGCTTAAGATGGTGCTGGGTATAGAGATTTGAACAATCATCGGCAGATCATCGACATAAGAACTCCTCACCCGTCCCGCGACGGCTGGAGAAGGTGCCGTCGCGCCACACTCTCTCCCCAGGGGGGAGGGCCGCTTGGTCTGGGGAGGAAGAGCGCCAAGGAGATTATGGTTGTCTTGGCCATTCTCCTTTTGACTCCCACTGTCTTACATGCTTATGTTGGGCCCGGGGCCGGCTTTGCTTTCCTCTCTTCCTTCTTGACTCTCTTTTTGGCTTTCCTCTACTCGCTGTTCGCTTTTGTTACTTGGCCGCTTCGCCGCCTCTTTCGACTTCTTCGCGGCCGGAGAGCTTATCGTCACGCCCAAGTGAAGCGCGTGGCGATTGTCGGCTTCGACGGCATGGATCCGAACTTGGCCGAGCGGTTTATGCAGGAAGGAAAGCTGCCGAACTTCGCAAAGCTTCGCGACCTGGGAACCTTCCGCCGCTTGGCCACCACTTGCCCTCCTGATTCGCCGGTCGCTTGGTCCACGTTCATGACCGGAGTCAATCCGGGCAAACACAATATCTATGACTTCATGGGGCGAGACCTCGGGACTTATCTCCCTTATCTTTCTTCAGTCCAGATCCGCGATGCAAAGAAAACCTTGAAGATCGGAAAGTACACCATCCCGCTCGGAAAGCCCCGGGTGAAACTGCTCCGCAAAGGCATACCATTCTGGCACTTCCTGGGGAAAGCGGGAGTCTTCTGCTCGGTGCTGCGTGTTCCGATTACCTTTCCGCCGGAGAAATTTGAAGGCGTGCTGCTGTCCGGCATGTGCGTGCCGGACCTGCAAGGAAGCCAGGGGACGTTTTCCTTTTTCTCGAGCGGAGGCGTCACCAGCAGCGACAAGCCGGAGGGAGGTGCGCGCTTCCCGCTCGAGCGCGACGGGGAGCGCTTCCGTTCCTACGTTCCCGGACCTGAGAATCCATTACAGCGCCAGGCCGGCACACCTCTGCGTCTCGAGTTCAGCATCAAGCCGCTCGCGTCGCACGAGACGGCTGAAGTTGAGATCGACGGCCACCGCTTCGAGCTTCGCAAAGGCGAGTACTCGGAGTGGATAGATCTGAAATTCAAGGCCGGGCTGGGAATTAAAGTTCACGGGGTCTGCCGGTTTTTCCTGAAGGGGTTGACGCCGGATGTCGAACTCTACGTGACTCCGGTGAATATTGATCCCGGTCACCCCGCGCTACCCATTTCTCACCCTCTAATCTACTCGGTGTACCTGGCGAAGCTTTTGGGGCCCTACGCCACGCTGGGTCTCGCCGAGGATACCTGGGCGCTCAGCGAGGGCGTGCTGGACGACGCGGCTTTTCTCAAGCAGTGTTATCTGATCCATGAGGAGCGCGAGCGGATGTTTTTTGACGCGCTCGAAAAGACGCCGCGCGGCCTTTGCGCCTGTGTGTTTGATGCGACGGACCGCATCCAACACATGTTTTGGCGCTACCTCGATCCGGACCATCCCGCTGTGAACTCTGAGGCGGATCGCCGCCGCTTTGGAGGTACGATCGAGGACCTTTACCGGCGCATGGATGATTTGGTCGGTCGTATTCTCCAGCGGCTCGGCGATGAGGGCGCTCTGATCGTGGTGTCGGACCATGGGTTCAATTCCTTCGCACACGGAGTGAATGTCAATAGCTGGCTGTGGCGCAACGGATATCTGGGCCTGAAAGACGGGGTGGGGCGCAGCGGCGAGTGGTTTGAGAATGTCGACTGGGAGCACACGCGTGCTTACGCGCTGGGTCTTAACGGACTCTACATCAATCAACGCGGCCGGGAGCACGGCGGAATCGTGGCGCCAGGAGAAGAGACGCGATCTCTCAAACGCGAACTTCAGGAGAAATTGCAGGCGTTCACTGACCCGGGCAACGGCCGCGCATGCATCACACACGTCAGAGACAGGGACGCCGTTTACAAAGGGCCGTTCCGGGAAAATGCGCCGGACCTGATCATCGGTTATGCTAAAGGCTATCGGGTGGGCTGGGATTCAGCTAAAGGCAAGGTCTCCGAAACCGTGCTGGAGGATAATTGCAAGGCCTGGAGCGGAGACCACTGCATCGATCCTCTGCTGGTGCCCGGCGTGCTCTTCTCGAACCGGAAACTGGCTTGTGAAGATCCGGCGATCGCGGACGTGGCGCCTAGCGTGCTTTCCTGGTTTGGTCTCGCAGCGCCGCCCCAGATGGACGGCAAAGCGTGGACACTGCGATGAAAATCTGCGTTCTGGGGCTTGACTGTGCGGCGCCTGAAATCGTTTTCGGTGACGAGCGCCTCAAGAACATCCGGCGGCTGATACAGAGGGGCGTGTGGGGCCGCTTGGAGAGCGTTATTCCTCCCATCACCGTGCCGGCGTGGATGTGCATGTGTACCAGCCAGGACCCGGGATCGTTGGGCGTCTACGGTTTTCGAAATCGACGGGACTACTCTTATGCGGCCCTCGGCAGGACTGACTCGCGCTCTATTCGTGCCCTGGCCATTTGGGATTACCTGGCGCTTGAGGGAAAGAAATCCATTGTTTTTGCGGTGCCGCCGAATTATCCGCCGCGCAAGCTCAACGGAATTAGTATTGGCTGTTTTCTAACTCCGGACGCGCAGAAAAACGATTTTACTTATCCTGCCGAGATCAAGTCGAAGATCACGGAATTAGTGGGCGACTACGCCGCGGATGTGGAAGGTTTTCGCACCGACGACAAAGAGTGGCTGAAGCGCCAGATATTTGAGCTCAGTCGAAAGCACTGGAAAGTGGTGCACTGGCTGCTTGCCAATCAGGAATGGGACTACTTTCACTATGTTGACATTGGGCTGGATCGAATGCATCACGGCTTCTGGAGTTTTTTCGACAAGGCTCATCGGCAATACCATGCCGGTAATCCCTACGAAAGCGTGATTCCGGAGTACTACCAGTGGCTCGACGAGCAGATCGGGATTGCTCTCGGCTCGCTGCCCTCCGACACCATTGTGTTGGTGGTTTCTGACCACGGCGCGCAGCGCCTGGACGGCGGCTTCGTCGTCAACGAATGGCTGGTGAAGGAAGGTCTGCTGGTGCTCGACGACCTTCCCACCCAAGTGACGGAGTTTGCGAAGCTCAAGGTGAACTGGGCGAAGACGCGAGTCTGGAGCGAGGGTGGCTACTACGCGCGGGTGTTTTTCAACATCCAGGGACGCGAGCCGCAGGGCACCATCCCGCCTGGGGATTACGAATCCTTCCGTGACGAGATCAAGTCGCGCTTCGAAGCGTTAAGGGATGATGAGGGGCGTCCGCTCGACTCGCTGGTTTTCAAGCCCCAGGAAATCTATCACCACGTGCGCAATGTGGCCCCAGACCTCATCGTCCACTTTGGCCGGCTGTTTTGGAGGTCCATCGGCAGCGTGGGGCACGGACGGTTGCACGTCCAGGAGAACGACACGGGGCCCGACGCGTGTAATCACGCGCAGTTCGGGATGTTTGTACTGGCGGCGCCGAACTGCCCGCTGCACGGCGAATTCAGCGGCGCGCGTCTGCTTGATATCGCCCCGACCCTGCTCGACCTTGCCGGGCACCCGATTCCGAAATCGATGCAGGGACGGTCGTGGGTCCAACCTCGCTTGCCCAAAGGGGAGTAGCACAGGCACTCTTGCCTGTGCTACCGAGGGTGAGTTTCTTCGCGGCGCTCGGAGAAAAGCAGATCCTTCGCTTCGCTCAGGATGACATGTCATTCTGAGCGAAGCGAAGAATCTGCTTTTGGTCGGGGCGCTGCCGCGCTGTGCTGCTACGTTCCTGTCAGGCTAACTATCAATTCGCGAATTTGTTCCCGTAATGCCGATCCGCCGGTAATGAGACCGGAAAGGCGAGGCGACGGATTGTTGAAGGTCGGAGCGGACGCGTCGAGGCACTCCACAAACCCGCCTCCTGCCAGGACCAGCGCGACGCCGGCCGCAACATCCCACTCGGACTTGGGGGTCAACGTCCAGGTCGCGTCGGCGAGACCGGCTGCGACCAGCGCGAGCTTGTAAGCCACCGATCCCGTGGGGCGGATTACGAGGGGCGCATTTCTAAAAGGCTCCCATTCTCCCCTCTTCACTTCACTGCGGCTGGCCAAGACGACTGCCCCCTCAAGTTTGGTCAGGGCACTGGCATGGGTCCGCTTGCCGTTGTAGGTTAACCCGCCCGCCACCGAACCAAGAAACATCTCGCCTGTCGCAGGATTCGAAATTCCGCCGGCAACAGCTTTGCCCTTTTCTACCAGTGCAACTGAAACGCACCACTCCGGGATTCCCGCTACGAACTCGAGCGTCCCGTCGAGAGGGTCGACCACCCACACTCGTTGTTTGTCCAAACGGGCAGGGTCGTCGGTGCTCTCCTCGGAAAGCCATCCTTCGCCTTCCCGCAGAAGCGCCTCCCGCAAAACCCGGTCCGCGACCCTGTCAGCCTCGGTGACAGGACCGCGGCCCAATGGTTTCTGGTCGGCCTTCACCGCTCCTGGGACGAACGGAGAAATGGCGGCCACAGCTTTTTGCAACGCTTCGTGAATACGTTCTAGATCGTCCATAGTAGTGTGCCGTAACGCGGAACCCGTCTTGCGATCTGCGGCTCCTCGGGAAGCCTCGGGACGTGCCGCGCAGGAGTAGGGAGTCTAATCGCGGCGATGAGTGATAGTCAACCGTCGGCCTAGATACGGTCAAGCGCATACGTCTCAACAAGTAAGAAGCTGTGAAAAAAACCAACCCGTTGTCATCCTGAGCGCAGCGAAGGATCTCCGCATTTTCCTATGGTTCTCGCGGCTTAAGAACAACTGCAGAGATCCTTCGCTGCGCTCAGGATGACAGGCAGCCGATTCTTTGACAGGTTTGGTGGGGCGCGTCTCGTGCGAGTTAAGAGTCCCAATGCAGGGGCAGGCTCTGTTGCCGTCCTGGGTCACCCCTTACATGCTCAAGGGCGCTGTGGCTGAGGTCGAGCGTTTGCACGGCCGGCTGCGGCTCTTCCTCGAATACAAGCGGATTTCCCTCCCTCAGGAAACGGCGGTTGTAGAATCTCAACCACCATAGCCCCAACAGAAGCAGCGCCACCGGGGCCACAAGCTCCGCGGGATTTCGCAAGGCCCAGTCTTCCGCGCGCGCCAGCGTGTAGGCATAACTCGAGAACATCAAC
>JBELAJ010000245.1:0-11709 GCA_049508935.1 Terriglobia bacterium | reverse complement strand
GGCAACAAGAGCACTCTCTGCGCCGGGTGCGGGCATAACGCCATCTCCGAGCGCATCATCGAGGCTTGCTACGAAATGGGTATCGAGCCGCATCGGGTGGCCAAGCTTTCGGGCATCGGCTGTTCCTCGAAGAGCCCCGCCTATTTTCTGCGCACGGCGTACGGTGTGAATTCACTCCACGGGCGCATGCCCTCCATCGCTACGGGCGCCATGCTGGCCAACCGGGACTTGATTGCCCTCGGGGTGAGCGGCGACGGCGATAGCGCCTCGATCGGAGTCGGCCAGTTCGTGCACCTCATGCGCCGGAACATGCCCCTGATTTACATCATCGAGGATAACGGGGTTTACGGGTTGACCAAGGGCCAGTTTTCCGCCACGGCCGATATCGGCTCGAAGCTCAAGACGGGCGTGTTGAACGACCTGCCGCCTATCGACACTTGCGCGCTCGCGATCCAGCTCGGCGCCACCTATGTGGCACGTTCCTTCTCGGGCGACAAGAAGCAATTATCTGCTTTGCTGAAAGGCGCGTTGGCCCATAACGGGACTTCCATGTTGGACGTGATCTCCCCTTGCGTAACCTTTAACGATCATGAGGGATCAACCAAGAGCTATAGCTATGTGAAGGACCACGACGAGCCTCTGGCCGACGTGAGCTTCGTGCCCTACTTCGAAGACATCGCAGTGGATTACGACCCGGGCTCAACGATGGATATCACTATGCACGACGGCTCGCACATCCTGCTGCGCAAAATCGAGGAATCCTACGATCCTACCAATAAGATCGAGGCGCTTCGCCTGCTCACGGAATCCCATGACAAGGGGGAAGTCATCACCGGTCTGTTCTACGTGAATACCAAGCAGGAGAATTTCCTCACCCTGCTGAATGTCGTGGACGAGCCGCTGGCGACTTTGCCGGAATCAAGAGTCCGCCCGCCCAAAGAGGTACTCGACGAGGTAATGCAGGCGTTGATGTGATCATCCCCCTTCGTAGGCTCGTTCAAGCGCCTCTATATCGAACTTCTTCATCTTGAGAAATGCTGCGGTCACTCGTGCGGATTTCTCTTTGTCTTTGAGCATCTCGCCCAGAACCGCGGGGAAGATCTGCCACGAGAGGCCGTACTTATCTTTCAGCCAGCCGCACTGCTCTGCTGCGGGGTCTGCGGAGAGCCTTCCCCAGTAATAATCGATCTCTTCCTGAGTCTCGCATTGCACCATGAACGAGGTTGCCTCGTTAAAGGTGAAGGTGTGAGCGTAGGCGCTATCCATGGCCGTAAAACGCCGGCCTGCCAGCGCAAAGGCGGCATGCTTGACGGTTCCTGGCTTGTCCGGTAGTTCGCCTTCGCCATAGCGGACGATTCCGTCAATTCTCGACTGGTTGAATACCGTGGTGTAAAACCCCATCGCTTCTTCGGCTTTTCCCCACTGCTTGCCGACGAACATGAGCATGGGCGTGATCTTCTGTTCTATTGCGTGGCCTCCAACTGACATCACCTGCCACGATAAACCGTATTTGTCCTCAGTCCATCCGTATTTTTCACTAAACGGGTATTCACCGAGCTCCATCAGCGGCTTACCACCTTTGGTTAGCTTTGCCCACAGCGCTTCAACCTCATCTTTCGTTTCGCAGGGAATTAGAAATGAGACCGCCGGAGTGAACTTGAAAAACGGGCCGGCGACAAGAAGGCTAAACTCCAGGTCTCGAAGCCGCATGGTGCCGACCTCAACGGTTCCGGAGGGCGTGTTTCGAAGCGTTCTGATGTTTTTGACTTCCGAATCCTCGAAGATCGACGTGTAGAACTTGCATATTTCCCGAGCGTCCTTCTCGAACCACAAGCATGGCGCGATTTTCTGCGACATGGCGATGCTCCTTGGGATTCTATCTGGGCCCGTTGGCGAAACCCAGCTCCTTCCAAAACTTTTCCCAGCGCCAGATTGAGGCTTCGTATGCGGGCAGGGGGTAGCCGAGTTGGTTAGCAAGCGCGATCACCTGGCCACGGTGGTGCGCATCGTGGGCGAACATGTAAGCGAACGTCGTCGCGCCGGCGGGCCAAACCGGCATCCAACTGTCACGGAAGAATTTCGTGACGCGCCGGTCAGGATTCTCCGAAAGCGCTTCCTCGAGCATGGCCAGGCAGCGCGCGGCGCTTCGCCGGTGAGCGGCGGCCGTCTGCCTCAGCGTGCAGCGATGGGGATCGAGGCGCGCGGGGCATTTGAGATAAGGCGCCGAATGCTTCAACCAAACCAAACGGCTGTTGTGTAGATGGGCAAAGATGGCGGCGATGGTACGGCCTCCGCGCTGCTTCCGCCCGGGCAGTTTGGCTCGCCAGGCGCGCGGCTCAAGGTGCTCGAGCAGGACCTGATTCATTCGGTCGCTGGCCGCATAGATTTCCAGCAGGACTTCGCGAAGGTCGGATTGGCCTTCCGCCCTTTTTGGCATAAGAGCACCTTGCGGCGAACAGTTCCGAATGCTCTCGTAGGGGCGGCCCTTGTGGCCGCCCCGGGCAACCACCAGGGTTGCCCTTGCGTTCTCCTAAACGCGCTCTTTCTCTACCGGAAATGCCGCGCCGATCCAGCCCCGCCAGCCGCCGTCCACCGAGACGACGTTCCGGTAGCCCATCTTCTGAAGATTGTCGGCGACCAACGCGGAGCGGTACCCGCCGCCGCAATAAAGGAGAATCTCCGCCTCGCGGTTCGGGAATTTCTCTTCAATGTCGCGCTCGATGATTCCCTTGGAGAGGTGCACGGCCCCGGGGATGTGACCGGCAATCCATTCGTGGTCCTCGCGCACGTCAACGAGATGGAATTCTTCCTTCGCGTCGAGACGCTTCTTCATCTCCGGGATCGTCGTCTGGCGGATACGTTTTTTCGCATCCTCGACGAGCGCCAGAAATGCGGGCGAATGCTGCTTGGCCATAGTATTAGTCCACCCAATCTGCAATGAAGATATTCACCTCATGCGGCTGCTTGGCGTTGCGGTTGGATGCGAAAACCAGCCGCTTGCCGTCCGGAGAGAACTGAGGGAAAGCGTTAAAGCCCCCTGTGAAGGTGATCGGTTCGAGGTCCGAGCCGTCGCGATTCACTGCGTAGAGTTCAAACTCGCTGCTGCCCGGATGTTGGTAATTGGAAGCGAAAATTATGCGTTGGCTGCCAGGGAAAAAGAACGGCGCGAAGCTTGCGCCGCCGAGGTTTGTAATCCGCCGCTGCTCGGAGCCGTCAGCGCGCATTACAAAAAGGTCCATTTGCATCGGCTCGACCATGTCCTGGGCAAGAAGGGCTTTGTAACGGGCCACTTCATCCGCAGCCGTGGGATGGTGCGCGCGATAGACAATCCATTGCCCATCGGGCGAAAAGAAAGGCCCGCCATCATAACCCAGTTCGTGAGTCAGGCGCTTTACATCGCTTCCATCGGGATTCATGGTGTAAATTTCGAGGTCGCCGTCTCGCGACGAGGTGAAGACGATCTTCTTCCCATCGGATGAAAGCGTGGCTTCGGCGTTGTAGCCCGGCGCTTGCGTGAGCTGCTTCAGAATCTGGCCTCTATCCGTGGAGTAGAATATTCGGAAGGTCGAATAGACTCCCCAAACGTAGCCTTTTGAATAGTCGGGCCTCGGCGGGCATTCGGGACTTGAGAGATGAGTCGACGAGTAGAGGATATGCTTGCCGTCCGGAAAAAAGTAGCTGCACGTCGTCCTGCCCTGGCCGGTGGAAACGAGGCGTTGGTCGGAGCCGTCGGCGTTCATAATGAAGATCTGATCGCAGTTATAGGGCTCGCGTGTGCTCTGAAACGTCAGCCGCTTGCCGTCATAGCTGAAGTACGCCTCGGCACTCTGCCCGCCAAAGGTGAGTTGCTTGACATGGCGCAGGTGCGTTTCGCGCGGATCGCGCAGCGGATCGTCGGGAGTCCCGTTGACCACCGGACCGACGCCGGAGAGCCCGGATTTCTGCTGGCCTCCCAGCCCTAAGTCGAATGCAACAACCAACAGTAAAACTACCAGGGCGACCTGGCAGGTTCGCATCAGAACTATAGCCCTCTCCCTCGGGGAGAGGGTGTCGCACTCCGGCGCTTTCATCAGCCGGAGCGCAACAGGTGCGGAGTTATTGAGAACTCTTTTCATGCAGGTTTATCCTGCTGCGTCACTCATTTCTTCGCGCAACTAAAGGCGAACTGAAACGCGCCGATACCGCCGCCGGGAGCCACATCCGCCCGCTCGTCTTGCTTTGGACATCCGTGGCGTTTAAGGGTCACAAAATTACGGCCGGGGATGATGGCGAGCGCCACCAAGCCATCCTTGCCGGTTTGGCCTTTAACGTTATCCACAAGGTCCCCGTTTGCATAGGTTACATCGATGTCAACACGATCCAGCGGCGCGCCGGCGTTATCCGTAACACGAAAGAGCACCGGCTTGTGCAGCATTTTCTTGGGTTCGTATACTTCCTCCGAAATTAGCACCAGTTGCTGAGTCATCGAAGGCGCGGAACTCGTCAATTCAACGTGGCGGAACACCACCGTAGCCTCAGTGGCGCGATGCCGGCGCGCCGTAACCCAGTAAAAGCCGGGCGGAAGCGAGGAGAACGAATACTTGCCATCCGGGTCGCTCTCAGTCTGGTCTACCAGACGCTCAGCCTTGTCGGAGAGGGAAACTAAGGCTCCGCTGATCGGCACTGAATCGGGGGTGTCAACCGTCCCGGAAACATCGCAATGAGAATCGGGTGTTGGAGGTTGAAGCTGAACCTCGATTGTGTTACTCGAGACCTCCCCCTGCCAAAGAGCGGCTTTCAGGTCGCGCTGGATTTCATCGGCGTTGGAATACTCGGCTTTGTAAGTGAGCGTCAGCCGGTATGCTCCCCAAAAGGGTTTCTGAATCTCAGAAAGCGCCGGCGTAAGGCGAATCGAGGCTTTTTCTTCGTAGTCCTCGCCGGCTGCCAGACCAACCAGCGCTGGCTTAGGGAGGCCGATGCTGTCGAACACCTCCGCCTGCGCGGGGGTGGAGACGGTTTCCTGACCCGTGCTGACCGGTTCGAGCCGGACGGTGAGTGTTGACCCGCCCGTATACTGTGGGCCGGTGTCCTCGTCCGTCATGCGCATGGGGGGCGGAAGCTTGGCCCGTGCATGCCGATACAGCCAGAGTGTTTCACTGCCGCTGTTGTGGAGGTGCAGAGTGACACGTGCCGGGTAGGGCGCCGGAATTGATTGCTCCTCGACTGAGACCACGAGCTTGAGAGGCGCATCAACCGCCGCCGCGAAACTCGACACGGCAAGAAACGCCTGCCACAGCGCCACGACCAAACAAGTTCGAAAGTTCCAGAGTCTCCCCATTCTCATTGCGCTTGCATTTCTACCTTGCCCCGACCTGTCCCGTACTTTCCATCATACCACGTGCCGCGCAGGCGCTCCTGTCTGCGCGCCCACGCCTGCGCCAGCAGTCAAGGGAGCACTATTTTCGTACTTCCAGGGTCACCTCGCGAGCAACTTTATCGCCGTTCCGCAGAACGGTTACCGATACCTTGTCGCCCGGTTTGTGGGCCCGCAAGGCATAAGTAAAATCATAGAGGTTGTCGATACTCTTCCCGCCGAAATCAATCAGGGTGTCTCCAGCCTTAAAGCCGGCTTTGGCGGCGGGGCTGCCGTCGCGCACATCCGCAAACTTCACTCCGCCATGCTCAGCCGCGCCGAAATCGGGAATAGAACCGAAGTAGGGCCCGTATCCGCCGCCACCGCCCATGGCGGAAGGAGTGGGCTCCGCCACGCGAACAAATTGCGGTTTTTCCGTTAACTGATCGAGCCCGTCAACCACTTGTGCCACCAACTGCACCACCTTCGCTCCATCTTCGGAGTTGATCTTGTCCCAGGTGTCGGAGGGCTTGTGATAGTCGGAGTGGAGGCCTGAAAAGAAGAACAGCACCGGCACGCTTCGGACGGTAAAGGACATGTGATCACTGGCGCCGTAGCCGGAGGCCGAGTAGCTCAGATCGAAACCCACGTTGTGATCAGCATCTTCCACCAGCTTTTTAAATCCCGGCGAGGTTCCCGTTCCTCCGACGTAGAGTTTATTCTTCGAGACACGTCCGACCATGTCCATGTTGACCATGGCCACGGTCTTATCGAGGCTACAAGTGGGATGACTGGCGTAGTAGCTCGAGCCCAGCAAGCCGGTTTCCTCTCCCGCGAACGTAACGAATACCAGCGTATGCGTGGGACGGGGGCTCGAATGCGCGAACCCATCGGCAAGCTCGAGCACAGCGCTGGTTCCGGAGGCGTTGTCGTCTGCGCCGTGGTGGATCTGGCCGATCTGGCTGGGGGCGAGAGAATGCTGGTCGCCAAGCCCCAGGTGGTCGTAGTGCGCGCCGACGACGATGCACTGGCCGGCCAACTTCTCATCCCGGCCCGGCAGCACGCCGATCACATTCGAAACCTCCTTACGAATCCGCTGAACGTCTACGGACAGCGCTAACTGCGCCGACGGCGGCAGTGCGAAGGAGTGGTTCGAAAGGTCTTTGTCAATGGCCTGGCGAAGCTCTTCCAGGCTATTCCCCGTGGGCTTGAGCCACTCATCCGCCACCGCAGCCTTCACCTGGAGCGCCGCTAACTGCATTTCTTCGGGCCCCGTGAGTGTGCCAAACTTGATCAACTCATCGGGCTCGCCGGGGTGATTCCCGAGATCATTCACCAGGATCATCCCCACCGCTCCATGGTTTCTTGCGTTGATGGCCTTATTAACGATCTCCGAGTGAGTCGTGAGTTGTTTTCCCGCGAAGACACTCTTCTCGTCGTTTTCCTGCGGCTCGTGACGCAGCACCAGGACGATCTTTCCTTTGGCATCCACGCCTTTGTAATCGTCGTAATTGAATTCCGGAGCGGTGATTCCATATCCCGCAAAAATCAGTGGCGCCTGGACAGTCACCGCCTCCGAAAAGCTGAAGGGCACAAAATCCTGTCCTGCAGTGAGAGCGGCACGAGTGGAGCCGTTTTGATAATTCACTGAGTTGCTCGGACCCATCTCGGCCCCCACCGTGATTTTGAAACGCTGGAGATAGGTTCCGTTGTCCCCGGCAGGGCTCAGTCCGAACTCTTTGAAGCGCATCTCAATGTATTGCGCTGCTTCATCAAGTTCTTTCGAGCCGTCCCCGCGACCTTTGAATTTGTCGCTGGCTAAAAACTTGATGGGCTCAAGAAATTCCTGGGAGGAATATTGCCGATGGAGTTGTGTGGCAAGCGAAGGCCCGGCGATCTGCCCGAAAGACAATCCCGCCGCAATGAGCCAGGCGCACGGTGCGAAAATGCGAATCCAAATCCTGCCATAGTTAGTGCCGGCCGTTACGCGACTAGACATGTTCCTCCTTAAAGACTGCGATCCAAAACAGGGAACCCTCGACGCCTCGCTGGCTCGAGAAAAATCTCAAATTTCAAATCTCAAATTACAGGTTTTGAGAATAGGCTCAAAAAGAATCAAAATAGGATCAGAAGAAAATAGGTTTAGAAAAAAATCAGATCACACGCAAGATCAAACACTTTAAATAGTGTGTTTCAGGCACCGTCAACAGGATCGGATGGTCGCGCGCCTGCGTGCGCCGTTCGACAATTGTCACCGTGCGGTGCGCGTCGAGCGCCGCAGCAGCGATGATCTCGAGAAAGTCCGCCTCGCTCACATGGTGAGAGCATGAGCAGGTGATGAGGAACCCGCCGGGGTTCAGCATCTTAAGCGCGCGCAGGTTTAGTTCCTTGTAGCCGCGCCACGCCGCCTCCAGCTTGGATTTCTGCCGCGCAAACGCCGGAGGATCGAGCACGATGGTGTCGTAGCGTTGTTTCCCGAGGTCAGCGGCCTTTAAGAAGTCGAAACAGTTGGCTTCCTGCCATTCCAGGTTGGCTGCGCCGTTCAATTGCTGGTTACGGCGAGCGAGGCCGAGCGCCTCCGGTGAGGAGTCGATGCCTAAGATGGAATCGCACTGCGCCGCCAGATGCAGCGCAAACCCGCCTGTGTAGCTGAAGCAGTCGAGCGCGCGGCCCCGCGCGTATCGCCGGGCCGCCAGGCGATTCTCGCGCTGGTCGAGAAAGCCGCCCGTCTTCTGCCCGCCGATCAGGTCGAAGATAAATCGCAGCCCGTTCTCTTCCACCTCGACTTCGCTGATGCTTTCCCCGGCCAGAGTCCCTTTCTGTTCCGGCAACCCCTCCAGGCCCCGGACTGCCACATCGTTACGCTCCAGTATCGAGCGGGGCGAGAAGGCCTGCTGGAGGATCTCGACGATCTGCGGCTTCAGCCGGTCCATGCCCTGGGTGAGAGTCTGGATGACCAAGCATGGGCCGTAGCGGTCAATGATCAGCGAAGGAAGCAGGTCACCTTCCGCAGAGACAAGGCGGTAAGCCTGCGCCCCGCTCGCCACTGATTGGCGGAGACTCGCGGCCATGGTTACTCGCTCGGCGAGAAAGGCGCCATCGAAGGGGCGCTCGTCACGAGTGAGCAAGCGCAAGGCGATCTGAGACTGGCTGCTGTAAAGCGCCTGCCCCCAGAAATGCCGCCGACGGTCTTGCAGACGAACTACGTCACCGGGACCTGCCTCTCTAGCATCCAGCACATCGGCACGGTAAATCCACACGTGGCCCGAGGCCACTCGGTCTGCGCCGCGCTGCGAAATAGTGACCGCTGGGGAAGGCATACGAGAACTCTACCACAAACGAGTGCTACAATTCCTAGGCGATGCTAGTTGACGACTTCGATTATCACCTCCCGCCGGAGTTGGTCGCCCAGCGGCCGCTGGTTCCCCGGGACGCCTCACGCATGATGGTTGTGGAGCACGAAGCAGGGATGGTCAGAGACCAGGTCTTTCTAGACCTCCCTCAAGTTCTCGAGGCCGGCGATCTTTTGGTTTTCAACAACACCAAGGTGTTTCCGGCGCGCTTGTTGGGCCGGCGGCACGGCCTCCATTCGCAACCGGTTGGCAAGCGCAACCCCGCGGCGAGGGAATTTCTGAAGGGCGAAATCGAGTTGCTGCTTACGCGGCAGGAGGGCGAAGACGTTTGGGAAGGGCTTGTCCACCCGGGCCGCAAGGTGCGAACCGGTGAACGACTTCTCTTCGGCGAGGGAGAATTAGAAGCGGAAGTCATCGGGCGAGGCGAGTACGGGGTGCGCCGCGTGCGTTTGAGGGCACGCGAAGGCACCGTAGAAGACGCAATCGACCGCCTAGGCCATGTCCCATTGCCGCCCTATATCCGGCGCGCCGATGAGGCGCAGGATCGCGAGACGTACCAGACGATCTACGCCAAAGTCCGCGGCGCGGTCGCCGCACCCACCGCGGGCTTTCACTTCACGGAAAGAATTATGGAGTCGCTGCGCGGAGGCGGGATTGAAACTTGCGAGATCACGCTCCACGTGGGACTCGGCACATTTCAGCCGATGCGCGTCGAGCAAGTGGAAGATCACAAGATGGAAGCCGAACGTTTCGAGATTTCGGAACCCGCCGCCGCCACCCTGAATGCGGCGCTCGACAAAGGCCGCCGCATCATTGCCGTGGGCACCACAAGCCTCCGGACTCTGGAACATGTGGGACGCGAACACGAAGGAAGAATTGAGCCGGGAAAGGGTGAGACCAATTTGTTCGTATACCCCGGATACCAATTTAGTGTGATCCGAGGGCTGCTCACCAACTTTCACCTGCCCAAGTCCACGCTTCTCATGCTGGTCTGCGCCTGGGCGGGCCGCGACCTCACATTGCGCGCCTACCAACACGCTGTCCACGAGCGCTACCGCTTTTACAGCTACGGCGACTGCATGTTAGTGCTCTAGAACGTGTCGCTGACGTGATTCATTCTGAGATGTCTCCCGTTCGGACAGTGCTTTTACTGCCGATTTTCTATAATTCCCTCAACACAACCCAAGCGACCGACCTGACATCCAATACACTTCAGGCATTTGAAACTCTCCAGCATTGGTGACCAAAACTAGGTTCAATCGTCTAAACCTTTGACCAGGAAATCTGGAAGTAAGGGTTCTCGAAGGTAAAAGTCGCCTTCGCTGGGAGGTAAGGGTTTTATGAAGAAGGCCAAACTACCATTGCCGGTCTTGGTTCTTATTTCGGCCACCCTTTTCTTGTTCTCCAGCAGCTTCGGGGAATGGATTACACGGCCGTCGGCCTCATCCACGCCAGCCCGAGAAACCACGGAGCGCCAAGACGCTGCCATCGTCTATGTCCGCGCGATGTCCTGGGTTGCGCAATTGATAAGCCATCCCAGCGCGCACTCCGAGATGGACTCCGAATCCGCGCAGACTGACGACGCCTCCCACGCGTCAACTCGCGAAATGCCTGCCCACAGGGTCCAACTATGCGCCTTGAACAAGCTCTCCCGTCCCTCAAGGAGCCTGTGCAAGTCGTGGCAACTCACAATTCAAGATTCTCCGCACTCTCTCGCTCGGCTCGTGGCCGGACAACGCACCACTGACAACTGAGTCGCCCTCTGCGCGAGGTCTACCACTGCACGCGCACGCGGTACTTGAGTACAGATTCCGCATTGGCCGGCACGGGCACCTGGAATTGCGCCGCGAACGCTCCGGTCTTTTCATACTTGTAGTTGGAGTCGAGCATCGTCCAGTCGCCGCCGATGGGCTCATTTACGGTTATCGTAATGGGATCCGGTTTGTGGTTGCGAAGTGAAATCTCGAAGGCGAACTCGAAGGCCCGGCCAAAAGATTTGAAGTCCGTCTGCTTTCTTTCCGCGACCACATCAAAAGCATTGCCGATGTGAAGATCCAGTGTTTCGTCCTTGGGCGTGTGGCCGACACGATCTTCGCCGATAAGCTGTAGACGGCCCTTCGAGTCGCCTTGATAAACACGCACGGTGCCGGCGGGCAGTGGCATGCCGAGAGAATTATCCTGCGAGTTCTTAAACTTGATGTGGACTTGGACCGGTTCCTTGATGGGCGCCCCAGGGCTCTGGGCGTTATGGTAGTAGTATTGCTGCCCGTCCACTTCGAAAACTTTGCTGAAGCCAACCCCCGTGGCCGCGAGCAGGCTGATCTGCTTGGTTTCTTTGTCCTGCAGGTTGGTGCGGCGCTCGAGCGAATAAAGGTGATACTCGGAGATTGGCTCCTGGGCAAATTGGGCCGCGCCCGCTACGGCAGCCTTCATCATGGGACGGGGCGAGGGAGGCAGCGCTTCGGTAACCCGGTGAACTTCGCCGGCAACAAGCTGAAGCTGGGTGTTTCGGAATTCGGTGCCGCTATTGTTGACAACCGTCACCCAACCGTTCAAATCCGCCCCCTTCTGATTCGAACCTATCGTGAACACGTAGTCGGCGTTCCAATTGACTTGGTTGGTCAGGTAGGATGCCTCCACCGTCTGCTCCCCGTCCCGCGCATTATCGAGTAACCAGATCAAGGTCGGTTTGCTGTACAAGTTTTCAGGCAAGTCGGGGAACACATACCGGTCAGTCCCTATTCCGGTGACGATTTCGTTTCCCACTTTCCACACCGGCCCCTCATTCAGGGCAAGCAGGGTGGCTTTTACGGAAATTTCCTTGGTCGAATTATTTTCAGTTTCTGTACGCACCAAGATCAGTTCTTTTCCCACATACTTCTGAAGAAGCTTCTGCGGACTCAGAAGGTCGTACTCGTAATTCTGCTCGAGGACGCTCAGGTCTTTTGGAGCCGTCAGCGAGACGATGTGGACCGTCGCCGGGTTCACCTCGGCCGCGATGTCCATGTAACGCAGGTCCAATGT
>JBELAJ010000244.1:0-11761 GCA_049508935.1 Terriglobia bacterium | reverse complement strand
CGGCGATTCAATATCGAAGTCACTTTGAAGGCCCCTAAGATTCCTTATCGCGAGACGATTCGCGCCAAGGCCGAAGCGCAGGGCAAGCACAAGAAACAGACCGGCGGTCACGGCCAGTACGGTGACTGCTGGATCAAGGTGGAACCGCTCCAGCGCGGGGCGGGCTTCGAGTTTGTGAACGACATCTTCGGCGGCTCGATCCCCAAGAACTACATCCCCGCCGTCGAGAAGGGCATCATCGAGGCAGCCGCGAAAGGGTATCTGGCCGGCTGTCCCATGGTGGATTTCCGCGTCATCCTCTTCGACGGTTCCTACCACGAAGTGGATTCATCCGAAATTGCCTTTAAGCTTGCCGGCTCGAAGGGATTCAAGAAGTGTATGGAACAGGCCAAGCCCTGCCTGCTCGAGCCTATTATGAACGTCGAAATTACAGTTCCTGAGAATAATGCCGGCGACATTATGGGAAACCTGAACGGCAGGCGCGGCCGCGTGCAGGGCATGGACCCCAAGGGAGGGTCCACCATCATCAAAGCCCAGGTGCCCCTCGCCGAAATGCTCACCTACGCCTCCGACCTCACCTCCATGACCCAGGGACGAGGGACTTACGCGATGGAGTACTCGCACTACGAAATCGTCCCCCAGCCGATCGCGGACAAGATCGTCGCCGCGCATAAGCCTTCGGCGGAGGAAGAAGAAGAATAGGCAGTGGGCAGGTAGGCAGATGGGCAGGTCGGCTGATTGGCAGATAGCAGCATGGGGTGCGGTCGTGAACCGGCAAGCAGTAGTGGTCGGCCGCGGCTAGTCGGGAGTCAGGCAACCTGAAGGCCCTGAGGCTTGTCAGGTTTGGAATCTGGAATCTGAGATTTGAAATTGGACTGGCTAATTTAAGTTTCTGCAGAGCTGAAGCCCACTTCCGACTGCCCATTTGCCGACCTGCCCATCTGCCCACTGCCTGCCTGCCGCGGCCGGAGTAGAATCAGCACCGCGGCAGTGGCCAGCAGCGGCATGGTGGCGGCGGCGAAGAACGCGGGATAATACGAGAACCGGTCTACGAGCTTTCCGACGATCAGTGTAAACGCAGCTCCTGCCAGGCCCGCGCCCAAGCCACTCACTCCTGTCACCGACGCCACAACATCCTGCGGGAACAAATCAGAGGGAAAAGTGAGTCCCATGGTGGACCAACTCGCGTACCCCCAAACCGCAAATGCGATCAGCGCCAGCGCCATATAAGCGTTATGAGTCCTGACTGCTGGAATTCCGGCAATGACCGGCAGACAACTCACGACGCAAACCCACTTCCGGGCTCGCAGCGTCGCCATCCCGCGCTTGATCAGGAATCCGGAAATCAGCCCGCCCGTGAAGTTGCCGATATCGGCCGCCACAAATGGAATCCAAGCGAAAGCGGCGATCTGTTTCAGGCTGAAACCGCGGATCTCGCTGAGATATTGAGGAAGCCAGAATACGTAGAACCACCAGATGGGATCGGTGAGCGACCGCCCCAGGAGGATTCCCCAGGTATTGCTGTCTGTAAGCAGGGTCAGCCATCGGCCCGCGCCGGCGCGCGCGGAAACCTTGGCAGTGTCGCGGCCCGCTTCGATCAGATCCTTTTCTTCGCTCGTGAGCCTGGGATGCCGGCTCAAGGGATAATAAACGCGCAGCCATAAGGCCAGCCAGACAAACCCGAGGGCGCCGGAAAACACGAACGCGTATCGCCAACCCAGCTTAATGGCCACCCAGGGCACAACGATCGCAGCCACTGCGCCACCCACGCTCGAGCCGCTATCAAAAATGGCTACTGCAACCCCCCGCTCCTTGGCAGGGAACCATTCGGCCACGGCCTTGCTGGCGCCAGGCCAGTTGCAGCCTTCTCCTATTCCCAGGAGGAAGCGGAAAATTGCGAATTGAGAAAGTGAATTCGCGAGGCCCGTCAGCATACTGATGATGGACCACCAGATGACCGCGAGCGCTAAACCGAGCCGGGTGCCGATGATGTCGAGCAGCACGCCGCCAATCAACCACATGCCTGCATAAGACAATTGAAAGAAACCGAAGACCCACGAAAGTTGACTGTGATTGAGATGAAATTGCTGGGTGATGACTGGCGCCAGAACGGACAACGTCATGCGATTAATGTAGTTGATGACCGTGGAGAAAAACAGGGTCCACGCAATCCACCATCGCAGGCGCTTTTTGGGCTTCACAGTTTTGGTTTCCTAGCAGAAGTCTCAGTTCGACATGTACAGGACCACGCCTGTCCCCCCTTACCCAGGAGGGGAGCCGAACCTCCAACTCCCCTCCTCTCCGAGGAGGGGCCGGGGGTGGTGTCTATCGCAACCCGGAAGTCAATTCCGCCGCCGAATCCCGGTCTAAGAACAACGTCGCATTCGGATGCCGGCGCAGGATCGTGGCCGGGCACGCGGTCGAAATCGGATCGTACAAAGTCCGTTTTACAATCTGAGCCTTGCGTGGGCCCGGAGTCGAAAGGATCAACTCCGGCACGCGAAAGAGCGCAGGCACTGTAATAGTGATGGCCCTTTCAGGCATTTCCGCGACGTTAGCAAAAGCGCCCTCGTTAACCTGCTGTTGGCGGCAAACAAGGTCGAGCGTAACCTGTTTAACGTCGACCGGATCGTCGAAGAGAGCTTCCGCCGGGTCGTTGAACGCCAGGTGGCCGTTCTCGCCGACGCCCAGCAGGCAGAGCAAGGGCGAGTGCGCCCGGAGCAACTCCGCGTACTCCCTGCAGGTCTTTTGCACGTTGGCCTCGGCGCCGTCAATTTCGTACATGTGCCGCAACTGAACGCGGCTGGTCAGATTCTCCCGCATGTAACGCGAGAACGAGGCGGGATGGTCCTCCGGAAGACCCACGTATTCATCCATGCGAAATCCGATGATTTGACTCCAGGGCACATCCGGCAAGGCCGCGAGCGCGTGCAAAGTGGCTCGCTGCGAATCGCCGGTGGCAAAAATCACCGGAACAGTTTCATGCCGGCTCGCCAATTCACGCAGCCGGTTCGCCGCCACGGTTGCCGCCGCCTGCCCCAATGCCCTGCGGTCTTCGTAAACCTCTACGGCCAGCGTGCCGACTTTGAACGGCGTTATCGGATTCGGTCTCATCACCTCTCCCCCTATGGCGCCTGGCGATCAGCGCAACGCCGAAACATCTTAGCATGAAAGCTGTAGCAGCGGCGTTACGCCACGATTCGGAATCTTTACGTTCTTGCGGCCCAAACTCGCGTCAACAGCCCTCTCCCCTGGGGAGAGGGTGTCCAGCGACGGCGCCTTCACCAGCCGTCGCTGGACGGGTGAGGGGTTACTTCCCGCTGGGTCCAAACTCCTCCCGCCCCGCTTGCTTACGCCCGCTGTGGCCACCTGCGCGGTTGACAACCGGGCTGATGCAACGCTCCAGTGGATCGATTGCACTCTAATCGGATACACTTGTTTCGTATGAAGAAAGTGACTCTGACCGCGGATGCAAGCCTGATCAAGCTCGCGCGGGCCGTGGCGCGCAGCCAACACAAAACCCTCAATGGGGCTTTTCGCGAGTGGCTGCAACAATACGCGGCGCAGGCGGGAAGCGCCCAGGAACTAGACTCTCTGATGGAGCGACTCAGTCACGTCCGCGCCGGTCGTCACTTCACGAGGGACGAAATGAATGAACGCCGCTCGGACGATCACAGGGGCGGGCGTTGATAACCACCCAAAGCCTTCTCGATCATTGAAGCCACCGCCAATGCAACGTCCTCGCGCCACGGCCGCGCCACGATCTGCACGCCAATCGGCAAGCCGTCGCGGGAAGTTCCGGCCCGCACCACTGCCGCGGGCCAGCCTGTGAGGTTGTACGTCATGGTGTAGCTGAAGGCCGGCAGGCGGTCATATGTCGAACCGTGGGCCATACCAGCGAACGAGCACACCGGGCACACAATAACGTCATGTTGCTCCATGAAGGAAAGGAGAGAGCGGCGGAACGCGTCCCATTGGCCTATCAACTTGACGAATGCCGCCATCGACTTGGCGTGCGAGCGTTGAAGTTCCAGAACGCGCGTCATGAGCGGATGAACTTGCTTGGTGCCGGCTGTCGCGAGCAGTTCTTCGACCCCCCGACCCCCGTCGGCAGTGAAGAGCCCGAAATAGACATCGTAGGTTTGCTCGATGCCGGGCGGTCGAGCCTCCTCAACGCAGGAGACGCTCGTTGCGAGGGCTTTCGCTGCGGCCCGCACAGCGTCGACGGTCTGTTGGCTGGGCGTCTCGATTCCATTATCGGTATGGAACGCTACGCGCAGGGTTGTGAGGTTGACCACTGCCGCATCGCCCAGCGGCATGGGGACGACGGAGGGATCGCTCCAGTCCACGCCGGCAATGATGGGCAGGATTGTGTTAAGGTCTTCGACACTTCGCGCCAGCGGGCCGATCTGCCAGAGCGCGTCGAGCGTTCCCCCGGGGCCGGGGAAGTGGCCTGTGCGCGGAACTCGCCCGGAGGTTGGCTTGATCGCAGCGATTCCGGTGCAATGGGCAGGGAACCGCACGCTCCCACCCGCGTCGCTGCCCAAGCCGAACGGCGAGCCTCCCGCCGCAACGATGGCGGACTCGCCGCCGCTGCTGCCCCCCGGCGACAGCGACAGGTCCCAAGGGTTATTCGTCCGACCGTAAATCAGGTTGTCGCTCTCCCACGCCCAGCCCAATTCGGGGCAGTTCGTCTTGCCGAGAAGAATGCCTCCGGCGGCCCGCAGACGCTTCACCACCGTGGCGTCTCCTTTGGGCACATAACTTGCACGGCCTAGCGTTCCCCCCGTTGAGATCACTCCCTCCGTTTCGATGGCGTCCTTCAATGTAAACGGAACGCCGTGCAACGGCCCCTTGAATTCGCCGCGGGCAAGAGCCCTGTCAACCGCGCGGGCTTCGGCCAGCGCCGTTTCAGCGGTCAGTTGCACGACAGCGTTCAACTTAGGGTTGACCTGGGCGATTCGATTGAGACACGCTTGCGTAAGCTCCACCGACGAGATTCGCTTTTCGCGGATCGCTTTAGCTTGTTCCGTCGCGGAGGCAAAGATCAGTTCCATGGCGGTCTACTCGATGGTCCGATCATAACACGACCAGCACGCACCTTCCGGATTCGCCGCAACGACATGCCAATCCGGCACTCCAAATAACGAAAGAATCTGATTGATTTCGATCAACTTTGGCATATAATCGAGCAGAATTGATCATCCACGGCGGGCCGAGCAAACTGCCGAGATGTTTCGCTCCGCTCAGCATGTCAGGACCTGGATCTGAGGTGAAAGATTGAAATCCGGCAAGCCAAGGGAACTCGCGCCAAAACGCCTCGAGCGGCTGCGCCAAATCTTGCGCATCGATCATGTCGTGAGTGTCGAGGAATTGTCCCGCCAGCTCGCGGTATCAGCGGCCACGGTTCGCCGCGATTTGGCTCAACTGGAGAGCCTGGGCGAAGTGCGGCGCGTGCACGGGGGTGCAGTAGGTACAGAGAGCCGGCTCGAGGAGCCGCTTTTCGACGATAAAACGTCGATCGCCGCCCGGGAAAAGCAACGCATCGCTCAGGCGGCGCTCAGATTCATCAAGCCGAACGATACGATTTTCCTGGACGGGGGAAGCACCGTCCTGGAATTGGCGCGATTGATCCGCGAGCGCTCGAACCTTACCGTGGTTACCAATTCGTTGCGAGCGGCGATTGAACTGGCTGCGCAGGGACCACGCGTGATTCTGATCGGCGGCGAATTCCGCCGCCTCAGCCAGACTCTGGTGGGCCCTCTCACTCGTCATACCCTGGACGAGGTGCACGTGGATAAAGCGTTCATGGGGACGATGGGAGTGACTCTTGATGAAGGCCTCACCACCACCGATCCGAGCGAAGCCTATACCAAGGAACTCGTCATGCAACACGCGCGCCAGGTTTTTCTCCTGGCGGATCACAGCAAGGTGGGCAAGATTTCATTTGCGTGCGCAGGGCAACTGGGTCGAGTTCAAGTGTTGATCACGGACAAGCAGATCGACCGAAAGTTTTCGAGCCAACTTCGCAAGGATGGTGTGGAGGTGGTGCGGACGTAAGGACAGTTAAGAGTCGAAAGTCGAGAGTCAAAAGTCCAGAGTCGAGTGGGCTTGGATGCTCACTCGTAACTTCCGACCTCGTAGTTAAAGGGGGTAGGGCAGACCGGCGCGTAGAGTCTGCGGTTTTTACTTTCAACTCTCGACTCTTGACTCTCGACTTTCGACAAGGAGGCAGCATTGGGAAGCACAAAGACGAGCGTAAGTTACCTCAGCGATTTGAGGCCCGATTTCAGGCCCTTCGAAATCGATTGCGGAAAGATTCCGGGCTATCGGTTCAAGGGTGACCTGCGAAGTGAGCTCGAGGCAGGCCGCATTGACGCGAAGACGGCCGTCGCTCTTCTCGAGGACATGTTGATGATCCGCGAGATGGAGGAGATGATCGTGAAGCTGCGCTCCGGCGCCTACGAGCCGATCAAGGATTTCAATTACCGCGGGCCGACGCACGTCTCGATCGGCCAGGAAGGCGCCTCCGTGGGCGCGTGCAGCGCCCTGAACCTGAAGGATTACATCACCAGTACGCACCGCGGCCACGGCGACAGCCTGGCGCGGGGTTGCCAGGCCATCCGGGCCATGGATGACGAGCGGCTGCGCCGGCGGGTGCATGAATCGAAAGCCGCGACGCGCTCGGAACTCCTCGAGGAGGCGCTCGAAGAGCACGTGTATCGCACTCTTGCGGAGCTTTTCGGGAAGGAAGACGGTTACTGCAAAGGCCGAGGCGGCAGCATGCACATTGCCGACTTTACAGTCGGCCACCTGGGAGCGAATGCCATCGTGGGCGGAAGCGTTCCCATCGCCACCGGAGCGGCGGTCGGAAGCCGCTACCTGCGCAACGGCGGCGTGGTTTGCTGCTTCGCGGGCGACGGCGCGTACGCGAACGGCGTAGTGCTCGAGTCGCTGAACTTCGCGGCTCAAGTTCAGTTCACCAATGAATTGGCCGAGGATCACCGCTTCGGCGCGCCCATCGTCTTTTTCGTGCTCAACAACCACTACGGCATGACGGGCCGCGCCGATAACGAAGTGATGGGCGTGGCGCACCTGGCGAGGCGTGCGGCGGGCTTTTCCGACTGCAACATGCACGCCGAGGTGGTGAATGGCATGGACGTGCTCGCTGTTCGCGACGCCATGTTGGGCGCCGCGGAAATGTGCCGCAGCGGCAAAGGCCCGGTTTTCCTGGATGTAAATACTTACCGCTATTACGGCCACTCCTTGAGTGATCCTCGCAACGAGTACCGTACGCGCGAAGAGGAAGCAGCCTGGAAAGCTGTAGACCCCATTACGACCTTCATGGCGCAACTTCGGGAGCGCGCCGTTCTCGACGAAGCGGGTGTGGCCGAGGTCGAGTCGCGGGTCCGCGAACGCAACGCGCGGGCCGCTCGGCGTGCCGCGGACGCCGCCGATCCGCGACCCGAGGATGTGATCAAGTACATGTACACAGATACCTCGGTGGAAGTTGTCCCGCCCGAATATCGAAAAGTGAAGATCATCGATCCGCCCGCCCCGATCAAAAGGACCAACGGCGAGATTACGTATCGCGACGCCATCAAGGAAGCATTGATCGAGGAGATGAAGCGCGATTCGCGCGTCATCTTCTATGGCGAAGACGTGGCTGAATACGGGGGAGCATTCAAGCTCTCGAAAGGCCTGCTCGAAACCTTCGGCCGCGAGCGAGTTTTCAACACGCCCATTTCAGAAGCCGCAATCTGCGGGACGGCGGTAGGCGCGGCCATGATCGGACTGCGGCCTGTGGCCGAACTCATGTACATGGACTTCCTCCTTATGGCCGGCGATCAGGTGTGCAACCAGGCGGCCAAGTGGCATTACATGTCGGGCGCGCAGGTTGAAGTCCCGCTGGTCATTCGCGCCTCGGTCGGAGGAGGCAAAGGCTACGGCGGGCAGCATTCCCAAACTCTCGAATCGAGCGTGGCCAATATTCCGGGTATGTATGTGGCGTATCCGGCCACGCCCTACGATGCCAAGGGAATGATGAAATCGGCCATTCGCGACAATAACCCGGTGCTGTTCCTTGAATCTCAGCTTCTCTACGGCGTCAAAGGCGTTGTTCCGGAGGAAGAGTACCTGGTGCCGCTGGGCGTCGCGGACGTGAAGCGCGCGGGCACGGATATCACGCTAGTGGGTTGGGGGCCGGCGATTCACGATGCGCTGAAAGCCGCCGAACGACTTAAGGCGGAGTTGGGCGTGAGCGCCGAGGTGGTGGACATTCGCAGCTTGATTCCGCTCGACAAGGAAACCATCCTCGCTTCCGTCCAGAAGACGGGGCGCTGCGTGGTGGTCAGCCAGTCGGTGACTATCGGCAGCTTCATGGGCGAAATCGTTTCCACGATCCAGGAAAATGTCTTCGATTATCTCGATGCGCCCATCATGCGCGTTGGAGCCAAGGACGGCATCGCGCCGCAATCGCACGTTCTCGAGGCGGTCTTCTTGCCCAACGCGAATGACATTTTCCAGGCCGCGAAGGCCATACTGTAGAAGGACCTGACGAAGCCTGTCATTCCGAGCGAAGCGAGGAATCTCGCCTGGATCGCCGTGGGCGAGTAGGAACCGCAGAGCAAGATTCCTCGCTTCGCTCGGAATGACAGGTCGCCGAAGCAGTTGCAGCATATTGTTAGAAGGGACCACGACCATGGTTCGACCGATCACCATGCCCAAGCTGGGGCAATCTGAGGAAGTGGGCACTCTGGTTCGCTGGCGAAAGAAGGTGGGAGACACCGTCGCCAAGGGCGACATCCTCTTCGAGATCGAAACGGACAAGGCCTTGCTCGAGGTGGAGAGCTTCTTCGAGGGCACGCTGCTGAAGACTATAGTCCAGGAAGGGGCTACGGTCCCCATCAACACAACAGTTGGTTTTGTGGGAGATCCCGGAGAAGTAATTCCGGAAGCCGCGGCCCCGTCGCCAGAGTTTCGAAAGCCGGCGCCGCTCGCCGCCTCAACGCAGGGCCAGCGTCCAGCCATACCGCCACCCGCGAGAGGAATGGTCGAACCGCGCTTCGAGCGGCCCGCTGCGCTAGTAGGGGCGGTTCGCGAACCGCCCCTACGTCCCACGCCCAGCGTGATGGCGGCTCCGGAGGTGTTCCGCATCAGCCCGCGCGCCGCCAAGCTGGCCAGGGAATCTGCCATCAACCCCGTGCCGATTGCCGGTACGGGCCCTCTCGGTAGGATTGTGGAACGGGACGTAAAGAACTATCTCGAGTCTAAGGGATACTACCAGCTTCGCATCACGCCGGCGGCTAAGCGTCTCGCGGCGAGGGGGAATATCGATGTACTGTCATTGGATGGCGGCACTGGGCGGATCACGGTAGCTCGGATTGAACGAGCTATCTCGGAAAAGCCCCAACCCATGAGCCGAATGCGCCAGACAATTGCCTCGCGTCTCACCGAGAGTTTTACCACCACGCCGCACTTCTTCGTCACCGTGGCCGTGGATATGACTGACCTGGTCAATTTCCGTTCCGAACTGAAAGCTCAGGGTGCGTCTTACACAGTGACCGATTTCATTTTGAAAGCTGTGGTGCTCAGTCTTGTTGAGTTTCCGATTGTGAACAGCACTACGGACGGCAGAAACGTTCGCTGGCACAGCCGTGTCCATCTGGGCCTGGCGGTGAATCTCGACCAGGGGTTGGTGGTGCCTGTGATTCGCGACGCCGAGGAGTTGAGCTTGCCTGAGCTACACGATGCCGCCACTGAATTGATCGCCAAAGCGCGCGCCGGCAAACTAACGCCCGATGAAATGGGCGGCAGCACCTTTACAATTTCGAACATGGGTATGATGGATATCGAGAACTTCACCGCCATCATCAATCCCGGTGAGAGCGCTATCCTCGCGGTGTCGAGCACGGTCAAGCAACCGGTGGTCAGGGACGACCAGATCGTTGTCCGGGACATCATGAAAATGACGCTGTCTTCCGATCATCGCATTATCGACGGCGCAACAGCGGCCAGATTCGCGAACGCAATCAAACAAAAACTCGGGGAGATATCACTGTGGAAACGTTTGGCGTAGTGGTGGTCGGCGCAGGGCCGGGAGGCTACCCGGCAGCGATTCGAGCTGCGCAATTGGGCGCTTCCGTAGCTCTGGTTGAGCGCGAGTTCTTGGGCGGGACGTGTCTGAACTGCGGCTGCATTCCCTCCAAGGCATTAATCCACACATCCGACCTTTACGCGCAGATGAGGTCGTCGGGAAGCTTGGGTCTCAAGACCGAGTCAGCCTCGTTCGATTATTCCGCCATGGCCGAGCGCAAAGATCAAGTGGTCCGCAACCTGCGCAATGGCGTAAGACAATTGCTGGCAGGAAACGGTGTGAAGGTATTCGAAGGAACTGCTTCGTTCGAGAGCCGCAAGCGGGTTGTGGTGAATTCAAAGTCCGGAAGCACGGTGATCGGGGCCGAGAAGACCATTATCGCTACCGGTGCCACGTCCTCCATGCCGGCGTTTCTGCCGCGGCATGAGCGGGTGGTTGAGAGTCGCGCGTTCCTCGACTTGAAATCGGCTCCTGCGAGCGCCCTCGTACTGGGCGGCGGGGTCATCGGCTGCGAGTTTGCCTGCATGCTGGCCCAATTGGGCGTTCAGGTCACGATCGTCGAGATTCTCGAGGATATCGTGGCATTCCTGGATGCCGACGTGCGGCGCGAACTGCGTCGACAGATGGAGAAGGCGCTGGCCATTCGCATCCTTACGGGCACGAGTCTCGAGAACATTACCGCCGACGAGCATGCTGTGCGGGGAACCGCGGGGGGAGAAGCGCTCGAGGCGGATCTGCTTCTGGCCGCGTTAGGACGTAAGCCGGTGACCACGGAACTCCAACTCGAGAATGCAGGACTCAAAACCAGCCAGCACGGTTTCATCGAGGTCGATGAATACGGTGCAACTCAAGTTTCAACGATTTATGCAATTGGTGACGTCACGGGAGGCCCGCAATTGGCGCACGCCGCCACGTCGCAAGGCCTGGTTGCTGCGGAGAACGCCTGCACACGGCAGCGGCGCAAGAATGAAAAACTCATTCCCTATTGCATCTTTACGTCGCCCGAAGTCGGCGCAGTCGGGCTGACAGAGCAGGATGCGGCGAAGCAAGGTAGGGAAGTCAGGACAGGTAAATTCAACTTCGAAGCGCTCGGTAAGAGCTTGGCCATCGGCCACCCGAGCGGCTTCGTCAAGTGGATTGCGGATGCTAAGACCGAGCAGTTGCTGGGCGCGCAAGTGATCGGCGTCCAGGCCACGGACCTCATCGCGGAAGCCACCACCGCCATTCGCGCCGAACTCACTGCCACCGAACTCGCTCAAACCATCCACTGCCACCCCACTTTAGCAGAAGCCTGGATGGAAGCCGCCGATGTGTTGCTCGGCGAACCGATCCACACCATCGCCAGAAAAAGGGGCTAGGGGCTGGGGGATGATCGGCTGACGATTGCCAATGGTTGATTGAGCACCCTACGCTCTCGTTGGTTTCAGGCACCAGAGAGCCAACATGCCTCGTGGGTCCTTTTCCGACTTGGCGGAGAGAGTGCCGCGCAGCGCCGTCTTCATCAGCGGGCACGGAGCCGGTGAAGGGAGCGCGCGAACTGTCGCCTCTCAATATACAGCTTGAGGCGGCTCGAACACGTGCTATAATGTAACTGCAATATCGTAGTTACGCGAAATGCGGCCCGAGTGGGATGAGGCCAAAAACCGACGGAATATCGAGAAGCAT
>JBELAJ010000243.1:0-11875 GCA_049508935.1 Terriglobia bacterium | reverse complement strand
ATGGCGAAGGGGTACGATGTGGTCAGCGGCTGGCGAGTGGACAGGAAAGATGCGTGGCTCACGCGCCGCCTGCCCAGCCGCGTCGCAAATTGGCTGATGGCAAAACTTTCCGGCATGCCTCTGCACGACTTCGGCACCACATTCAAGGCCTACCGCCGCGAGGCGCTGGAGAATGTTCATCTCTACGGAGAGCTTCATCGCTTCATTCCCGTCCTGGCGAGCTGGGCCGGGGCAACGACCGCGGAAATCCCCATCAAGAACACGCTTCGTGAAAAGGGGAAGTCGCACTACGGCCTCTCGAGGACCGTGCGAGTCTTGCTCGACTTAATCGGGATCAAGTTTCTGCTCGATTATTCCACGCGGCCTTTGCACTTTTTCGGGCTTCTGAGCCTGCTCGGCGTGGGCGCCGGCAGCGGTATCGGGCTCTTCCTTTTGTACGAGAAGCTGTGGCTCCACAGAGCGATCATGCTGGCCCACGGCCCGCTTCTATTCGTAGCGATGCTTCTGTTCCTGACCGGGGTCCAGTTTCTTTCCGTAGGCCTCATCGGCGAGATGCTTTCTCGCACGTACTACGAGTCCCAGAAGAAACCCATATATACGTTGCGAGAAATCAAGCGCCGCAGCCCTGGCTCGATTGCGGCCGCAGCGATGAAGTGAATGACAGATATTTCCGTTGTGCAGTCTGCGCGTGATTCACGGGCGTCGCCCTCACAAAGAACCTGGCCCTCTCCCTTGGGGAGAGGGTCTCGGGCGACGGCGCTTTCGCGAGGCACGCCGGACGGTTGAGGGGTTAATCCTGGCGTCGGCGATTCTAAACGATGACTTCAGCTATCCTCCGCGATGTCGTATTTGTGGTTGCCACCTTCCCCTTCATCTATTATTTGATCGTCATCTACAGCACGTGGCGGTTTTTCCGGCGCCCTGCCACCCAGCCCGGTTCCAGGGAGGGCAGCTTCACCCCTCCCGTCAGCAACCTCAAGCCGGTCCGAGGTCTCGACCCGGAGGCGTATGAGAACTTCGCCAGCCTCTGCCGTCAGGACTACCCGGATTACGAACTGCTGTTTTGCGTGGGCGAAAAGGATTCCCCGGTGGTTCCCGTGCTTGAGAAGTTGGCGCGTGATTTCCCGGAGAGGCGGATTCGCATTCTTATTGGCGGGGACGGCCACGCTATCAATGACAAGGTCGGGAAACTTTCGCGCCTGGTGCGCGAGGCGCAATATGAAACCCTGGTGATCAACGACAGTGACGTGCGCGTCCGGCCCGAATACCTGCGCACCGTGGTGGCGCCGTTGGCCGAGCCCAGGGTAGGCGCGGTCACCTGCTTCTATATTCCGATCGAAGCCAAAACACTGGCGCAAAAACTGCAGACTATCGGCATGGTCTCCGATTTCTACGCCGGGATTCTGGCCGCCTGGCAACTGGACGGAGTGAAGTTCGCGCTCGGGCCAACCATCGCCACCACCCGCACCCAACTCGAGAGCTTCGGCGGCTATCGCGCGCTCGAAAGCCGGCCGGCGGACGACCTTTTAGTGGGCCGCTTGATCGCGGAGCGAGGCTACGAGGTGCGACTCCTGCCATACACCATCCAGACCGTGCCTGACTATGCCTCGATGCCGGAGCTTATTCACAAGCGCATTCGTTGGCTCGCCGTCATGCGCCACATGCGGCCCTTGGGCCACGTGGGTCTTCTGTTCACGCAAGGACTTCCCTGGTCGCTGGCCGCCTTCGCAGTTCATCCGAGCGTGGCCGTGGGATTCGGCTACCTTGGTACTTACCTCGGACTCAGGCTGGCCATCACGTGGCTCATCGGCGCCAACGGACTGCGGGACCAGACGCTGCACGGGAGGATGTGGCTCATACCGGTGTGGGACGCCATGGCGTTTCTTATTTGGCTCGCCAGCTTCGGGAAGAACAGCTTCCAATGGCGCGGCGGTGAATATCGCCTCCGCAACGGCCAGCTTGTTCCGGGCGCTGCCCATTCATCGGAGAAGTGAGAAGCGTCTTCGACCAGCAACGGTGTCATTCCGAGCGAAGCGAGGAATCTCGCCCGGTTCTTTGCTCCCCGATTGCTACGAACCAGAGCGAGATTCCTCGCGGAGTTTACCCTGAGCGGACCGCAGAGATTCTTCGCTGCGCTCAGAATGACAAGCGAAGGGCTCGGAATGACAAGAGCTGGAGTGAGGTCCTATTTAGTGCGTTCCTTGTTCGCGCCCACCGCCGTCAGTTGCGGCCCAGACGCAGCGACCTCGGCCGACGCACCCGGACGGGGCGCATTGCGCGCATTCCGCCAATTCACTTGAGGCATCATTTTGCTTGCATCAATGCGATCGCGATAGCAGAGCGCAATATTCATCAACGAGTCGAGCAAGGAATCAGAAAGCAGATGCGGCTTTAAGCCCAGCTCGATCAGCTTCGAGTGTTTGGCGTTGTAATAGTGTTCCTCGGCTTCCACGCGCGGGTCGGGAATATGTTCCACGCGAACCTCGAGGCCAAGTTCTCGGCCGGCCGCCTGCACCATCTCAGCCAGTTGCAGTACTGTGAATTGTTCAGTAAACTGGTTGAACACGCGGAATTCGCCGCGTCCGGCCGGGTTCAACACGGCAATCTCAATGCAGCGCACGGTATCACGCAGGTCCAGGAAGCCGCGCGTCTGCCCGCCCTTTCCGTAGACAGTGAGCGGCATGCCCACCGCCGCCTCCACGCAATAACGATTCAGGACGGTGCCGAACACCTCATCGTAGTCGAAGCGATTAATCAGCGCTTCATCCAGCGCCACCTCATCCGTGATGGTGCCGTACACCACGCCCTGGTTCAGGTCGGTGGCGCGCAGCCCCCAAATCTTACAACAGAACATGATGTTGTGGCTGTCGTGCACTTTGGAAAGGTGATAAAAGGAGCCTGCCTGCTTGGGGTAGGGAAGGACGTCCTTACGGCCTTTGTGCTCGATCGTGATGTAGCCCTCTTCGATGTCGATGTTGGGCGTGCCGTACTCGCCCATGGTTCCCAGCTTCACCAGGTGGCAATCGGGCCGGAATTCGCGCAAGGCGTAAAGAAGATTCAGCGTGCCCACCACGTTGTTGACTTGCGTGAAGACGGCGTGCTTGCGGTCGATCATGGAGTAGGGCGCGGCGCGTTGCTCGGCGAAGTGGACAACAGCCTCCGGCCCGAAGTTCTCGATGCAGGAGGAGAGGAAGTCGTAGTCGGTCACGTCGCCGACGAAAAGCTCAATCTGCCGCCCCGTCAGGTCCTGCCAAACATTCAGGCGCTCGGCCAGAGTTCGAATCGGTGTCAGAGTTTGCACCCCGAGTTCGTGGTCCCACTGGCGCCGGATAAAATTATCGACGATGGCAACCGAGTGACCCTTCTTCGACAGGTAAAGAGCCGTAGCCCACCCGCAGTACCCGTCTCCCCCTAGCACAGCGACTCTCATTTTCCCCCCTTGTATGCATTAAAGGCACTACTGTACCACAAGCGTCGCCGCCGAGGTTGATTGCTGTATGGCCCGAGCTACGAAACTTTCTCATCCCTGCTTGAAAGTGGCTGATTCGTCAAGAGGACCTTCCCGCCGCTTGCAGCGACCGCGTTGAGCTGCGCCTTGCCGACCAAACCTTCCAGGCGGGGCACGGCCGACCGCCTCGCAACGATATAGCAACGCTCCGACTTGAGCCACAACTCCTTAAATTTCGCATCGTCGATGAAGACGTTCGGGGCTCCCGGAGCATAAGACCCGTATTCCAGGTTCATAAAGCGTCCGTTCAACAATAGCGCGGACCGATTGGTGTAAAAAAATACCGACGAGAACCAATAGTAGTGATGCTCGACGATCAGAGCTCCTTTCGGCGCCTTCTCGAGCGCCTCAGCGAGAGGCCTGGAAGACATGTACGGGTCGAAGGCCACCATGGCCAGGCGTGCGGCGTGAAAGAACAAAACCATCATCAGCGCGGCCGCGAGGACGGCACGCTGCGTTTTTGCTCTGAAAGTGCCTACCGCGCCCACCAGGAAGGCTCCTGCCGCAAGCGCCAGCGGCGCGCGCAGGTAGGCGAACGACGCCAGCGTCAGGTCCTCGATGTGTCCAAGCGATAGCTTGTAGGCGCCGGGGTGTTGGCTCAAGGCCGATGAGATATCGCCGGGCGCAGGCAGGCCTCGGCTCCAGACCAGAATGACAATTGCGGCAGCCGCGGCGCATCCCGCGATGGCCGTCAGGATGGCCGTGCCGCGCCGCATCCACTTGCCGTCTGCCGCCATCGCCGAGCCCAGCAGCAGCGCCAGGGCAGGATAGCAGGGCATCGAGTAGTACTCCTGCGTGGTCGAGAAAGTGAAGAAAACGAGAATAAAACCCGCCCAACACAAAGCCAGCAAGCGCGCACGGCCGGCGCGGTCCGCCGGCTTGAAAGACAGCTTGGCGATAGCCGGAAAGTAGACGCTCCAGGGAAAAAGCCAGAGCAGATGAAAGAGCCAGAAGTAAAGACGCGGCACTGTATCGTAATCGCGCGGATAGCGAAGATTCAAGAACCGCAATAGCTGTTCATTGATGAAGAAAAACCAGAAGAACCCGTGATATTGGCCCGGACCGCTGTGCAGCGTGAAGTCGAAGTAAGGCGGATTGCGCAAGGTCGCGAGCGCGTGCCAGGGCGCGGCAACCAGGAGTACGATGAGCGCTCCGCTGAAAGGATGGAGGCGCCTCCAAGCCGCGGCGGAAAGGAGCTGCCGCGTCAGCAAGAGGTAGGTCACGCCGGAGGCGATCGGGAAGACGACACCGACCAGGCTCTTCAGCAGCAGCCCCCAGCCCAGACTGAGCGCGAGCACGGCAGCCCAGAAGCGGGGACGGGACTCGTCCCGATCCAGCGCGCGAAGGAACGCCCACATGGCCAGGGCCACAGTGAAGGTCAGCATCACATCAGGAATCAAAATGCGCGTGAAGAGAAACAGGCCGGCACAAGTGGCCATAATCAGGCCAGCGTAGAATCCCACCCGCTTTCCGAACGCCCACGCGCCCATCGCCGCGGTCAGCCAGGCAAGCGCCACCGCTGCCAGCGCAACCGGTACGCGCGCCGCCCAGTCGTGAACGCCGAAGACTTTATAGGAGAGCGCAATGGTCCAATAAATCAGCGGCGCTTTCTCGAGATAAGCCACACCATCGAGCCGCGCAGTCACCCAATCGCCGGACTGAAGCATGTTGCGGGCGATTTGCGCCTGCACCGCATCCACGTCATCCATCAGCGACGGAGGAGATACGATGCAACCGAGGAAAATCACCGCCGCGAAGAGGATGACGACGATTTCGCTGCCATGGGTCAGACGGCCGCCGAGAGGCTGACTCTCGTGCGCGCCGATTCCCGCTCTGGCAGCGTCTGAATGTTCCAGCGTTTGAGCCATAAGAATAGAATCAGCAAACCCCAGAGGTGATATCCCAGGTTTTCACGCCGGTCAAGGTGTCTTTTGATCACCGACTGCACGCCTTGCCAGCGGAAAATCTTCGTCGCGGTCACAGCCGGCTCAGTCAACGTATCGAGCAACAGCGGCTTGAGCACGGAGCGAAACCAATCGTGGGCGGGAATATCGAAGCCTTCCTTTTTGCGGCGCAGAATCGCCGGCGGAAGTTTGTCCTTCATCAGTTCTTTGAGCAGGAACTTCAGGTTCGATCCGCGCAATTTGTAGTCTTCCGGCAGCGAGGCGGCGAACTCCACCAGGCGGTGATCGAGAAAGGGCGGCCGCACCTCGAGAGAATGCGCCATGCTCATGCGGTCGGACTTGTAGAGAATATCGTCCGGCAAATAACACTGCTGATCGAAGAGGAGATAACGGTTCAACCCGTCGACCAGCGGCATCTGCGCGAGAACCTTCATCATGGGGGCCGCATCGGCCGGCCGGAGAACCTCCGCCTTTTCCTCCTCGGAGAACGTGCCATTCCAGAAGACGTGGGCCTCGTCAGCCGGCAGAAGGGACCCCCGCAGGAAGCGCTTAAGCTTGTATTCAAAACTGATCTTCTCGTTCGAGACCGGCCAATAGCGGAGGGCGCCGATCGCCATCCGTCTCAGAGGCGCGGGCAGCAATCGTGCCCTGCGCGCGTAGCGGTTGGCGAGGTAGGTCACATAACCGCCCAGCAACTCGTCCGCCCCTTCGCCGCTGAGCGCTACTTTCACTTGCCGGGCGCTCATCTTGGCCAGGAACCACACCGGGAGGCAGCCCGCGTCGGCGTTCGGCTCGTCGGAATAATAGGCGAATTCCTGGATGGCGCCCGCGAGGTCGGCATCGGCGCCCAGATCGGCCTCGGTGTGCTCCGTTCCGTAGCGCTCCGCCGCCTCGCGAATGTAACGGCTTTCGTCGAAGCTGCGGCCTTTGAAAGTAATCGAAAACGTCTTCAGCGGCTGGCTCGACACCTGCGAGGCGTAATGAAGAATGGTCGACGAATCCAGGCCGCCGCTCGCCCAGAGCCCCACCGGCACATCAGCGATCATGTGCTCCTTAACGGATTCACGAAGCAGAGCATCCAGTTGCTCTTTGGCGGCGTCGAAACTCCAAGGCCCTTCGGCGGAAGACGCGGCCGGGACGGGAATGCGCCAGTAACGCTCGATCTTCATCTCACCGCGCTGCCAGGTGAGGATGTGCCCCGGAAGCAGTTTCTCGATTCCGTCGACAAGGGTCCAGGGCGCAGCAACGTAATTCAAGCGCAGATAGCAATTCAGCCCCTCGAGATCCAAGTTGCGATCGATTTCGGGGTGATGAAGAATTCCCTTCAGCTCGGAGCTGAAGTAGACGTCGCGCCCCTTACGGCAGAAATACAGCGGCTTGATGCCCAATCGGTCCCGCGCCAGAACCAGGCGTCGGCGCGACTCGCACCAGAGCGCCAGCGCGAACATGCCTCGCAGGCGGCGGAAACACTCCGTGTCCCACTCGAGAAAAGCGTGCAGCACGACTTCTGTGTCGCTGTGGGTGACAAAGCGGTGACCGAGTCCTTCCAGTTCGGCGCGCAACTCGGCATGGTTGTACACCTCGCCGTTATAAACCAGCACCGTATCGCCGTCTTCGCTGCGCATCGGCTGCTGGCCCGCCACAAGGTCGATGATCGTAAGCCGCACGGCGCCCAATGAAACGCGCGGGGATTCGTATACATCCTGCTGGTCGGGCCCGCGATGGATCAGAGAGGCGGTGGCCCCGCGGATCAACTCAGGCCGCGCCGGACGGTCTTCGTGTGTGAATCCGACAATGCCGCACATGCTGTTTCATCCTAAATCGAAAGACGAAAATGGAAAATAGAAACTGGAAAATGGAAACTGGAAATTCGAAAGTCGAGCGTCGCGAACGTCGATCGGACAGCCCTCTCCCCTGGGGAGAGGGTGGGCCGCGGCGGCGCTTTCATCAGCCGCTGCGGGTCGGGTGAGGGGTCGCTTCGGACTGCTGAGATTCTTCGCTACGCTCAGAATGACACCCTTCTCGCGTTTCCATTTTCCGTTTTCCAGTTTCCAGTTTCCAATTTCCATTTTCCAGTTTCCGATTCCGTCACCGCGCCGCGCAAACCAGCGCCACTCCCGCGGCCACCAGCAACAAGCCCACCCAGCGCGTCTGGCTGACGCGTTCCTTCAGCAGAAACTTCGCGCCCACAGCGCCCACGACGTAGTTCGCGGCCGTGGCAGGCACCACGAAGCTGACCTCTGCCCACGAAAGTACTGCCAGCAAGGCGAAAAACGCCACAGTCATCAGCGCAATGCCCAGCCATATCCATCTCGATTTCAAGGCACGCCACAGGACGCCGAGGAGAGCGCGTGGGGAGAAGTTCTTCACTTCCCCGATTTGTTTCATGGCGTGCGTCACCGCGATATCTCCACCCGTCCCGGCGAGCACCACGATGGCTAGGACTAGGAAGGTGCGCATGCTTAAACCTGCCTCGTCGTGCTGGGCGGCGTGCGCCCCACCACGGCCACGCCCAGGAAAACAAACGCCGCGCCCACCCAGCGGGCCCCAGGGACCACTTCGCCCAGCAGCAGGTGCGCGAGCAGCGGCGCCAGAACATAGCCCACGGCCGTGACCGGCATCACATAGCTGTAGTCAGCCCAGGAGAGCACGAGCATGTAGGAAACGAAGAAGATCAGAAGCGAGCCGATGCCCAACCAGATCCAGCCGCTGCCCAGAATCTTCAGCAGGTAAACCGTCAGGCTGGGAATTGAAAGGTCCGGAAGCTTACCCATTCCCCGCATTCCTTTACCGAGCAGCACGTTGCCCACGGAGCCAAAAACCGGCACCAAGATCAGAAGCGGAATGGTTTTTGCCAGCAGGTTTTTCGACGAAGGCATGGAGACTATCGTTGCGACCTTGGTGTGCTTCGCGCCTTCGCGTGAAGCCGATTCTTCTCGCAGGTCATTTCAAAGCTTCAGGTGTGGTCGGCCGGGTTCGCGAACCGGCCTTGGGACTCCGCGCGTACTTCCAACGCTCCGCGCGCAAGCGAAGAAACTCCACCGCCTCGTGATAAAGGCGCTTGCGCTCGCTGCTGTCCCATAGCGCTTTACGCACGATGCGCCACACCACGCGCCGCCGGAAGTAGTAGGTGTCGTAAAAGCGGTTGACCGCCGCCATCATTTCTTCCAGCTCGAGGCCCGGATACTGGAGGTGCGGAAGTTGGTGGCCCGCCGCGTCGGCCGACGCCTCCGCAGCCAGGTAATTGTGTTGCACCGCATAGTCGTAGAACTCGGTTCCCGGGTAGGCGTGTGCGATGGAGACCTGAATAGTTTCCGAGTCGAGTTCTTTGGCGAACTCGATGGTGCGCTCGATGGACTGCTTGGTTTCGCCTGGCAGGCCGATGATGTAATCGCCGTGAATGGCGATGCCCAGCTCCTTGCAATTCTTCGCGAACCGCCGGGCCATTTCCACGGTCGCGCCTTTCTTGATGTTCTTCAGAATCTGGGGATCGCCCGACTCGAATCCCACAATCAACAGGCGGGCGCCCGCATCCGCCATGGCCTTCAGTGTTTCATAATCGCTGTGGTCGCGCGCGGTGCACGACCAGCGGAATCCCAGGGGCTTGAATTTCGCGCAAAGCTCCAGCACGCGGTCCTTGCGAATGTTGAAGGTGTCGTCGTCGAAGAAAAACTCTTTCGCCTGCGGAAACAACTGCAGGGCCTGGCGAACCTCCCGAGCCACATTTTCTGATGAGCGCACGCGCCAGGCGTGTCCGGAAAGCGTCTGCGGCCAGAGGCAAAACGTGCACAGTGCCGGACAGCCGCGGCTGGTGTAAAAAGCTACGTAAGGGTGAAGCAGGAACGGCACGTTGTAATTCTCAATCACCAGATCGCGCTTGTACACTTCCGTGGCGAAAGGCAGCCGGTCCAGTTCTTCGGTCTCCAGCGCCGGCCGCGATGGGTTGTGGATGACCTCGCCGTTTTTTCGAAAGCTGACGCCGGCAATCTCTGCCAAGGGCTTGCCCTGCGCGAACTCCACCACCGCATGATCAAACTCGCCACGGACGATGAAATCGATGTCCGCGCTGGCCATGAGGCTTTCCTTGGGTTTGATCTGAACGGGAGGGCCCACGAAGGCAACCTTAAGATCGGGCTTCGCCTCTTTCATTCGCCGAATAAGCTGCAGGTCGCTGTCAAACCCCACCGTGGAGGTGAAAAGCACTAAAAACTCATAGTTGCTCGCGATTTGAACGGTCTCGGCCGCCGAGATCTTGTGCGGAGGCGCGTCGAGCAGCCGGCTGCCGGGGAGCATTCCCGCCGGATAGCTGAGCCACACCGGGTACCAGAAGGAGTCGATCTCGCGCGTCGCGGGCCACCGGGAACTGGCCCCGCCGTCGAAATTCTCGAAGCTCGGAGGATTCAGAAAGAGTGTTTTGAGCTCATTCCCCATGAACGTGTTTCCCTCATCCCGTCTGACCGACAATTAGCAAGCCCGTTTGCATTATATAGCAATGACAGGCTCCCCCGCAAAATTCGGGCTAGCTGACTTTGACACGGCGCATAAGACAGACAGATGCACTGCCGTATATCGGCCCTTCTATGCTTGCAGGCGTTTCGTGCTCAATATCTTCACAATCACCTAATTTACTTGTCCAGTGTCCGTTTGGAAGCTGTCTAGCAGCGTGAGTAGGAGTTCCATCATCGTCTGTGTAAAGCAGGATTTTCTCGAACCCGACCTCTAATTGGGTTGTAGCGCACCGACTGTAACCCAGTGAGTTGTAAGCTTCGATGAATGCCTCTGCCGTCATTTCCCTCACCACTCCGGGAGGCCGGTAATTTATCTCCATCTGGTCCGGCTCCCATCGGCGGGTTGTCTCATCGGCGGCCCAAGAAAAACAGTTGTATTCTGGCGACGCATCACTCGTCACTTTGTAATTTGATTCTTTGAGATGTGGGAAATCTTCCGGACCCCAACTACCAGGCATCGCCTTTTTTACGTCCCCAGTTTAGCCATGCATCTGCCATTTCACGCATCTTGCCACGACTTTCTGGGGGGACGGGGTCCTCTCCTGTAATGGCCTTGAGTGCCCAAAACCACTGGTCCAAGTCCTTTTCAAGCTCTGCAAGTATTAGCGGCACGGCAGCCGTTCCCAATCCGATAATCCGCTGGTAGGCGGGGTGCATCGCGAGGCTGGATGAAAACGACGATATGCGCGTTGCGCTTTTCCAGGCTGCACAGAGTTCTCGAAACCGCGCTTCAATCTCTTCCGTTCGACGCTTCGTGTCGTCCTGCGAAGGAAGGCCGACAAGTGGCTGCCGCGCCGATGAAAGCTCAAACAGCGCTGCCGCCCAAGGATATGGCTTAGAGCAGAGCTGATCGACCATGTGGTCCGACTGTCGCGGCAAATTCGTCAGTGTAAGTTGCCGAGACGACGACAAGGCAGCGCCGAGTATTACACCGGAATCAGTTTCGTTAATTTCAATGTGCTGCATTGCTCTTGCGTACAAGCCCTTATTTCCTGCTTAGCTCCTTCGGAGCTTGGGCGACACTCACAACAGGTGCTGTAAGCACTACATACAACGGGGTTCCATCGGGGTTGTACTCTCCATCAATCCTCAAAATGCTGGTGGCAACTGTCTTAACTCTGATTTCCGAACCATCTTCGAGTTTGTACTCGTTAAAGAACTCCTTTGACTCAACTGCAGGGATATCTGTTACCTGTATTTCGTTCCCAGCCAACTTGATCGTTTTCTTCTGGAGCGCCATTTCGTTGAACTGCCTCACCTTATTGACTTTTCGACCCGCATTCTGTGCCGTGCGCCCGGATTTAAGCGTAGTGCATCGTGTTTCATCATCTGTACTATTACGCTGCCAGTCTGGAATGTCAAATTAAAATCATCTTAATAAATAGCGCACATCACGAGCTTTTCGACGTCTGCGGCTCATCCTCGCTCGAGTTTCCACTGATCTCATACGGCGAAGAACGGGTCTGCACTGTCCGTAATCATTTAATGGACGCTCACAGTCTCACACTCTGCCCCCTCTCCGCCGACCGATAAACGGCTTCCACAACTTCCAGAGCCTTCAGCCCGTCGTATCCCGTGATGGCAGGTGGCCTGCCCGTACGGATTGACTCCACCAGGTCTGCCAGAAAGCGAAGCCCCATAATGCCTGCGTAGCCGGGTTGTTGAGGGAGTTCAAAATCCAGGTGCTGGCGGGCCGGCTGCGAGTACTCACCCGAATCGCTGCAGACGAACAAGCGTTCTTTGACGCCCTCGAACGACGGGCTCCAGGAGAGCACGCCGCTCGTGCCGCGCAGGGCAAGATAAAGATCGCGGCCAAAAGGATAGGAATCCGGTACGGTGTAGCTGATGTCGAGGGCGAGCACTGTGCCGCGCGCGAAGGTCAAAAACGCAAAGCAATTGTCTTCGATATCGTACTGCTGGTTCGCACGCACGGTTTTGCCGATCACTTCCACAAC
>JBELAJ010000242.1:0-11935 GCA_049508935.1 Terriglobia bacterium | reverse complement strand
ACAGGGCCAAGGTTTTCCGAAGTCCGATTGTCACCCAGGTGGTGCCATTAAAAGCATTCTATCCGGCGGAGGAGTACCACCAGAATTTCCTCGCACGCAATCCGACCCACCCCTATATCATCTACAATGACATGCCGAAGTTGCGCGAACTGCAAAAACGGTTCCCCGATCTCTATATGAGATAGCGAACCTGCATGGACAACCTGCTGCTATGAAGCTGGGCATTAAGCAGATGGCGCGGCCTCCCACGGGTTCCGAAAGAGCGGTAGAATGCTTGCTGGTTGGAGGACCAGAAAGGAGCGCCCACATCAGACCTCATCTACACTTCCGACCTGCACATCGAACGCCAGGCCCGCTCGTTACTGACACGCCTGAGCGCGCGCCTGCTGCCGGCACTAATCTTCTTCTCTGCCTGCGCAGTCATTTCGGCGCAACACGCAATCAAAACCGGCCCAGAAGTCGGCTCTACTCTGCCTGCGTTTGAGGCGCCTGATCAAAACGGTCGACTGCAGAACTTGCAGACCACTCTTGGCCCGAAAGGCGCATTACTGGTTTTTTACCGTTCGGCGGACTGGTGACCATTTTGCAAAACCCAGCTCGTCGAGCTGGAACAGCATCTCAGCAATATCCGTGAACAAAGCCTGGGGTTAGCTGTGATCAGCTATGACAGTGTGGCCAAGCTCAAGAGCTTTGCGGACCGAAAGCATATTTCTTATCTTCTGTTTTCTGATCCCGATTCCAAAATCATCCGCACTTTCGGGATTTTGAACGAAACCGTTTCGGCGTACTCCATGGCCTATGGCATACCTTACGGCAAGCCGTTTTCGCAGGCCTTGAGAAGCCGCCGGCTGAAAAGCTGGAACCCCGAACGATTCAGCCAAAGCACTCGCCGGAGCAACCGTCGAAGGTTCAAGCTTCGACACCTCCCCCCAGGCGAGTGGGCCAAGCATCCTGCGTCCTATCAGCAGTTCAAAGCCTGCTACAACCGGGAACCAGAGGCGTGGGAGTGGGAATTCTGGCCCCACGACGAGGCGTGAGGCGCGGCTGCACATGGCAAGAAAACACGGCGGAATTGAACCCAGTCATACGTAGCCATTAACTGCAAGCGCACCTCCATGGCGCATTTCTCGAATAGGGAAACTCAGAACATGGGCAGCCACACTGAAATCTGTAATACAACTGAGCGTCAACACGGAAGGAAATCTCGCCCCTGCAGACGATCTAGGAATAACCGAGGAGGCGTCGGACGCAATGGGGGCCTCTGATGTGATGAAGAAAATTCTGGACAAGAGGGTATGGTAATTCGGCAGAATTAAGTCATGAAGAGCGCCAGTTCTAAGTTGACCACGAAGCGGAAGCTTTTTGCCATGGAGTATCTGAAGGACCTTAATGCTACTCAGGCGGCAATTCGGGCCGGCTATTCGGAGAAAGGTGCCGAAGTTACGGGCTTCAACTTACTAAGAAATACTAAGGTGGCCGCAGAAATTCAAGCGGCAATGAACAGGCGTGCGGAGAGGCTAACCCTAACTTCTGACTACACCTTACGAGCGATTACAAACATCGGCCACTTCGACCCCCGCAAGCTGTTTGACGAAAAGGGCAATCTAAAGGACATCTCTGATCTTGACGCGGACACGGCGAGGAATATTGCCGGCTTCGAGTTTGTGACACTGTACGAGGGCGAGGGCGACCAGAAGCACGCGTTTGGGCAACGCCGCAAAATCCGCTTGCGTGACAGCCTGAGAGCCCTGGAACTCGAAGGGCGCCACCAGAAACTATTCACCGACAAGGTTGAACATGGACTTGACGACGACACAAAACGGTTCCTCGCCACAAAACTCGACCTCACTAACGCAACTCCTGAGCAGCTTGCGGAACTCACCGCCTTTGCTACAGGAGGCAGTAGGTCAGGCGGCGATAAATGAACTCTGCCGCCGTGATCCTCTTTACTGGCTCACCCACTGGACCAAGACGCGGGACGATCACTGGCGCGAAAAAGGGACAGAGCCTTACGCCAAGTTCCCAGCTAAACCCTACTTCCAATGGCTCTTCGAAGGATTCCGCAAAGAGAGGCGTTTGTTTGTCCCGAAATCGCGGGACATGATGGTATCTTGGGCCGTTGTGGGCTATCTGGTTTGGGTAGCGCAGTGGTACGGTCCTGCCCACATCATCATCCAGACACAAAAGGAAGATAAAGCTTGCGACCTAGTTTCTGGTATTGACGTTCCAGGCTATCTGCGGACGTTGTACGAGCAACAAGAGCCATGGTTGCAGGCTCTTCACCCAACTCCCCGGCCAGCGAAGGATATGGCGGGTCTCGTGTTCACCTGGAGCAATGGCAGCAAGATCCAAAGTGTTCCATCGGGCAGCTCGCAAATACGCCAGTATCATCCGAGCATTGTATTTTTTGACGAAGCCGCATTCTTGGATGACTTCATCGGTTCATACGGAGCGGCCGAGCCCGTTGCAACCCAGATCATCGCCGTCAGTTCCGCAGCGCCGGGTGACTTCGGGGACATCGTGCTGCGGGTCATGGACAAGCAAAAGTACAAAAACCCTCAGCTTTCCTAAACTGTACCCAAATCCCTCGAAATTTGGCGCTACGTTGCCCCATACCGGCCCGTTCGACGTCGCCCGATTCGCGCCCCCGCGCAAGGGCAATCCGGCACGCCGAAAAAGGACCACACGTTTTGTGTCTGCACGATTTGTGTCTTGCCTTTCCCTCCTTGCTCTGGTACGTTTACGGCGTGGTTTACATAACCTCACCGACATTTCGCCCGATTCGCTTTCAACCCGCTTGTTTTAAGCACAATTACAACAACGAGTCTCGGTTTACATATGGTTTGTTATCAGACGCTAAAGCCTGTTTTTGGGCTGTAAGTCCTTGATTCTGTGTTCCGAATGTAGCCCTTTTTTCAGCGAATGGGGAAACACGTAGCCTTTTGGGGTCATTGCATGTAGCCCCCAAAATGTCCGTCTCTGCGCTAGCAGTGTGGCGATTTTCAAGGTGACCACCCTCGACGGCCACCTAGGCTGAATCGGCCTAAATCGGTTCTTCAGCAATTGTGCCAGCGTAAGCTCGTAGGCTTTCTGCTTCAGGGTTGCACCGCTTCCGAATAGGATGTGAGCGTACCGGTCGCCGCCGATTTACTGTTTGGGAATTTAGGCGCCCTTTAGGCGCAATTGCAGTTGGCTGGTGCGAGGCGCAGATCGGATGAGTTTGCTCATCAAATCCGGAATCTCACGCATTCCGTCCACCTGCTCTTGTAGGTCGCGGCGCTCCTTTGCGATCCAAGCAAGTGCCTGACATACTGAATACGCGTTCTCGGCCTTCTGCGGGGCACCGGGTACCGGCTTGGTCACCTTCATCTGCTTTTGGTGCGGAAGCGCCCTCTCGAACGGATTAACAAACTTTCCATCGGAACCACGCCGGCAGATGAGGTATGTACGTGCCGCTGCAAGGGCGCCCCACTTTTTGCGAAGAGGCCCATCGACCCACGAGGTTAGCTCCTCGTTGCTCACCGGCGTCTCAATCCATTGTTCGTATGCCCCCTTCTCTTTTTCTGCCAGACGAATGCCTTCACTGAGAACCTTGGCTAGGTCGGGCAGCCTCAAGGACTCGTTGTGTATGAGGCGTTGGCCCAACCGGGAAGTACCTACCATCAACCCGTTGGTGCAAACGAAACGGTACCAGCCCATCATGACGGTGAGCCTAAATGACCCATCGACAGAGTTCATACACACAAGTTGGAGTGCTACCTTTTGGTTGTCTCCGGGGTCAAAAACAAAGCGGTCCGGCAGTATGAAGCTGAGCGCCATCCTACTCTCATAGGCGGAGGTTGCAACGGTCACCGTGACTTCTGCGAGGTTGATGTCCGCATTTTTGACGGCCTCTCTCGCTTTCTCGAAGAGTTCTCTATGCTGCACGAGTTTGTAAGCCTTGGAGACCACGCCAACTGGAGTCTCCCGCTCATCCTCGGACGTTGGAACCCGGACTATCACATCCCAAAATCTGTTCTCACCCCTGGGCAAGGCGGCGACACGTAATTCCTCTTTAGCCTGCGGTACCTCTCCAAGCGTGAACGGGCGCCGCTCAAACCCAGGAAGCTTTGGGGCTACTTGATCCGCACCGCCTGAATAGAAGTGGACGAGTTCGCCAAACCACCTTCGTCGGATAGTGGTCTGAGAATTGACTGTCGTTTCTGCCGTGGTAGGAAGCCTCATGTCACCTCTCCTCTCGACGGCGGCTACACTGCTGTTCCAAGTTCCGCATAAACGCCTTGAGCTTCTCATTCCCGAGGAACATCCATGTCCAGAATATGAACCAGGCGGCGTTAAAGGCAAACACGAGCACCCGCACAGTCCAGAACGTAAAGAAGTCACCCCAGTCAAAGCCGTAGTCGCTGAAAAAGTAGCTGGCGTGCAGCTCATGGATCTTCCACCACTCTGTCTTGTTTATATCAATGACAGGCTCCAAGTGAATGCAGACAAAGCCCCACAGCGCAAACAGCACGGCTCCAAGTGTCAATAATTTGACCCAAGGCCAGATGTCGTACTGAAAGGCTTCCTGAAAGGCTACCAGTCGCCTCCGCCACCACCAACGAGCAAGCAGTTGCCGTGGTACCTCGACCCAGCAAGCCGTGCTATCAGCGTAGAAGAAAACTGCCGATTTGCCCTTGTCCAGGATCAAGGCTGGATGTCTCATGATCTCCTTGTGCTCCCACGGCGTTTCCATTTCGATTCCTGAGCCGCACCACCAGCAGAGTTTGTACTTACCCTTGGTCGGGTCCACGCTTTGCAACATGGCCAATAAACCTATGTCTCGCAGCCAGCGTCTGTCCTTCTTGATATGCTTCACCCGCCAGCGGTGAACCCACTCGTCGATGAGTTCGTTCCCGTGGTTCTGGATGCCGCAGGCTTTGTGGACCACATAGTGACGGTCCTGCGGATGGCGGACACCGTCACCGGACGCAATGACCTTCTTACAGAGGCTGCATACCGTGTTTCTGATTCCCTCTTTCGCGGCGTGCAAATGAACAACCTCCAGCGAGGCAACCGAACGCGCCTGCGGGTGCAGTCACCCTGTAAGGGCCGGGCTAGACCGGCTCCGGTGTGCGAGTGTTGGCCGCTGATTGTTGCTTATAACCGATTTGTTGCGGAAAGTCTACAGGCCATGATTACGGGTCATGGCCGAGGATATCCAGGTTCGTGTCGGGCGGCGACTACGCAAGCTGCGGAAGCAGCATCGGTGGACGCAGGTGCAACTCGCCGAGCGGCTCGGTCTGGACAGGAGCTATCTAGCGGACGTGGAGCGTGGGAAGAGGAATATCTCCATCGTTAATCTCGAAGTGATTTCAAGGGGTTTCGGGATTTCGCTTTCAAAACTGCTGAGTAAGATCTAGCCTTAGCCTGCGACGCATGAGCATCATGGCGGTGGCTCCCAGAACGTCAGCTCAGGGAGCGCAGAGCTTTGATACACAACAGCGAATAAAAAGCGAATATGCTACACTTCCCGTCGCCATGAGTCTGCGCTTTTGTCGGGTCACCGTCTGCGATTTGGAAGGCGTCAAGCACAGTGTCGAAGTAACCGCCTCAACTCTTTACGAAGCCGTAGCGCTCGGACTTGTAGCGATCCGTGAGCAGGATTGGGCCGGCGAAATCGCGGACGGATTGAACACCGTGGACGTGAGCGTGACGACTGTACCTGTACTGCACTCCGTAAAGATGCAGGATTTCAACAAGTGGCTGAGTCGAAAGGGTGGAGCGCCGAACAACATCAGCCAGCGAAAGCATATCCGCCAGATTCTCGGATTAGGGGAAAGCGATGCTTCTGGCTGAGGTCACCCCTCTCAAGCGCCCGGGTACGAAGACGAAACTCGTTCATCGCAGATCTGAAAGCGGCGAAGACGGGGAAGATCTGGTCGAACTCCCGGAATTTGCCCCTCCATGTGGCAAGCCGCTGAACCTCTTCATTAACTGAGCCGCACTTCCAAAACCGCAGGGTCATCTTGCCCACCCATCATCGTGGTGATATAGTCCTCGCAGCCTTTGGGGTCGCCCGAATCAGGATGTCGGAGGTCATGGTGCGGAAACTTCTGCGGGCGATGTTCCTCGCGCTGGCCCTCATCTTGTCCTCGTCGCCCAGCTTTCCTTGGGGTGGAGAAGGTCACCAGGTCGTTGGTCTGATTGCCGAGAAGTACATGACGGCCAATGCGTTGGCCAAAGCGGGCAATCTCTTGGATCGTAGCGCAATTGAAGCCGTGGGAAGCTGGGCTGACGAATACCGCAAAGACCACCGCGGGACCGGCCCATGGCATTACATCGACATCTCCCTGGCGGATTCCTAGATGGACTTGGCCCGCGAGCGCCCTAACGGTGATTACGTGATTGCCAAGACGGAACAATTCCTCGCCGTCCTGAAAGATCCGAATGCCGAAAAAACCGCTAGGGCACCGGCCCTCAAATTCGTGATTCATTTCGTCGGCGACTTGCACCAGCCGCTGCACGATGAAGACAACGGCGACAAGGGCGGTAACGAGCGCCACGTGATCTTTGACGGTCATCTCGATAATCTTCATTGGGTGTGGGACACCGGCCTGCTCGAACACATCAGCCGCAACCCAGCGGCGTTAGCGGCGGAACTGGAGAGCCGGATAACGCCCCAGAACGCGGCTGAATGGGAGAGGGGGAGCATTGAGGATTGGGTGATGGAGGGGCACCGGCTTGCTCAGACAATTGCATACGGCGACCTCAGCAATGACAATCCATCTCCGATCACACCCCGAATATGAGCGGCAGGCAGAACCGGTGATCGAGCTTCAGTTGGAAAAAGCCGGTGTAAGACTGGCCCACTTGCTCAATGATGCATTGCGTTAGCGCGAAGGAAACGATGTCCTCCCGAACCCATCTCGTTGCTTCGTCGGCCACTATCAGCGGCAAGGGAAAAATTCGTCATTGACCGTAGGGAGCGACGCCCGCATAAGTCGCCGTGAAAAGCGAGACCGCATGGGCGGGCACCCGAAGCTCCTTTGGCCAAGTCTGAATTGCACAAGAGAAACGGGGGTTAGCTTCACAAAGCCCACGGTCATAAGAGCGGTGACCGCGATGACTACCCGCTCTCCTTACGTCAAAGGGAAAGGAAAGGGGGTTAAGGTGCAATCACGTCCACGGCACAACGGAACCCGGAAACGAGATCCTTTTTTGGAGTGAATTCAATGCGTGTTGATACGCGAATGGAGCCGTCGGACCTGCCTCCGCCGCGCAGAACGCGGTATTCACCACTGTCCGGGCCTCGCGGATCGCGCTCCGGGCTGAGCCGATAGTAGTCTGGGTCGTACCAGTCATTCACCCACTCCCACACATTCCCCAGCATATCGAACAGCCCAAACGCGTTCGCCCGCTTTTGTCCGACCTCGTGAATTTGCCCTCCGCTGTTTTTCTCGTACCAAGCGACTTCGTCAAGCGCCCCATAGCGCGCGTCCATGCTCCCGGCCCGTGCCGCATACTCCCATTCTGCCTCTGTGGGCAGTCGCCCTCCCGCCCAACCGCAATAGGCTTGGGCGTTAGTCCATTTTACAATATAATAAGGCATGGCCTCGTACCCCGACCTGATGAATGCGCCTACCAAATGCCGTTTGGCCCTTGCGAAGTGTTTGTAGGCATCGCATGTGACCTCCGTCTGGCCCATCCAAAACCCCTTCGTAATGGTCACTTGGTGTGGAGGCTTCTCGTTGTCTTTGCACTCGCTGTCGCCCGGCGAGCACCCCATCATAAACGTTCCAGGGGGAATCCAGACGTACTTCAACCCGTCTTTCGGATTCTCGCGCACTGTACCGGGCGACGGACCGGCGTTCACTGGTTGGGTCCCGACCGCCTGTCCTCCGGAGGGAAAACCGCTTCCGGCTGCCCTTGGCTTGCTGATTGAGGTGACTGGGGTGAACAAAGCCATCAGACATATGCCGATGAGGATGCGTTTCCGGTTCATCCGAACTCTCCTTTTAGAAATTTCGCCGCTCCCGGAGCAGTGCTCGCCGCTTAGAGGATGGCTACCGCCTAGGTGTGCTTGCCCGAGTCGTGTCCGCGCCGGATATGCTGCTGGGAAGCGTGAGCTTGAATACGGTTCCGCAACCGAGCCCCATGTTGGCAAACATGCAGGAGAGGTCGCCGCCCTCGAAGGTGGTGCCGTAGAGATTGCCCGCCGCGTCCATGACCAAACCACCTGTCGGATATGCCCCGTCCGCTCCCCCGCTGAACATGTAGAGGAGCGTCTCATTGCCGGTCGTATCCAGCTTGAACACCGTTCCGCAGCCAGAAGCATTTGTGCAAGTCACGTTGCCGCCGTTAAAGGTGGTGCTGTAGAGATTGCCCGCCACGTCCATAACCAAACCGCCAACGGGATTTGCCCCGTCCGGCGTCCCACTGAAGCTATAGAGCACCGTCTCCTTGTCGGCTGTACCCAGCATGAAGACCGTACCGTTATTGGAAGCACCACCTCCTTCGGTTGTGCCGTAAAGGTTGCCCGCCACGTCCATGACCAAACCGCCAACGGGATTTGCCCCGTCCGGCGTCCCACTGAAGCTATAGAGCACCGTCTCCTTGCCGGCCGTATCCAGCTTGAATACCGTTCCGTCGCCAGAAGCGCCGCCAAAAAAGGTGGTGCCGTAGAGATTGCCCGCCGCGTCCATCACCACACCGGCTTCGGGATTTGCCCCGTCAGGCGCCCCGCTGAAGTTATAGAGCACCTTTTCTTTGCCCGTTATATCGAGCATGAAAACCGTTCCGCAGCCAGAAGTATTTGCGCAAGTGACGTTGCCGCCGTTAAAGGTGGTGCTGTAAAGGTTGCCGGCCGCGCCCATCACCACACCGGCATAGGGTTTTGCCCCGTCCGGCGCCCCGCCAAAGCTGTAGAGGACCGTCTCGTCGTCGGCCTTGTTCAGCTTGAATACTGTCCCGCAGCCGAACCCCTCCCACTCGTTGCAGTTGAGGTTGCCACCAAAATCGGTAGAGCCGTAAAGGTTGCCGGCCGCGTCCATCACCACACCGGCATAGGGTTCAGCCCCGTCTGTCCCCCCGCTGAAGCTGTAGAGCACCGTTTCCTTGCCGGTTGTATCCAGCCTGAACACCGTTCCGTAGTTGGAAGCCCCCCCCACTCCGTAGCGCCGTAGAGGTCGCCAGCCGCGTCCAAGAGCAAACCAGGGGTGCCGGCAATCCCGTCTGGCGTCCCAGTAAAGCTATGAAGGACCGAGAGGAAGCTCGCAACGACCGTCACGGTCGCAGTGGCGCTTTGCGACGGATCAGTAGTGTTAGTAGCGACCACGTGGAAAGTACCTGTGCTGTTTGGTGGTGCGTACCCTCCTCCTGACGTGATGCTGCCGCCTGCCGAGCCTTCCTGTACACTCCAGTTCACGCTGCCCCCACCGGAGACCGTGGCGGTAAATGTCTGGTAACCACCTTCGGGCACCGTCACGGTCGTCGGGCTGATCGATACACTTCCAGTCGAGCCACTAGCAACCGTAAAGTTCACTGCATTCGACGCTCCACCGCCGGGCAAGGGGTTTGTAACGACGATGGGGAAACTGCCTGCGGTAGCAAGATCTGCCGACGTGAGGGCAATCGTGAGTTGGGTAGCAGTGACGAATGTTGGAGCGTGCGTGATGCCCTTATACGTCACAGTGGAATTAGATAAAAAGCCCGTTCCATTGATTGTCAGGTTCTGCGGAGTGGCGCCGACCGCCAGGGAACTGGGAGACAGTGACGAGATGGTAGGGACAGGGTTGCCCGCGGACGCGGTTACGGTAAAGTCGACGGCTCCCGAGACCGCACCTGCCGTGTCCGGATCGCTGACTGTGACGGGAAACACCCCTGCATTAAGCAGATCGGCCGCCGGAAGGACAGCCGTCAGGTCGTTTGTATCCACAAACGTCGTCGCGAGCGGCGAGCCGTTGAAGTTCGCTACCGAGTCAGCAACAAAGTTGGAGCCACTGAGCGACAAGGTCAAGCTGGAACTGCCGACGGGGGCGCTGTTCGGTGCAATGCTACTCAAAGTCGGCGCTGCCGCAATCGTCACGATGGCATTGGCCCTTGCCGTTTGATCGGCCATGCTTGTAGCAGTCACAGTAATGGGATAATCGGGGCTGGGAAGGGCCGACGGAGCTGTATATAAGCCGCTAGTGCTGATGCTGCCAAAGCCGGCTACGCCGCCATTTACGGACCAAGTCACCGCCGTGTCAGCGCTGCTGCTCACTGTCGCTCCAAATTGAAAGTTGGCACCGGTGAGAATGTCCGCGTTAACCGGGTTGATAGTAACCTCTACACCTGATGAACCCGTGCCACTGCCTATGCCCGTCACGACATCACAAATCAAGCCGACTATGTCGACGGGGTTCGCAGAGGTTGGGTCGAAAGTCATTACATCAATTGAGGAGGCAGCGGCCGAGTTGTTGGTAAGATGAGTCGCCAGTTCATCCGCTAAGAAACCCACACACTCCGGCCCGAGAACGCCGACGTACTGCACCGTGCCCGCACAAATGGCCAAGCCTACGCCGGTTCCACCTGCCAGGCAACTTGCCACGATGGCCGTGGTGCCCAGGCAACTGCCCACCCCGGCGGCGAGAGAGACTGCGCTGCACACAGTCTTAGCGATATTCGGGACACTTTGCTGAACGGCGTTCTGGTCGTACACGGACTGGCAGGTGGCAGTCACGGTTGTGGACAACTCAGCGTTGCTATAGCAAAGGTTGGGATCGCTGAAGGGGTTGCTTGCCGCTGTTGCAGCGCTGGTTCCGTAGAGAAAAGGTGTAGCCAGCGTCGTTTCCTCGGAGGATAAGGACTCGAGAGACTCCGATGCCTTACGTCGTGACGACATACTTGAAACAGTACTCGAAGCGCTATCGGACGAAGACACAAAGGCTATATTAACCACGGCGGTTCGACCACCCCCACTTGCGCTTACTGCCACAGCTTGGCCTGAGTTGGAAGCAGGTGGAGAAACGGAAGCCATGAGTGTCCCCGTGGAGTCGGTTAAGCCCTGCCCCGGGCTGATGGTCCCCGCCGTGGTGTTCAAGGTTACGGCTAAGTCTGAGATGCCCTTTCCCGTAGAATCGACGGCCGCCACCGCGACCGTCCACGCGCCCGTGGCAGGACCGCCAGCGGCGGGCGTGGCTATCATGACGAGGGACCCAATTGCAGTCGCCGCGGTGCTGACGAGGAAGTTGGCCGAGTTCGAGGGACCGCCACCCGGTGGCGGATTCGTTACAGCTACCGCAAAGGACCCCGCGGTCGCCTGGTCGCTGGCGCTCAGCGAAATGGTCAATTGGGCCGAACTCACGAACGTTGCGGCATGGGCAGCGCTATTGTAAGTCACCGTGGAACTGGAGAGAAAGTTTGTGCCGTTGATGGTCAACGTCTGCGCCGCCGCGCCTGCGGTGACTGAAGAGGGCGAAAGACTGGTAATACTTGGCACCGGGTTCAATGTTGGGGGCGGCGACGATCCGCCACTGCCCCCACCCCCGCCGCCACAGGATGCGAAAATGGCCAAGGCCAGCGCCACCAGAATAGAAACCACCAACCGAGGAGTAAGAGTCGTTCTCTTTGGTACAGTTTCTGTCTCTTCCGACATGGTAGGCTACCTCGAATGGAGATTTGTTGGGACCGATCCCGACTAGGACATAGCAGGACGATAGTAGGGAAGATAGAGGGCCTCAGAGTGATTGAGCGCAGGGGACACATGAGCGCTTCCGATCGATGACCCTTGGCACGATAAACGCCGTGAGTATAATCATCCTTTAGAAGCGCGGTCAAGGGACAGTTAATCTTTGGGTGCGCGACCTGGAAGTTAGGAGCGGTGGATTTTCTTTTTTTGTGCTATATTTCTGAGCGTATATAGATGCTCAGACAGGAGGCTCCGATGCCTGACTCTCTTTCCGCTTTAGAAGCT
>JBELAJ010000241.1:0-11936 GCA_049508935.1 Terriglobia bacterium | reverse complement strand
CACAGCCCTTACAGCCTACCAGAGGGCAACCAAGTTGTCAAGTATCAAGAGAGTAACGTCATACTTCTAGGTCATCACCACAAGGCGTAGGGACGGTTCGCGAACCGCCCCTACCGGGGCTGGCGCAGGGCGAAGCCCTGTGTTGCGTGGAGCCGGAATGAACAGAGGCCGCAGAGCTGCGCCAGCCCGCGACTTCAAATACCGCACCTTTTGGGTTATAATTCCTGCCATTACTGAACCCACATCATCTAGGAGGCCGGAGCGAAAGACGGACGGGGGAAAGAGGCGCTTAAGCGATGATCGGATTCAAACTATGGAAGCTAAGGCTAGAGCGCAGAAGATCCGAGAAGGAATACTCCAAATACGTGGCAGAGGCTAAGGGCGCCGATGAGCAGGAATATCGGATTCACGAGGCGATTGATGAGAGAAGGAAAATCCGCGACAAAATCCTTGGATTAAAGTCAACGCAACTATCGCAGATGGCAGAAGACCTTGGTATTCCAGTTCCACCTTTCAGCGATAGGGAGTCATGGGAAGAAGGTTACGAACCAGGAACCATTCGTCTTACTGTAAACGCGCAACAAAAACTGAGACAGGCTATCCGTAATGAGCAACGCGAAAGGTGGAGTGTCGTGGTCTTCGTGCTCAAGGAAATCGTTGCTCCATTAATAGGTATAATTGGAGCGATCATGGGCCTTCTTTCACTAATTCACGCGATTCGTTCAAAGTAGTGCACTACCCGCCGGTGCGTGGAGCCGGAATGAACAGAGATCGCAGAGCTGCGCTCTGCGCCAACCCGCGGATCGTGATTATCAATCCATCCTCTGATTTCGCCGCCTCGTAAATCGGGTGAGAACCTATTCCGTTTTCCCACGGTCTTTGGGGGGGGTCGCCCGAGTCTGTGATGACCTCCGCTTTCTATGCGGCGGGGTCGGAGTAGCCGGACTCGCGCTCCGACTCGTCCACCACATAGCTACGATGAACGTCACAATCGTAGCTAGCAAACCGCCGAAAGAAATCAAGGGTTCATTCCTCACCAGAAAAGACGCACTCCCTGAGTAAACGGCTGTCCCAGGAAACCATTTTCTCCAAGGGCAGATGAATAAAGAGACTAAAATTGTCAACCCAAAGCCGATTGAGGTGGAACTCCGCACGCGGCTGTTGAGTAGAAAGGGAATGAGCGTGATGAGGGAAGCAGCTATAATCCCCAAAACAAGACTACTATAAACTCTAAATCTATCCCCACCGAAGTACGGCCACCCAAATTGGTTTAGGTCTTCGGTTACAAGGGTGGTGAGTGCTTGAACTTGGTCGGACGACTGACCTGTCACGGTCAACCTACGGATGCCGTCCTCCAGCCAAAGCCAGACTGATGAAATTGGAGCCCGGGTACAGCCCTTGTACCAGTAGAGTACGGAATATGCGGTCTGAGGTGCACCATTGAAGGCCGCACGTGAATAATCGCCTTGCAACTTAAGACTAAACTCCCCATCATCAACCGTGAGGTCATCCGCAATGAACTCGCAATGCTCATTCTCGTTTGCTTTCTGCACAAAACGCTGGATTTTCATTACAATTCCCGAAAGGTCATCATAAGAAAATCTAACGGCAGAGTAAGCTGTGACCCTGGTGGACTCCTGCGCCAACAATCCTGGCGAGGTCGCAAAGCTCACGATAATGCAAAGTATCAACTTGCTGAGTCGTTGCGTGGGCATCATTTCGTGAATCTTAAGGTATCACAGGTTCTCCCACCAGAAAAGCAAGCCATACTTTTTGATTTGAAAAACCCATTTTGTTCCGCTTAAAGGCATTCTTTAAGTGTATAATGGCGCACGAGAGGGCGTTATGCACTGGTATATACTTAACTGTATCGCCTTAAGTAGACTCACCCCTGCAAGTTGAAGAGGTACGATAGAATCATGAAGCAGACACGCAGAATAACCATCTCCGACAAAATCTTCACCAGCGAAGATGTGCGGCGGATCGCAAAGATTTTTTCCAAACAGAAAATGCTAGCCGCTAAATCCGATCACAGCGTATTGATTAAATACGAGGTCATATTCTCCGATGGCACTACATTTGAGAGCGAGTCGCCAGAAGTGTTTGACGATGAATCGTTAACTGCCCCGGCTCGCCCTGTAGCATTACGAATGTCATTTCAAAACTACTCGTTAAAGCGCCAACTCAGCATTGCCCTGGACCATGGAGGCTCCTCCGGATATTTTACCAATACGGCGGTGGTTAGCGCGGATGATTCAACGTGGTTAAGCGAGAATTTCCTCGCCCTTAAAGAGGCGATAGATACGGCTGCTCCGCAGCGGCTCTGGCTCAGACGGCACAAGACAGTCTTTCTGAATCTCTTGGCGCTCGGAATTGGAACTCTTGTTAACCTGATATCTGGCCTCATAACTGGCCTCGCATTTCATATATACTTGCCTCACACTCCTGAACTGAAAATCCCGGCGGCGTGGCAACCTTTTCTCCCTTTGCTGCACGTAATGCTGTACGTAATGCTGTGGTTAACTAGATGGGCTATGGGGCATTTGTTAGGAGCGTATCAAGTCAGACAGTGGTTTCTAAGCATGTGGCCGACCATTGAATTTGATTTCGGTTCGGATCACCTCAAGACCGAGCGAGTTAGACGGGCACGATTGATAGGTGTGGGAGTTCTTATCGTTCTTCCCGTAGTGGCAAGCCTAGTAGCGGAATTTATCTACGGTAGACTTTAGACTCTGCGAGAATTCTGGCCTGGCGCGTGATAAAAGGCGTTCTCGTTTGCTCCGGTCATCGGGCAAGCGGGCGGCCGGGGCCGCTGGCAGAAATCAATGACCAAGACGAGGTGATTGATGTCTACTTTTTGGGGGATCATAAAAGACAGCGTTGTTGGCCTAATTATAGGCGTCGCTGCATCCTACGCATACCAAAGATTCGTGGACGCTTATAAATCTCGCCAGTTGAGTAACCAATTCGGGCGGCAACAGGGAAAGTACGATGAATACCGCCGCGAACCCGGATCGAAGCTAATCAAGACTGGCGGGACGATAGCACTCGTTTACCGAGGCCAGACGAAGTTCACTAGCGAAGGGACAAATCTTCAAGGCAAGCGCGAATGGCATGGGCAACTATTCATGCGCGAAGAAGCGGGAGTTATTGGAGCGGGATTCTATTCGTATCACGATAAAGACGACACAGGTATTCACAGAGTGATCTACAATCCAGAACTAGACCAGTTTGATGTTTCGGGTGAGAACACAAGCCATCCCGAAGGTAAGAAGGATTTCAAAATGGTCTGGAAGCGCAGTTCGTAAATGATTCCTTTTGGACTGGGCCGAGGCCACAGCTTCTCAAGATCAAGGGGAGCTCGGAAAGGGAGAAACGCTGCGTGACACCCTTTTTTCCTGCACCCTTTTTCCTGAGCCCTGCGCCAAAGCAGCGCTAGGACAACGCCGACCATATCACTTGAAAGCTGTGTCCAAGAGGTAAGCCAGCCTGGCGCCAGACTTCTCCAATTGGAGCTCGATCGCCGGCTCTGCGTGCCGCTCGTATGCGTCCGTGATCGGGGCTGGATTCTCGCTGCCCAGGTCTCCGTAGGCCACTGTTTGAGCCAAGCGGTGCCCCTCCATCACCCAATCCGCGAGGGTCTCCTTGGCCCAGTGTGCCCTTTCCTGCGGCGTGATTCGGCTCTCTAGCTGTGCCGCGAGTGCTTCCGGGTCGTGCGTGATGTGCTGGAGCAGCCCCGTGTCCCACACCCAATGAAGATTGTCGGGATGGCCGTCGAAGATGACATGTCGCGCGTTCCCGCCTTTGTCGCCGTCATCAGCGCAGTGCAAAGGCTGGTGAAGGTCAGCCACGAAGTGGATTACGAACTTCAGCGCTTCCACCTTCGCCGAACGGTCCGCTTTCGGATCTTTCAGAACGGCAAGAAACTCCTCCGTCTTGGCGATCACGCACCGGCCCTTCGGACACTTTTCCGGCCTGGACAAGTCCGGGTGAGAAACGGTAGCGGCGGCTGATGTGCTCGCGCCTGCGTCCTCCGGCAGCGTAGCAGGGCAAGGCGGCACGCCTCTCGCCTGACCTGGTTTTCTCCTTGATTTTTGGCGCGGAGTGTTGTAAATAACTTAGGATTGTAGATGAATTAGGCGTTGGTCGAACTATGAGTAAGCCGTCAGATTTAATCCAGGGAACGCTGGATCTGCTCATCCTCAAAACGCTTTCGCTTGAGCCGAAGCATGGCTGGGCCATCGCCAAACGCATCGAGCAAGTGAGCAATGAGGCGCTTCAGATCACTCAGGGGGCTCTTTACCCAGCCCTGCATCGTCTGGAACACCAGGGTTGGATTCGCGCCAGGTGGCGGACCACGGAAACCGGGCGCGAAGCGAAATTCTACGAACTGACCCGTGCAGGCCGCCTGCAGCTTGAAAAAGAGCTGGCGAAGTGGGAGCGCCTGTCGAATGCGGTTGGACTGGTCATCCGCATGGTATAGGAGAAGTTTACAAGGTGGAGCCTGGGCGCTGGTGGAATCTCGCAAGAATGCGGTTCAGTTCGCTGGTACGGCGTGGTCGAGCGGACGAAGAGCTCGACAAAGAACTTCGTTTCCATCTCGATCAACAGATCGAGGAGAACCTGGCTGCCGGCATGCCGCTTAGCGAGGCGCGATTCGCAGCCATGCGCCGGCTGGGCGGCGTGGCGCAGATCCAAGAGGAGTGCCGTGATATGCGCCGAATGAACTACGCGCACGATCTCGTTCAAGACCTCCGCTACGCGGCGCGAACTTTCGTGAAGGAACGCGGTTTTGCTGCCCTGGTGGCGCTGACGCTGGGACTGGGAATCGGCGCCAATAGCGCCATCTTCAGCGTGATCGACGGCGTGTTGCTCAAGAAGCTTCCCTACCGGCAACCGGACCGTATCGTTCGAGTCTTCTTCAGCAGCAACACCTATCCAAAGTTTCCACTGAATCCCTTTGACTTTCGGGACTTTCGAACGCGCAGCCGCTCCTTCCAGGCGCTGGCTGCCTTCACGCGCAGCGACGTGCAACTCTCCGGTTCGGGCGAGCCCGTGCGCCTGTCCGCCTTCCGCGTGACCGCCGGATATTTCGAAGTACTCGGCGTGACTCCCGCCCTGGGACGCGAGTTTGATCAGAGCGACGAGGTTCCGGGCAATGGCAATTCGGTGATTCTGAGCGACCGGACGTGGCGCACTGAGTTCGGGGCGGCACCCGACATCATTGGGCGAAAAATCACTCTCGATTCACAACCCGCCACGGTCGTCGGCGTAATGCCGCCCGGCACGGAGCACCCCGGCAACAGCTACCACGCTCTCCCTTACGGGAATTCCGTCGATGCCTGGCGGCCGTTCACTTTCGAAGGTAACCCGAACGATCGCGGCTCACACTACTTGGAGGTCATTGGACGATTAAACCCCGGCGTGATCCCGGCGCAAGCGCAAGCCGAGCTTAACACCCTGCTTCCACAGATCGCACGCGAGCATGGCGGCTACGAGGGGTGGCACATGCTCGTGGTCGAGCTCTATCGTGAGATCGTGGGGCCGAACGAGCGGCTGCTTCTGGTTCTGCTGGGAGCGGTCGGCCTGGTGTTAATGATTGCGTGCGCCAACGTCGCTAACCTCTTGCTGGCGAGGGCCACGGCGCGCCAGCGCGAAATCGCGGTGCGATCTGCTCTCGGCGCGCGGCAGTCCAGGCTGGTGCGCCAGATGCTCACCGAGAGCTTATTAATTGCCCTTGTGGGCGGCGCGTTAGGCCTCGTATTCGCCGCAGGCGGCGTCAAAGCGCTGGTCTCGCTGCTGCCGGCAGACTTCCCGCGCGTCGATTCGATTCATGTTAACGCCGCCGTCCTCGGGTTCACCTTGCTTGTCGCTCTGGCTGCCGGCTTTGCCTTCGGCCTGGTGCCTGCCTTAGAGGCTGCCCGCGCCTATCCCCAACAAGGCCTTCGCGAGGGTGCTCGAGGTTCGACAGATAGCGGCCTGCATATTCGGCTGCGAAGCGTTCTAGTCGTGGCCGAAGTTAGTCTGGCTTCGATCCTGCTGGCCGGCGCCGGGCTGATGCTGCGCAGTTTCGTCAATCTCTTGCGCATGGACCCCGGGTTCCGCCCGGATCATGTCCTGACCGCAGATCTCACCCTGCCTTACACCGAATACAAAACACCTGCCGCTGCGCGGGCGTTCGAGGACTCGCTAATCACGAACCTCTCCTCAGCTCCCGGGGTGAAGTACGCCGGCATTGGCACAGACCTGCCTTGGACGGGCTACGACGAGAACACCGGCGGCTTCACGATCGAAGGCAAGCATCCGCCGCCCGGGGAAGAATTTCACAGTAGGTATCACGCCGCGACACCGGGTTACTTTCGCGCCCTCGGCATACCGCTTGAGCGGGGCCGTTTCTTCACCAAGGCCGACAATCAAGGCGCCCCGCAGGTGATGATCATCAACTCCACCATGGCGCGGCTCTACTGGCCGCACGGCGATGCGCTGGGCGCTCGCATAGCGTTCAGCGATACTCCCAAAGAAAAGGACTGGATCACCGTGGTCGGAATCGTGGGCGATGTAAAAGACACTCCGACATCGAGTGGTGCGGAACCCGCCTTCTGGTGGCCCGCGTTCCAGGTGCCGTTCGTCATGAATAACGGGGTGATGTCCGTAGCGATACGCTCCGGCTCCGACGCCTCGCAACTTGCCAACGTGCTACGGCGCGAGGTGCACCGTCTTGACCCGGCCTTGGCAGTGTATGACCTTCGCCTGTTGGATCAGATCACCGACGCCAACCTCGCCAGTGCACGGTTCGCATTCTTCCTGGTAGGTCTGTTTGCGGCTCTGGCCGTCGGGTTGGCGGCCGTCGGGACTTATGGGGTAATCGCTTATTCGGTTGGCCGCCGCAACCACGAATTCGGGCTGCGCATGGCATTGGGCGCAAGCCGCTGGGACGTGGTGCGGCTCGTGTTCGGCAGAGGTGTTGCCTTAGCTGCCATTGGCGTCGCCCTCGGCCTCCTGGCGGGGTTGGGCCTGGCCCGCGTGCTGCGAAACCTGATCTACGAGGTCAGCCCGGCCGACCCTCTGACGTTTGGGGCGGTGGCGCACCTGGTGTTTTCCGTGGCTGCTTTGGCTTGCTACCTGCCCGCACGAAGGGCCACAGAAGCCGACCCCATGACTGCCCTGCGAGCGGAGTGAAAAAGCGGAACTCGCGCGAAGGATGGGCAGTACGGCTTTGTTCTCGCAGTGTCATTTAATTGAGGATGGATCTGAAGCCCTAGCTCAATGGCGTCGCGCGGAGCAACGTCGGCATAACCTGAGCCTTCGTTTTCTACGTCCCGCACCGTTGTAAATCCCGCGTATAACGGGACGCGGGCATCCGCTGCTCCCTCGAGCGCCCGAAACGACGCGCGCCACTTCAGTTCGGAGGGTCATCATCCCTCTTGGACAGCTAATGGCGGAACCGTCGGCACAGCAGCGGCCAGGCGCTTGGCTGTGTCCTTGACCAGCTTCAGATCCAGCTTGCCACTCCCCAGGGTGGGCAAGGCATCGATGAGGAAGAAATTCTCCTTTCGCGGCTGCCAGAGCCTGGGCAGGTCTGAATCGCGCAGACGCTTCAGCAATTCATCGATTGTTGTGGCGAGCGCGATGTGCAGCACCACGAGTTTCTCGCCTTTCTGGTCGTCGGCTACGGACGTCACCACGAGCTTTGGCTCGGCGCTGCTGAGCGCCTCGTGCAGGGCGTCTTCCACGCGCAAGTGGGGCACCATCTCGCCGGCGATTTTCGAGTAACGGCTAAGCCGGTCGGTAATCGTGAGAAAACCCTCCTGGTCGAGCCTGGCGATATCCCCGGTGATGTACCAACCGTCGCGCATCACTTCGCGAGTCTTCTCGGGCTGGCCGAGATAGCCCATCATGACGTTGGGGCCTTTGATGAGGAGCAGCCCCTCCTCATCGACGCCCAAGGGTTGGAAGGATTCCGGATTGACGATGCGCGCCGCCACTCCCGGGATGGGGCACCCGACTGTGCCGCGCTTCGAACCGGGCTGCTTTTGACGGCGACCTTCATAGCCAGGCACCTCCACGGCCACCACAGGGGAGAGTTCCGTGGCCCCGTAGCCTTCGAAGAGCGGCTTGCCGAATTTCTCCTGGAAGGCGTCTGCGAGCTCCGGCTTCTTCTTTTCGGCGCCGACAATGGCCACTCGCAGCGCGTGCAAGTCCTCGGGTTTGAACTTGCGCACGTACTCCCAGGCGAACGTCGGCGTGGCGATCAGCAGGGTCACGTTGTACTTGCGGCACATCTCCCCGCACTTGCGCGCTTCCAGCGGATTGGTGTGATAGGCCACACCGATGCCGGCGACCAGCGGTAACCACAAACCCACCGAGAAACCGAAGGAGTGAAAGAACGGGAGCGCGCCGAGCAGGCAATCCTGCCGATCCACGTTGAGCGCCTGCTGCATGCCTTCGATGTTCGAGACGATATTGCGATGGCTCAGCATCACGCCTTTTGGCACGCCCGTCGAGCCGCTGGAGAAAATGATGGTGGCGAGCCCGTCCAGCTTGAGTTCGGGCGAGAGGAGCCAGCGTCGAAGTATGGGACGAGGCAAGACGCGGGCGGCGATCAGGGCCGCGAGCTTCGCCAGGCCCGGAACCTGCCCCGCCAGGTCTTCCACCAGGATCATGCCGGGCTGCTTTTCAATGCCCAGCCGTTCGAGCAGCTTGGCGGACGTGAAAATCGTCTTGATTCCCGCCGCCTCGATTGCGAGCTTCAGCGTTTCCGTACCGGCGGAGTAGTTCAGGTTCACCGGCACGCGGCCCGTCATGCTGATGCCAACATTCAGCAGCGCTGTCGGCACCATCGGCGGCAGCAGCACGCCAATAGCCTTCTCGCCCCGGCAAGACTTCTCCACCAGGCCGCGGAAGATCATCGCGCCCACCAGCGCCTTTCCGAATGTCAGTTCGCGGCCAAGGGAATCGGCCATGGCGCGCCGGCCCCAGTTGCGCTTGGCAGTGTCGATGAAGTGCTCCGGCAGCGGTCGCTGCCGGGCATCGCGGCGGCAGGATGCCTCCGCGCCCAGGTTCATAATTTCCTGCCGCACCTCGAAAGCTCCGGCGCTGGCCGGTAGCGGCTCACCAAAGGTGACGGTTACGGGGTAGGGTATCCGGCGCGGCCATTTGAAAAAGAAATGACCCCCGGAGTAGCTGAAGATGCTGCCCCAGACGCGGTCGAGGTGAATCGGGATGATAGGCGCTTGAACGCCTTTCATGATCCTCTCAAGGCCGGATCGAAAGCGAAGCAGATTTCCTGTACGCGTAATCGACCCCTCGGCAAAAATACCAACCAGGTCGCCTTCCTTGAGGCGTTCCTGGGCCGTGCGCAGGGACTCAACAATCTGCCGCGGCGGGTCGCTCTCCGAGACCGGAATGGCGCCCATCAATTTGCCCAGCCAGTGAATGCCGCGCGTGTCGTAGAGCCCGCGGTACATCAAGTAACGAATGAATCGTTGCGTGCAGGCGCCGATCAGGAAAGGGTCGACGAAGGAAATGTGATTGCACACCAGCAGCGCGCCCCCGCGCTTCGGCAGGTTCTCGATGCCGCGCACGTCGATGCGGTAGAAAGTGTGCGTGAGAAACCAGAGGCAGAGCCGAACCATGAAGTCGGGAAGGATGGTCAAGATGTAGGCCGTGGCTGCGAAAGACGCCAGGCCCATCACCAGGAGCACCTGGTCCGGCTTGAGGCCCAAAGGACCCGAGAGCAGCCAGAGGATGGCGGAGCCAACGATGACGGCGGAAAACGTCAGTACGTTGGAGGCGGCGATCACGCGTCCCTTCGACTGCTCACCGGCGCGCTGTTGAAGGAAAGCCTCGAGCGGCACAATGAACATCCCGCCGCAGATTCCCAACAAGCTATGACCCACTAGCGCTTGCGGGAAAGAATACTTGGCGAAGAACAGATAGATGGCGAAGAGGCCCAGGCCGATGGAGCCGATCGGCGGGAGTCCGAGCTCGACCTGATCACCGGAGAGCTTTCCGGCAATTGCAGCACCGAGCCCGATACCGATGGAGAGGCAGGCGTTGAGATAGGTGACGCCGTGCTCATCCAGGTGCAGAAGTTCCGGGCCGTAACGGTAGACGTTCATCAGGTAGATGGCGCCCAGCATCCAGAAGTAGGCAATCCCCAGGACCGTAAGGAACAAGGGCCGGCTGGCGCGGATTTCCCCGAAATTGCGCCAGAAATCGGCCGGAGCGTTCCAGTGCAGACTTTCCTTGTAGCCGGAAGGAGGAACGCGCGTGATACCTAAGCTCAGCAGAAAGCTTCCCAGCGCCACCAGGATGAGGATTGCCGGAGGCGCGTAAGGCCTGGCGCGAAAAGCGGGCACCAGGAATCCGGCGGCCACCGGTCCCGCCACGATCATGGAGTAGACCGTCAGTTGCATCAGGCCATTGGCGCGCGAGAGGTCGGCGTCCGGCAGCATTTGCGGCAGAATGCCTTCCTTGGCGGGCGAAAGGAACGTGCTGTGCGTCCCCTCGACAAAGAGCACGGCCATCATGAGGCCGAGGTGGTTTGAGTAGACGGCCGCGGTCGCGAGCGCCATCAGCAGGATCTCGAGCCCCTTCATGGTTACGATGACATGGCGCTTCGAGAAGCGGTCGGCCACCTGACCGGCATAAGAAGAGAAGAGAATGTAAGGAATCACCAGCAGCCCGCCGGCCGTGGGGATCATCCAGGCAAGTTCGCCGGGCGATGAGGCGTGGCTGAGTGCGTAAAAGATGAGGATGGTCTTGTAGGCGTTGTCGTTGAAGACGCTGAGGGCTTGAGCGGCCAGCAAAAAAGCCAGCCCCGGTTGACGCCTCAACAGTTGGACGTAACCTTGCGACGGGTTTGGCACGTATTCCCTTCTCGCGGACTCCGCTCGAGCACGTTTCGCTCGCCGGCTACCCAGTTCTGCGTTCCGCACCAGTTCGGCCGAACGCTTCGAGAATAGGTCCCAGATTGCGACTGAACCCTGACTAGCGACGTGCCCGCATTGTAAGCCATCGGAACCGGCTTGTACAGTGCCTTGAAAGACCGGCCGGCAGTATCGATCTTGGACGTAGGCGAAGATCGAAGCCGATTGGCCTTGGGTTCTTCGGGTACAGCCTGGACCTGGCGCCACAGGCCCACGGTTTGCCCGAACGGTGGTGTCAAGAATCCGGGGAGGAGCAAGCGCGCTCCGCCCACAGATGGTTCGAGTCCCCCAGGATTCCTCATTCTGCCTTCCCGCCGGAATACAGGAAATCCTTCACGACTTCCGGTCGGTACTCGCGCAGACGGCGGTCCTTCCAGTCAGTTATCCCTTGATAGAAATTGGGCGCGTTCAAATCGATCGTGGCCACCGCTGCCGTTCCGCGTTGGGGCGCTTCGGCAATCCGTTTTCCGTTCTGGTCCATGATGTAGGTGGGGTGATCGTAGCCGGAGGTGACAAGGAATACCTGGTTCTCGATGGCGCGCGCCGTGGCCAGCACCTCGTCTCCTCCCCAGATCGGCAACAGGATGATTTCCGCCCCCCGCTGAGCGAGTTGGCGCGCCGGTTCCGTGTAATACACGTCATAACAGATCATCATGCCGACGGTGCCAAAATCGGTGGTGAAGACGGGGAACTCATGCCCCGGAGTCAATTGCACCATCTCACCGCGCGGAAGGAACACCTTGCGATACCTGCCTATCAGCTTGCCCTCGCGGTCAATGAGCACGGCAGTGTTGTATGCGGCGCCGCGCTCCCGCTCATAGAGGGCGGCGGCAACGTAGGAGTGCTTGGCCCGGGCGAGCTCTCCCAGGAGTGCGGTGGTGGGACCCGGTGCGTGCAGCGATCGATCTGCTCCTCCTCTTCCAACTCAGCTTGGGCAGACCGGTGGTCACCGTCCCGGACTCGAGTTGAGAACTCACCTCCTGCCGCTGGTCAGGCTTGCCGCTT
>JBELAJ010000240.1:0-11948 GCA_049508935.1 Terriglobia bacterium | reverse complement strand
CCCACATCGCCGCACAGCAACCGGTCCATCGGTTCCGGACTTTCCAGATCCGTCTTGATATCCGCCAGCGCCTTCAACTGATCGGGCGTCTCCTCGAACTCGAACGCCTCTTCGAACTCTTCCTGCCACGGCGTGTCGGGGCTGGTGGGTGTGCCGCCCGCCATCTTGCGTTGCGCGTAGAGTTGAAGTAGTTCTTGAGCCATGTCGCGCAATGCTCTCTTGACACGTGATTTCGTGCGCTCCCATGTGGTCCCGCCCAGCCGGTCCAGCGTCGGCTTCGCACCCTCTCCCCCGGACCGGTACTTCTCCACCAGGTCCAGCCGTTCTAGGGGAACGTACAGCTTCGCATCATCTTGGTAAGTCAGCAGCATGAAGTCGCGCTCCGAGCCGCTGACACTCAACTGCCGTAGCCCTTGATAGAGCCCCACTCCGTGGTCAACGTGCACCACGTAATCGCCCACCTTCAAATCGCCAAGGTCCGAAATGAAACTCAAAGCCCCGGAGTGCTCACGCCGTCGCGAGGCCCAATCGAACCCTCCAAACAGGTCGCTGTCCGCCAGCCACATCTGTGTCAGGTCCGGGATGACAAACCCTTCGGCAAGATCACCACGAACCATCAGCGCGATGTGGGACAGGCGCTCTTGCCTGGCCTTTCCCGCAGCATTCAAAGCCTCAGCAGGGGCGCCATCTTTGCTGGCGGTTTCAAAGGGAATTTCGTATTCGGCGAGAATCCCGCGCAGTCGCTCGGCCTTTCCGCTGCTGGGAGTAACCAAAACCACGGACATGCCGCGCTCTAAATTGCTGCGCAGGTTTTCCGCAAATCCCTTGACGCCCGACTGGAACTTTGGCGAAGGCTGGGTGAGCAGAACGAACTCTTGACCAGGTAAGGGCTGGACTTGCTCAACCTCCTCTAAATCGCGTCCTGTGCTGCCGGCCTTGCATTGCGGCTCCGCCGCCAGTTCGCCATCTCGCATGGAAGTGATTCCCCTCCTTGGTAAGGTGGGGTCAGGGGTGGTTGGTCGCCCTGCCGTGTCGACACCCACCACCCCCTGCCCCTCCTCCCGTTGAGGAGGGGGGTCAATCTCAGCGCCGCTGAGGATCTCCGCAGTTGTTTGTGGCTCTTGAACCAAGGCACCCTCTGACACCTCTTCGCTCCGTTCCGCACCTTCGACTCCTAAGCCGAGCGCCAGCTCTTTCAAGTAAACCTGCGGCAACCCTTGAACAATCTCCTGCAACTCCTTTTCAGTAAGGCATATATCCTCCGGCCTCGGGCGCGGCGGAACGACGTCGCGGACCGCGTCATACTCCGCGGCCAGTTTTTCCAGGAAACCCTTCCATTGCGTGTGGCGGTCCAGAGGTTCATCCCAAATGATTACTGGATTATCGAACAACGCAAACAGGCTGCGCGGGTGCGGCTCCACCAGAGGCGCAAAGAACTCCCATCCAGGGAAGGGATTCCCATACTCACCCGCCCACTCTGGCTCCCTCACGAATCGCGGCGCTGCCTCCTCGCCGCGCGGATTCGCCCGCTCGTCGAGCGCTTCGACGAGCTTCTCAAAAAACCGCCGGGAGCGCGTGACCTCCGAGAGTGGAAGCAGCAGCGAACTCGGCACGGGCTTGCGCGAACGCTGCGCATCCGGATCAAATTCGCGCAGTGACTCAATCCGATCACCCCAGAGTTCAATGCGAAGCGGCCACTCGGCCTCGGGCGGAAAAACATCCACAATCCCGCCGCGCACTGAGTATTGCCCCACATCGGAGACCGGTTCTCCCCGCTCGTATCCCACTCCGCTCAGGTGCTCAGCCAAATCGTCCAGGGCCAGTTCATCGGCGGCTTTGATCTCGAGCGCCAGCGAAGAGTAGAAAGCTCGCTCCCGAAACCGCCCCAGCGCCGCCGTAACCGGTGCGAGCAGCACACGCACTCGTCCTTGCGTTACGCTCCACAGCGCTACCGCCCGTCTTTCCAGAATCTCCCCGTGCGGGGAACGGCTTTCGTAGGGCGAACAATCCAGAGAGGGAAATGCCAGCACAGACTGGCTGGAACCTGGATCGAACCAGGCGGCGAATGTTGACGTGGTCCGCTGAAGGTTGGCGGCGGTTTCGTTGTCCGCCGTCAGGACAATCACCGGGCGCGCCATTTGGCACGCCACGCCTGCCACCGCCATCCCTTTTGCGGAACTGGTCAGCCCGGATAGAGTAACCCGCGCGCCCTCGCCCGGCGCAGCCTCCGTCAAGGCCTGCAGCACGCCGCGAAAAGCCGCATGTTCGAGAATCGGGTTTAACAAGGAGCACGGATCAGACATTGCTCAGTGGTCAGTTCTCGGTTTTCAGTTTTCAGTTCTCAGTCGTCAGTGGTTACTGGCCGCCTCCTGACTTTTGACTTCTGATTCCTGACTCCCGCTTTTCAACGCTGCATGAATAATCGACGACGTGGAAAACCCCTCGACCACGGGAATCGAAACCACCTGCCCGCCTGCTGCTTCCACTTCCGCGCGGCCCACAATGGCGTCGGGCCTCCAGTCTCCGCCCTTGACCAAAATCTGCGGCAGCATACGAGCAATCACGGCGTGGGGGGTAAGCTCATCGAAAATCGTTATGTAGTCCACAACCTTCAGGGCCGCCAGGATTTCCACTCGCTCTGCCTCCGGCTGGATAGCGCGCTCCGCTCCCATGAGCGCCCGCACACTACGGTCGCTGTTGACCGCCACGATCAGCACGTCGCCGAGTTTCCGGGCCTCCGCCAGATAACGGGTGTGACCGGGATGCAGCAGGTCAAAACACCCATTCGTGAACACTACCCGTTTGCCGCGCCGCTTCAGGTCTGCCACAACTTCATACGCCCGATCTAACGCCAGTATCTTCTCAACGCCCATAACCAAGCCCAGCCTTTGCCAAAAGCAATCAACCATATTTACGCAGAACATTCTAACACGCACCCATCGCACGCGGCGGCAAGTAGCACAGGCACTCCTGCCTGTGCGGGTGGGGGTATTGGAGGGGCCAGGAGACAGGCAGGAGTGCCTGTCCCACTCCATAAGAAAACCGCTTGTAATTCTCCCTCCGGTGCGGAATACTCTCCAACCCTGAGCAATCAAAACGAAATCAGCGGAGCTATCATGCCTAGACGACCCGCAGTTGCAACAATGCTCGCTTTACTATTGTTGACCGCGCCGAGGTGTATTGCCGGCGAGAAAATCACTCTCAACGATCAAGAGTATTTTTCCGGCCCTGGTTTTTCTTTCCTGCTCTTTCATAACAATTATCAAGTCGGCTATCAGGGCGGGCTGCAAATGATTCTTAACGACGAACGTGTATTGGATTCCGGCGACCTGTTCCTGGAGACCAAGCCGGGCGAGCGGAGGCCGCAACTGCGCGTTGTGCGTCGCGAAGTAAACGCCGCTCAAGGGCTCGCCACTGTCTACGGAGAGATTGCAGATTGGAATTCCGGCTACCAGTTGCAGGTGAAGAACGATGGTCAGAGCATGTTCGTCACTCTCAAGCTTGACCATCCTCTCGACTGGAGCAAAGTGCAGCGTGCCGGACTGAAAATCAACCTCTACCCGGGCGTCTATTTCTCGAAGTCGTATCAAGGCGACGCCGGCGGCGGTGTTTTTCCGCAGCAGTACTCGGGCAAGAGCCTTCTCTACGGTCCGGGCAAGATTGTCAACGTGGCCCAGGAAGATCCCTTGCACAACTTCAGTATTTCCCAGCCTGACGGCGCGCTTCGGCTGTTGGATCTGCGGCAAGGCAGCCCGCAGCCCTGGTTCATGTTCGAAGCGGCATTCGAGCGCGCGAGCCCGGCGACTGAGATCGGCATGACCATCACGCCCACGCTAACGCCGACTTGGCGTCGAACTCCGGTGATCGGCATTTCGCAGGTCGGATATCTTCCTCGCCAGCCGAAACGCGCGATCCTGGAGTTGGACGCGCGAGATTCCGCCGCTGAGCCCGTCAAGCTATATCAACTCCAAGCCACCGGCGGGATGAATCTCGTGAAGTCCGGCGTTCCGAAGAAGTGGGGCAAGTTTCTCCGCTTTCAATATGCGATCTTTGACTTCGGCGATGTGCAGCAGCCCGGGCTCTACCTGGTAGAATTCCGCGCGCAGCAGGCAGGCCCGTTCCAAATCGCCAACGAAGTTTCCGACGAGGCCTGGCAGCCGACCCTGGAATACTTCCTACCCGTCCAAATGTGCCACGTCGCCGTTAAGGAAGGCTCTCGCACCTGGCACGGAGCGTGCCACCTGGACGACGCCCGGCAGGCGCCCGCGAACCACGTCTGGATCGACGGCTACCAGCAGGCCGAGCACGAGACGAATTACCAGGATAACGAGCATATTCCCGGGCTCGATTGGGGCGGCTGGCACGACGCGGGCGACCATGATCTGCCCGCCGGCAGCAGCGCCCATACCACGCTGGCGCTTGCACTCGCACAGGAGGAATTCCATCCCAGCCTCGACCAAACCACCATCCACCGCTCCCAGCGGGAGGTCCTGCTGCATTTGCCGGACGGCAAGCCGGACCTGCTGCAACAAATCGAATATGGCGTCGAAAGCATGCTGGCTTCTTACCGCATTGCGGGGCACATTTTCCCCGGGATCATTGAGAGCACCGAACACATGTACTCCCACGTGGGTGATCCCGTCAACATCACCGATAACCGAGTCTACGACCCATCGCTCAATGCCGATGAAGTGCGCGAGGGGCGCTCCGGCAAACCCGATGACCGATGGGTGTTCACCAACCGCAATACCGGTCTGCAGTACATCGTGGCCCAATCGCTGGCGGCGGCCAGCCGCGTGCTGCGCGGGTACAATGACGGCTTGGCGCAAGAATCTCTAACCGCCGCCGAGCAGCTTTGGCAATACGAGCAGACGCATGCCCCCGTCTTCGCTCCCAATGCGTACGTTCCTCGCAGTGACGAGGGATTTCACAGCCAGGAGTTGGCGGCCACTGCGGAGTTGCTGATCACAACCGGCGAGGCAAAGTACAGCGACCGGCTGATTGCCCTGCTTCCAGTCCTGAAGGGCATCTCCGCCGGCCAGTTCGGAGCCGGGCCAGGATGGGTCCTGGCGCGCGCGCTTCCTAAGCTCGACGACGCGGAATGCAAATCGGTGGTCAGGACGCTCGCCGAAAAATGGAAGATCGCCGCTGACCAGCGCGCCGCGGCCAATCCCTGGGGCGTTCATTACCCGCCTGAAGTCCTGAAGCCGGAATACAAGCTGGAAGCGCGTACGGGGATTCATTCCGGCTTTGTTTGGGGTGAAGGCTGGAATTTGCAGGATGACGCTCTGCGCCATTATTATCTCCACAAAGCCTTTCCGGACTTGTTCGGGAAAGAACCGATCTTCGCGACCGTCGATTTCGTGCTAGGCGCGCATCCCGCCAATAACCGTAGCTACGTGTCCGGGGTGGGAGTGGAATCTCCTCTCATCGCCTATGGATTCAACCGCGCGGATTGGTCGCACATCCCCGGCGGCGTCATCTCCGGCGCCTCACTGGTGAAGCCCGATTACATGGAATTGAAGCAGTTTCCGTTTCTCTGGTACCAGACCGAATATGTGATCGGCGGCGCAGCCACTTATATCTTCGACGTGCTGGCCGCGCATCAACTGGCGAGCGAATAACAGCGCGCATGCCCGGATCGAGCGGACCACCCTCTCCCTTGGGGAGAGGGTGTCACGCTCCGGCGCTTTCATCAGCCGGGGCGTGACGGGTGAGGGGTCAGTTAATCGGCGTAGGCGCCGCCCCCGGGCACCCACAAAGGGTGCCCCAACGAAAGATCGGCCGGCCGTTGATTTCGATTGTCCACAGTTGTTAGGATGGTGCGTCATGGCCCAACAAATCACCCGTCGCACCTTCCTGAAAACCACCGGAGCCTTCGCAGTAGCGCTCGCGACGCCGCCTGCCCTGCGCTCCCAGCAGGCTTTCTCTCCTTCATGGGACTCCCTGACGAAGCACACGGCTCCGGCGTGGTTTGACGACGCCAAGTTTGGCATTTACTTTCACTGGGGGCCATACTCGGTCCCGGCCTTCGACAACGAGTGGTATTCCCGCAACATGTACATCGAAGGCCAGCGGGCGAATGCATACCACAAGCTCGTCTACGGCCCTCCCTCGAAATTTGGCTACAAGGATTTCATCCCAATGTTTCGGGCGGAGAAATTCAATTCCGACGAGTGGGCGGATTTGCTGCGCAAGGCGGGCGCGAAATTCGCAGGGCCGGTCACCGAACACGCCGACGGCTTTTCCATGTGGGACTCGAAAGTTAACAAGTGGAATGCGGCCGCCATGGGCCCTTGCCGTGACGTAGTGGGAGAGATGAGCCGGGCGCTTCGCAATCAAGGATTGAGATTCATCTCGACGTTTCACCATCAGTGGCTATGGGGCTGGTACCCGACCCTCGACAAGTCCGTCGATGCTTCAAATCCCCAATACAGCGGGCTCTACGGCCCGCCGGCTCCCCAAAGCCCCTTTAGGGATTACGACAAGCCTACGCCGCCACCTCCTCCTGCCTTTCAGGAAATCTGGGAAGCGAAAGTAAGAGAAGTGATCGACAAGTACCGCCCCAGCCTCATTTACTTCGACAGCCGCCTGAACATCATCGACGAGCGCCGCCTGGCCGATCTAATCTCCTATTACTACGACCAGGGTGAGCGGTGGGGCGAGGAAGTCAGCGTCACTTATAAAGAAAAAGACTTGCCCCGGGGCGCTGGAATTCTCGATATCGAGCGCGGCCGGCTCGATAAGCTTGCTGAGTATAAATGGCTGACCGACGACGCCATCGACTGGAATTCCTGGTGCCACGTTCAGAACGCCAACTACAAGACCGCGCACCGCATCCTTGGTGAGATGATCGACATCGTCAGTAAGAACGGATGCTTCCTGCTTGACATCACCCCCACAGCCGAAGGAGTGTTTCCACAGCCCGTCGTCGAGCGCCTGCTTGCCATCGGCGAGTGGCTTTCGGTGAACGGCGAAGCAATTCACGGCACCCGGCCCTGGAAGATCTTCGGGGAAGGCCCCACCCAGGTTAAGAGCGGCATGTTCGGCGAGGAGCACATTCCGGACTTCGGAGCAGAAGATTTTCGCTTCACTAGCCGCTGGAAGACTCTTTACGCCATCACCCTTGACTTACCTTCAAGCGCTCCCCACCTGTTGATCAAGTCGCTCAACACTCGCGACGCCCTGCTTGCCAAGGGCGAGATCGCGAACGTTTCTCTCCTGGGCAGCGACGCCAAGCTTTCATGGGAGCACAGTGCTTCCGGCCTTCAAATAAGCCTGCCCCAGGCCAAGCCCGCAGCTCTCGCTTATGCCTTCAAAATATTGTTGAATTGACTGTAATAATTGGCACGGTGGCTCGTCCTCACTTTGACAGCAGTTGTCAGGAGGCGCCCCGTGCGATCGGCCACTGCGGAGGTAACGATTCCCGGCCCCATCGATGCAGTTGAACGACTGTTCCGCGCGCACCACGCCCTGGTCTTTCGTGCCGCCTATCGGATTACCGGTGATCTCACCGACGCCGAGGATGTTCTCCAGACCGTCTTCCTGCGTGTGATCGGCCGCGACGGCGCTGCTCCTCCGTTCGAGAATTCCGAGCGGTATCTTCGCCGCGCGGCGATCAATGCCGCGCTCGATGTCGTGCGTGCGCGACGAGTGTCGGCGAGCGCGCCTCTGCCGGATTCGCTTCCCGCCCGCGGAGAGTCGGAGCGGGAAGAATTGCGCGAATGTTTGCGGCGCTCGCTGGCAAGCTTGAGCCGGCAGGCGGCCGAGATCTTTGCGCTGCGATTCTTGGAGGGCTACAGCAATCCGGAAATCGCGCGCCTGCTTGGCGTCTCGCAGGTCTGGGTAGCTGTGACGGTGCACCGGGCCCGGCGGCGGCTGCAAAAGGAGATTCGCGCCTATATTGGAGGGAAATCATGAGCCAACCAAAGAAGCAAGGCGACCCAAGTTTCGATCAGTTGATTACGGATCTGCGCCGGGAGAGCGTTTCGGATCAGGCCGTCGAGCAGGCGGCGGACCGCGTCTGGGCTCGGCTGGGCGAGCGCTTCCCTGCCCGGGTAATGGCAACCGCTTCGGACGTGGAGAAGATTCGCGGCTGCGCTGATTTCCAGGCCTTATTGCCTGCTTACCTCGGCGGGAGTCTCTCGACAGCGCGAGCCGAACTGGTCGAGGACCATCTCCATAGCTGCGTGGCCTGCCGGCGTGCTCTGCAAGAGGCGCGTCACGGAGCACGGCCCCCAGCCACTCCGGTTGCGGAAGTTGCGCGTCCCCAGCGTCGCCAAGGCCCGATAAAAACCAGATGGGTCGTGGCATGGGCGTTAGCAGCTTGCGCGTGCTTAATGGGGCTGAGCTTGGTTCTGGAAGGTGGCCGTCTGGCCAGAGTGATTCGCGGCTCGGAAGCCCAAGCGGCTGTGCTCTCCGCCGACGGAACTCTCTATCTTGACTCCGGCCATGGCGGCGAAGCGCTTCTTCCCGGCCGTTCCATTCACGCAGACGAGGAGATTCGCACCGCCAAGGCTTCTTCCGCTGTGATCCGGATGGCAGATGGATCCACGATCGAAATGGACCAGCGCACTTCATTCTGGATATCCAAAGGCTGGCGCGACGCCACGCTTCACTTGCAGCACGGCAGCATCATTGTTCGCGCTGCCAAGCAGGGGCGTGGCCGGCTCGAAGTTGCCACGCGGGACTGCCTGGTATCCGTCAAAGGCACCATTTTTGCCGTGGACGAAGGAATGAAGGGGGCGCGAGTCTCCGTCATCCAGGGAGAAGTGGAAGTCGAGCAAGGGCGCAAGACCGAGTTCCTGCATTCGGGCGAACAGGTCTCGACCGAGCCGGATCTGGCGCCTGTACCCGTGAGCTACTCAGTTTCGTGGAGCCGCAACCGGAGCGAATATCTCACGCTGCTAGGCGAGTTCGCAGCCCTGCACAAGCAGTTGGAGGCTCTCCCAGGGCCCGCGCCGCGCTACACTTCAGCCCTGCTAAATATGGTGCCGGCTGACACGATGTTCTACGCTGCCATCCCCAATATGGGGTCAACGCTCGCTGAGGCCAATCGGCTCTTGCAGGAGCGCATCCAACAGAGCGCGGTGCTGCAAGCCTGGTGGGCCCGCCAGCAGGCCTCCGGAGCAGCCGGTAAAGAACCCGAGTTGATTGACCGGCTCCGCGCTTTCAGCGACTACCTCGGGGACGAGATTGTCGTCGCAATGACGTCCGACACGCACTCGCCACTTGTTCTGGCGGAGGTGCGACGCCCCGACTTTCGAGCCTTTCTCCAACAGCAGGTCAGCGGGGTCAAAGGCGACGGGAAGCACTTCCAGATGCAGATCATCGATAACCCCTCTTTGCTTTTACGTGCCGCCGGAACAAACACGACATTGGTTTATTTCAGAAATAACCTTGTGGCAATGGCCGCGGACGCACGCCAGTTGCAGATGGTGGCTCCTCTGATGGAGAGCAGAACTCCCAGCGGGTTCACCTCCACCCCATTCTACAGCGCCATCCGGCAGGCATACGAAGCCGGCGCCGGCTTACTTATTTGTGCTGACATGGAACAAATCCTTGCGCATTCCGTAAGTCACAAAGGGGGTCCGGATTTGATTCGGGACGAGAGGTCCGGCCTGGCCGACATGAGATATCTCATCATGGAAAGCAAAGACCTCAGCGCGCGGACTGAAAATCGAGCGACGCTGACCTTCGCCCAGCCGCGCCACGGCCTGACAGCTTTGCTCGGCCCACCCAGCCCCATGGGAACGTTGGATTTTGTATCGCCCACCGCCAGCTTTGCGGTTTCTTTTGTGGTGCAGGACCCGCAGGAAATATTGCAGGAGGTCTTCAGTCTGGCAGAGAGTCATGATCCGGGATTCAGCGAGGGCCTTGAGGACTTCGAATCGGAGACCGGAGTGAATGTCTCTCAGGATTTGGCCGCCCAATTAGGCGGTGAGGTCACGTTGGCGCTTGATGGTCCAATCCTACCCACCCCGAGCTGGAAGGCATCGGTGGAGGTGAACGATCCGGGGCGGCTCGAGGAGACTATCGAAAAACTGGTGGCCAGTTACAACAGCAAGGCGGACGCGAAGGCAGGCACACTCAAACTGACCAAGCAAGATGCGGACGGACGCACCTTTTACACCTTGCAGATCAACCGGCTCACAGCCGCGCCCGGTGCCCCGACCGAGATCGATTACGTGTTTGTGGACGGCGATCTCGTGGCGGCGCCCAGCCGGGCATTGCTGCTCAGCTCGATTCAAAACCGCAATACACGATACACCCTGGCGCGCTCCAGTGAGTTCAGCAGCCGTTTGCCGCGCGACGGATTCACAAATTGCTCCGCGCTCGTCTATCAAAACCTGGGCGCAATCCTCGGATCGGCAGCGGACATACCGATCCTGACGCCCGCGGAAAAACAAGCCCTCGAGACCCTGAAGCAGAACAGCGGCCCGAGCTTGACTTGCGCTTACGGCGAGCCACAGGAGATCGTGGTCGCGAATACGGGGAGCTTCTTCGGAATGGGTTTCGGTCCTCTGCTCGGAATTAAAGGCGCAGGAGTCCTGGACCTGCTTCCGCTGCTCAAGGGGAGGCAGTAGGCAGGTCGGCAGATGGGCAGATCGGCAGGTCGGCAGGTGGGCAGATCGGCAGGTGGGAGACGAAAGGCGCTAAGCACTAGGCACTGAGCACTGAGCACTGGGCACTGATCTATGCCACCGATCATCGAACTCGAAGGATTGGGCGTCACACTGGGAGGGCGGAAGATCCTGGAAGGTCTGAATTGTTCGCTCTCCGGCCGCGCGATCGGGCTCTTGGGTCCAAACGGCGCCGGCAAATCAACCCTCATCAATACGCTGTTGGGATTCTATCCGGTGGCGGCGGGCACAGCGCGCGTCTTTGGCCACAACATCCGAACTGAAATAAAGCAAATCCGAAGGCTTGCCGGATACATGCCGGAGTCGGAATGTTTCATCGCTCGCATGACTGCGGTAAGCTTCGTGCGTTTGATGGCGGAAATTTCCGGCCTGCCCTCAGAGGCAGCGCTCGAGCGCGCGCATGAGGCGTTGTTCTACGTTGGTCTGGGCGAAGCGCGGTATCGCCTCCTCGGAACTTATTCGCTGGGCATGAGGCAACTGGCCAAGCTCGCCCAGGCAATCGCCCATGGCCCTCGCCTTCTGATCTTGGATGAGCCCACCAATGGCCTGGATCCACCTGCCCGCCAGCGCATGATCCGCTTGATTCGCGAGATGCGCGACAGCCGCGACCTGCACATTTTGCTTTGCTCTCACCTCTTGCGGGATGTGGAGGAGACCTGCGAAGAAGTCCTGATCCTGAAGGACGGCCATCAGGTCCATTACGCTAACCTGGAAGAGGAGCGCCGGGCCAACCGGCGGTTCCTCGAACTCGAGACGCTGGGCGGTGACGGAGCCTTTGCGGAGGCAGTCGAGCGCCTGGACTGTGAGTGTGCAATTACCTGCTCGGCCGTTCCTGCCCCACCCGGAGCCCACGCCGATCGCAGTCCCCGGAGGTTCAAGATGGTTCTAGGCCAGGACTTCGCCCTCGAGGACCTGTACCGGCTGGCTGAGGAGCATGGCGTTCAGATCCGCCGCCTGAACTACCGGCGCGACAGCCTTGAGGACATTTTCCTAAAAGCCATGGAGAACTCCGATGGCCGTCCATAAGCGAAGCTACCACAGCTATGCGGGAGAGCTCAGGCCGGCGTGGTCTCGTTTCCTGATTGTGAGCCGGTACGCTTACGAGAGAGCGCTTTCTTCCAGATTCGTTGTCGCCTTTTTTGCCATCTGCTTCTTCTACCCTCTGGGCTGCGCACTGGCGCTCTACATGAACCACAACCCGCGCCTGCTGGCAATATTCCAAGTAAATTCTTTCTTCGCCGTGGATGCCACGTTCTTTTATCACTTCCTGAATGTTCAGGGCGTACTGGCGTTCATTCTAACGGC
>JBELAJ010000024.1:0-27973 GCA_049508935.1 Terriglobia bacterium | reverse complement strand
GCAAGAGACCGGACCGTCTTTCTATGTCACCTTGCGATAAGCCCTTTGCTTCGCGCAGCGCTCTTAGTCTTTTTCCAAGTTCCATACAGTAATTAAATCAGAATTGAGCACAAGAGTCAATCACATCCAGTTAATATATTTCCCTAACAATCACTCATGCCGCCGGTCCAGCGGGTTTCGCGCCGGATGCCGCCATGAACTCCAGGAGCGCGAGCGCAAGCACAGAGCCTCCTGCCTCGCTGGCAGGAGGGAGTAAAACTGCCATCTCGGAACGATTCACCAGCTCGCGATCGTTCGTGTCGGTAATCGAAAACAACTTGCCTCCTTTGACTTTGATTTGGGCGGCAGCCTCTTGCAAAAGCCGCTTAGCTCTCAGGCGCGAGCCTGAGAGGAACAGGGCAACCTCGCCGCGCCGGAGGTGAGGCAGAGGGCCGCAAACGAAACTGGACGCTTCAATCCCCACACTCTGAATCTCCCACGACGCGCCAAAACGCCACCCCATCCGCACCACCACGGGATGATAGAGGCCGCCACCCACCAGCCAGAATCGTTCGAGCGCGCGGAGCTCGAGCGCGAGCGAACGAAACGCGTCCCGGAGCTGAGTGAAAGACCACTCCATTTGCTCCGGCAATCGCTTCAGTTCGTCTTCCAGCAACTCGAGGCCGGCGCTGGAGCGCTTGAGCAGGCGCGCCGCGGTGAGAACGATGCGGCAAAGTGCGGCCAGTTGGCAGACCGCAGTCGCCGCAGAATCGTCCGCGCCCTCATCTCGAGTGAGGAAAACGCCCTCACAGGCTTCGGCCAGCGGGCTGTCCGCCCGGCGTGTCAACGCCAGGGGCACAGCACCCCGCGAGCGAGCCAGGCGGACGGTTTCAAGTGACTCAGGGTCTTCGCCGGATGCTGATATCACCAACACGATCGATCGGGGACGCAGTGCCAAAATCGAATAGGCTTCAAAGACTTGTGCGGAGCGGGCCAGCGCCGGCCAACCCGCCAACCATTCCAACAAATAAGCCCCCGCTTCGCCCAGCGGCAGCGACGCGCCGCAGCCGCAAATATAGATGGGCGCTTCTCCCCAGCGCACGCGGCGGATGAGCGTTTCATATTCGTGAACGCCTTTTTCTAAGGTGTCCCGGAGCAGCCGGGGGATTTCCAGGATCTGGGCTCGAGTTTCCATGTTCCGCGGCCTCAGTGACTTGCCTTTGTAGGGGCAACCCTCGTGCTTGCCCGGGCGGCCACAAGGGCCGCCCCTACCACATCCACGCGATGTTACGTCTCCATATCCACGATTGTTCCACTCTCCGATGGCGATGCGAGTTCGTCGCTGTAAGGAATTACAAAACCGTGCGCAGAAAGGTGTGCGCCGAAAAGCAGCATCATTGCTGCCCCGTAAGCCCAAAACAACAGAGTGGCAGAAGTCTCATAGGGCCCGTAGACCTCCCGGAAGCGAAAGAGCGGAAGCGTCAGCATGTAAACGAGCGTTCCCACCTCCGTCAAAACACCACCGATCATCGCGGCGGGGAAAACCTGAGCTACCGGAACCTGGGTATTGGGTAAGAAGAAGTAAATTACGAAGCAAGTAGCGACGGCGAGAGGCACAGAGAGCGTCTCCATGAGGACCCGCGAGATTGCTCCCACCAGTCCTGGGGCTAGAATCCATCCAAGAGCATGGGTGAGCACCCATTGCGCCGCCGCGGAGAGAAGGATCGAAAGCAACGCCATCATGCCGGTGGTCACCGCCAGAAAGAATGATATAACCTGGTTCTTCAGGAAACTGCGGTTTTGCGGCACACTCCAAACTTTATTCAAAGCCACTTCCAACGGCAAGAAGACGCCAGAACTGGTGAAGAAGAGCACGAGCACCGAAATGAGTTGCAGCCTGGGACGCCCCGCCGCGAGCTGGGAAATATTCCGAATAATGGAATCCGCTCCCTTCGGCAAGTGAATCTGCAGAAGTTCCAGGATCACACGGGAAGCGCTCTCCCAGCCCAGCCAGCGGCGGCAAACGGTAAGCAAAAGGAGTGTGAACGGAAAAAAGGAAAGGTACGCGTTAGCGGCGATCGAGAAAGCGTAAGCGTGGACCTCAGTCGATGATATATATCGCAAACTCGGCAGCAGCCGCTTGCCGATTTCCTTCCACAGTCCCTTTCGGCCTGGAGTCGATTTAGCCGGGCCCCTCAATCTATCCCCCTTGGGCAGAAACGCAAACATCATAACAGGTTGCGTCATGGAGTGTGGCAGCAAAGCGGCCGCCCTGGAATTCGAGCGAACGGCGGTAGCTGGCGCTGCCGCATTCCAAGGTGCCTTCGGCACTGGCTAGAAAGTGACATCTCACACCTACGAAAAAGTGCTATAATTCGAATTTGTTTATTAGTTGAGACGGTCGGGCTTCATCAAAACTCTATCTCGCGGGCGGTACGACTTATTCCTACCTATCTGGTTGAGTTCAGGAATCGAAGGAGCAAATCATGAGAAGGAAAAAACAGAAGCCGGAAGAGGTCGCGGCGCGGAGAGATAACTTCAGCCGGCGCGACTTTCTGAAAGGGGCGAGCGTCGCCGTATCGAGCGGGTTGCTGATTACGGAAGCACAAGCCGCGCCCAAGGCAGCGGGGGCGGAGGCGGTCGCAGGGCCGGGACGCGTGGCCATTGCCTTGAAGATCAACGGGAGGCCTCGCAAGGTCAATCTGGAACCGCGTGTCACGCTACTCGATGCTCTACGGGATTACTTGGACATCACTGGGGCCAAGAGGGTGTGCGATCGCGGGGTCTGCGGCGCGTGCACAGTTATTATGGATGGCAAACCGGTCTATGCGTGTAACCTGCTTGCCATTCAGGCGGAGGGACACGACATCGTAACTGTCGAAGGCCTCTCGCACGGCGACCAACTGCATCCGGTGATGACGGCCTTTATCGAGCACGATGGCCAGCAATGCGGCTTCTGCACTCCCGGGTTTGTGGTGGCGTGCAAGGCCTTTCTGGATAAACACCCCAACCCCACGATGGACGAGATCGAAGAGGGATTGGGGGGCAACCTCTGCCGCTGTGGAACCTATGCGGGAATCCGGCCGGCTGTGCTCGAGGCCGCCAAAGCGATGAAGGGAGGGAAAGCCAATGCCTAAGTGCAAATACGATTGGCCGGAGGCAGGGGAAAGAAAGCTGATCGGCCAACGGATCAGCCGTGTGGACGGCCCTGTCAAAACGAGCGGCAGAGCAAAGTATACTTACGATATAAACCTTCCGGGCATGCTCTACACCAAGATCCTGGCCTCACCGTACGCTCATGCCAAGATCACCGCCTTGGACACATCCGCCGCCGAAAGCACGCCGGGTGTGAAGGCGGTCCGCAAGATTCAAGACGTGGGAGCGGAGATTCAATGGGCCGGCGATGAAATCGTGGCCGTAGCGGCGGAAAGCGAGGACATTGCTCGCGACGCCCTGGACAAGATCAAAATCGAATTCGAGCCGCTCCCCTTCCTGGTTAACGACGAGGACCTGAGCCGGGCCGGCGACCACGCCAAGGCGGCCGGAACCGAGAAAAGCGGCGACCCTGACAAAGCGTTCAGCGACTCCGACGTGGTGATTTCCGAGGGTTACTACGGCATCCAAACCATCACGCATTGCTGCCTGGAAGCGCACGGGAGCGTGGCGGAGTGGACCGCGCCCGACACTCTGAAGACTTATTTCTCCACTCAAAACGTATCTGGAATACCGGGCGAACTCGGCGAAGCATTACGTCAGGCGAACATCGACGTAAAAAACAACAACGTTGAAACTATCTGCCAGTACGTCGGCGGAGGATTCGGCAGCAAGTTCGGCGCCGACCGATGGGGAGTTGAAAACGCCCGCCTGGCGAAACTGGCAAACAAGCCCGTCAAGCTGCTGCTCGATCGCGATATCGACTTGATCGTGGCGGGGGCGCGGCCCTCGAGCTACGCCAAGGTTAAGGTGGCCGCGAAGAAAGACGGCAGCATCGTGGCGTGGCAATCGGAGTCCTGGGGAACCGGAGGACCGGCCGGCACGACGATGCCGCCCCTTCCCTACGTCCTCACGGGAATTCCGAACAAGGTTACTCGACACACCTCGGTGGGCACGAATACGGGTCCCGCACGCGCCTGGCGTGCTCCAAACCATCCCCAGGCGGCGGTGCTCACCATGTGCGCTCTCGAGGACCTTGCGGCCAAGCTGAACATGGATCCGCTGGAATTCTTCATGAAAAACGCCGACCTGGCGGGTGACCGCGGAAAAGTGTATCGGGAAGAGCTTCAGAAGGCGGCGGAACTGATTGATTGGCAGAAGAACTGGCACCCGCGCAACCATCAGACTCCCGGCCCCGTGAAGCGCGGTCTCGGAATCAGCATGCACACCTGGGGCGGCCGAGGGCACAACAGTAACTGCAATGTGAACATCCATCCCGACGGCTCCGTCGAAGTCGACCTGGCAAGCCAGGATCTGGGCACCGGGACGCGTACGGTGATCATGATCGTGGCGGCGGAAACTCTGGGTCTTCCCCTCGAGGCGATCCAACTCAACATTGGAGACACCAAGTACCCGGCCAGCGGCGCCTCCGGCGGCAGCACCACCGTCGGCGGTGTCAGCGCTTCCACTCGCCGGGCAAGCGTGGATGCCCGTGATCAACTTTTCGCCGCCGTGGCTCCCAGCCTGGGAGTTCCCGCAGACCAACTTGAAGCCGTCAATGGCAGGATCCAGGCGAAGGGTGATTCATCCAAGAGCCTCACCTGGAAACAGGCCTGCGCCAAGCTGGGCGTAAAGACGATTCAGGTGACGGGAAAGAATCCCGGCCCCTGCTCGCTCGGCTCGAGCGGCGTGGGCGGCGTGGAAATAGCGGATGTCAACGTCGATACGGAGACCGGAATTGTAAAGATCAACAAGATGGTGTGCGCGCAAGACTGCGGCCTCATCATCGACTTGAAGACGGCGGAAAGCCAGTGCTATGGCGCGTTGATCATGGGCATCACTTACGCGCTGTTCGAGCAGAAGATCATGGATGACGTCACGGGCCGGATGTTGAATCCCGACATGGAGTTTTACAAACTGGCGGGCATCGGCGATATCGGTGAACTGGTAGTGCATATGATGACCGGGCCGGGATACGACGAACGCGGCACCATCGGCCTGGGTGAGCCGCCGGTTATTTCGCCGGGCGCGGCAATTTCCAACGCCGTCGCCAACGCCATCGGAGTGCGAGTGTCCACAATACCCATCACTCCGGAAAAGGTCCTCGCTGCACTGGAGAAAGGAGAGATATCCTGATGCAAAACTTCGAATATGCAAGTCCCACGACTTTGCAAGCAGCGATCCATCTATTAGCCGAAGCCAAGGGTGACGCAGCGGTCTTGGCGGGGGGAACCGATCTGCTGAGCCTGATGAAAGAGGGCGTTGCCAAGCCGGTGCGGGTTGTCGATCTGCAGAAAGTGAAGGAACTGAAACACATCGAGTCGAGATCCGGTCTGCGGCTGGGCGCCTTGGTGACCTTCGACGAACTGATCGAGAATGCGGATGTGCAGAAGAATTATCCCGCCCTGGTTCAGGCTGCCCGGGGCGTCTCGAGCCCCCAGGTCCGCAGCATGGGAACTGTGGGCGGCGACCTTTGCCAGCGTCCGCGCTGCTGGTACTACCGCTTGGGATACGGACTCCTGGCAACTTACAATGGCAAACCCATGGTACCGGAGGGTGACAACCGCTACCACGCCATCCTGGGCAATTCCGGTCCCGCGTATTTCGTGAGCCCTTCGAGTTTAGCGCCGGCGCTCTTTGCTCTCGGTGCGAAGGTTCGGCTGCACGGCCCCGAGGGAGCGCGGGAGCTTGAAATCGATAAGTTCTTCGTTACCCCGACAAGCGAGAGTGAAAGCGAACACGCGCTCAAGCCTCACGAAATCGTCACGGAGATTGTTGTGCCGCCCGCCGAAGGAATCAAGATGGCGGTGTACGAAGTTCGCCAGAAAGAGGCGCTGGATTGGCCCCTGGCCGCCGCCGCTGTGGTCCTCGAGATGCCGGGCGATTCGATCCGCAAGGCGCGCGTGGTCCTCGGTCATGTCGCTCCGGTGCCCTGGCCGTCTCCGGAGGCGGAGCAAGTTTTGGCGGGAAAGACATTTGTTGATGACCTAGCCGACGAGGCCGGAAAGGCCGCGGTGAGCAAAGCTGCGCCGCTGTCAAAGAACGCTTACAAAGTCCAACTGGCCCGAGTGGCGGTGAAGCGCGCCTTGTTGCGCGCTGTGAAAGGAGAGGTGTAATCATGCCTGAACCCACTCCCCAGCCTGAGAATTCCCCAGAGCGCTGCCGGTTGCTGCGCTCCAAGTGGATGTTCATCGAATCTGAGCCTGACCCGACAGTCCCCCGGTCCGACAGCGGCATCTGCTGGTGCGTCCACACCCAGAACTGCCTGGGGCCGGATGGGGGAATCGTCAATATGGAAAACTGTAGACCGGGCCGTGAGTGCTTCCGCTCGTTGTAGGCGGGCGGTTCGTCGTCTCTTCATTCTATCCGCCTCTTCTACCGCAGAGGCGCTGAGGGGCTGAGGCCTGAGAACAAAAGGCCTTTGCTCTGCGTCTCCGCGACTCTGCGGTGAATGCCTTCGCCATCTCACCTTTCATTCAGGTAACTTCCGACCTCCTTACACATCAAATCATATGGGGGCTAAGTGAGCAATTTGCCTGAAGGAGGACACATGAGAGGGAAAGTGTTTGTATCTGCATTGGCAGGGTTGGCGCTGGCTGTGTTAATGGCCGTTCCCGCCACGGCCGCGATCAAGGGAGATTATCTTGAGGCTCGCAGCGCTGACGTTTACACTGGGCCATGCTTCGCCAACGGCGAAGTCGGCTTGGTGGGCGACGAAGCCATCCTGGCTTGGAAGATCGACCGAGGCGACTGGAAGGGAAACAGCTTGAACGGCCTGGGGGTCGTGGCGGTGGTGAAGGCCCACGCTACGTTGGGCGATCCTTACCACAGTCCTTACCCGGCCGAATCTGTACTGATCGTTGACCAAAAGGCCAACGCCCGGCAGCGCTTGGCGCTTCAGGAATTCGCTGCTTCGATGGCGGGCGAACTCTTAAGCCACGTGGTGCGCGTGGAAGCGGCGCCCATTCAGTTGACGCTTGCTACAGGAGAAATGCACGGCGCAGCCTTGTTAGTGGCAGGAAATCTGGCGAGCATCAAGACGCGCAGCCTGTGCCAGGGCGATGATAAGTGCGGGAACGAAGTTGTGTACTACCCTCCGCTCGTTCACCTAACTCACTCCATGCCCGCATTCACAGTCGAGGATTCCTTCCATGGCCAGGGCCTGGATGTGGTGTGGAATCATATTGGCAAACGTAGCGCATTTGTGGGAAGCTTTTCACTAGCTGGCGTTTCTTAAACCAAAAATACGTGTTGGCTGCCCTGATGCTCTTTTGTTCTCACAGCGCATCCAACTGATGAGGGCCACTTATGAGACTGCATCGCGCACATGTGGTAATACTTGCGGTACAACTTCTTTTGGCGAGCCTGGCGTTCGGGCAGACCTACAAAGTCGAAAATGCCGGAGCGCCTGCCGCCGGTCAGCTTCCTCAATCTCTGCAGAATGCACTCGAATCCCAGGGAGCGAAGGTGGAGAACGGCCAGGGTGGAACGTTGCTGGAAGTGTGGTTCGCAAAAACCGTAGCTACGAATTCCAGCGCCAGTTCGTCTTCCGATTATCTCTATCCCTATCTCACCGAGGGCGAGTTCCTCGGCGTGTTGCACTTTTCGAGCCCCGGCGCGGATTTTCGCGGTCAACCGATTAAACCAGGTTTTTACACCTTGCGCTACGGGCTGATTCCCCAGGACGGAAATCATATGGGCGTAAATCCCACGCGCGACGTACTGGTTCTCTGCCCCGCTGCTGCGGACACGGACCTAAGCGCCGACCTCAAGTTCGATGACCTTGTAAAGTTGAGCCGCCTGGCCGCCGGGACGCCGCACCCTGCTTTCCTTGTAGGAGCGCCCGTGAACGGGACAACTTTCCCGGCCGTCGCCAAAGACGATCAAGACCACTGGAATCTCCAGGTGAAACTGCACGGTTCGAGCGGTGATCTGCCGTTTGCGTTTACCGTGGTCGGCAAGTGGCAAGGCTGAGGAATTGATTCATTGGGCCACTGGGTCATTGATTCATTGGCCGGGCTCCGACGAACCGACTCATAGCTCGGGCCGTCGATTCGTCGAACGATTGGCCAGGGCGGTTGAACGACAAGGCCGTCGGACACAACAATGTGGCTTCTTCATTGATGCTCGTGGGGACGCCAGGTCCACTGAGTGGTCGCGGGGCAGTCTGGAATTGTGAATTTGGAATCTCAAGTTGGGAATCGTGAGTTTGGAATCTCGAGTTTGGAGTTCGGAATTTTGAATTTGGAATCTTGAATCGTTCGATTTTTCGAGCAGATCTGATGCGCCTCTTAGAAGCACAAATAAGTGAAATGAGCGGAAGCTCTTTAATCCAAGCGATTGCTGCGTGGCTGTTCGTGTGCTTGGTTCTGACAGTCTCCCCGTTGACCGCCGCCCAGGCCGCGCCCCCACACTTGGCAGTCTTGGAAGGAACGCTGCTTTCCACTTCGGCGGATTGTCCGGTGGTGCGAGCGCACGGCAAGGAGCAGCCCCTCTCGGCCTACACCACCCAACTTTACCACACGCTCCAGGACAAGCGCCTGGCCAACCGCGAGGTGCGGCTCGAGGGGACGATGAAAGGCGATGGAACATTCGAGGTCGAGCGCCTCTACACCGTCAAGGACGGGAGGCTCTACCGGGTGCGTTATTTCTGCAAAGTTTGCAACATCGAAGCTCTCGAGCCCGGGAATTGCGTCTGCTGCCAGCAACCCACAGAGCTCCACGAAATCCCGGTAGCCGGAGACACCAAGTAGCCCCGCCGCTTGACTGAATCCCCCCCAATTATCGTAACCAGGCAGAGAGCAGCTACGATCAGCGCGGCTCTGCCGCACCCGCAGGCGGACCATCATGTTGAGACGCGCATTGCTCGGCTCCATAGCCCGGGCTGTGAGCATCACTTCTGCACGCTTTCTCGAACTGGCTCCAATCTCCGACACGAGCAGCGGCTGGCGCAAATATGCGCACAACCCAGTCCTGGGAGGCAGCCTGGGCGTCTGCTTCGACGTGTCCCTGCTGAACGAAAATGGCAAGTACCGTATGTGGTTTTCGTGGAGAAATAAAAAGAGCATTGCTTTGGTGGAAAGCCCGGACGGAATTCACTGGGGTCCTCCGGCGATCGTGCTCGGCCCGAATCCCGCCACGCAATGGGAAGAGGATGTAAACCGCCCCGTTGTCATCCGCAGAGGCGACAGCTACCTGATGTGGTACACAGGCCAGGCTCGGGAACATTCTTCGATTGGCCTGGCGACCAGCAGCGACGGAACGCACTGGGAGCGGGCTGCATCCGCTTCGGTGTTGTCCCCCGATCAACCCTGGGAGAAAGTAGCCGTCATGTGCCCGTGTGTCGTGTGGGACGAAACCACCCGGCTCTATCGCATGTGGTATTCAGGCGGAGAGCAATATGAGCCGGACGCCATCGGTTATGCCACGAGCTCCGACGGGCGCCAATGGAAGAAGCAGATAGCCCATCCCATTTTCCAGGCCGACCGCGAAATCGCGTGGGAGCATTACAAGGTCACAGGTTGTCAAGTGCTGCAACATGGAAAGTGGTATTACATGTTCTATATCGGCTTCAGGGATATCGACCACGCACAGATCGGCTTGGCGCGATCCCCTGACGGACTATCAGGTTGGCAACGTCATGGCGCCAACCCCATCCTGAGACCTGGCCTCAATCGGTGGGACCACGACGCTTGTTATAAGCCCTACGCGATCTTCGCTGGCCGGCGCTGGCTCCTCTGGTATAACGGCCGGCGGGGAAGCGTAGAGCAGATCGGGCTGGCGTTTCACCACGCGGAAGACTTGGGTTTCTGATCGCATTGACACTATTCCCCGCCGGATGCTACAAAGGTGTTACGGCCACTGGCCGGCGTGCCCCGCAGTTGCGGTGGGTGTAGCTCAGCTGGTAGAGCGCCAGACTGTGGATCTGGACGTCGCGGGTTCGAATCCCGTCACCCACCCCATGTTTCAATTCTGCAACCTCAGCATCTTTCAGACCGAAGCGCGCTGTCGGCGCCGTGGAGTGCGGCAGCAAAGCCGCCGCCTTCCAATCCCAGGCGAAAGGCTGTAGCCGGCGCGACCGCACTCCACGGCGCTTCGGCCACTCCCAGGGGGGGCGGTTGGCACGCTGGCAGCCAAATCCGCCGGCGACGTAGCCGACTTCCTGTCACTTTCCTGCCTCGCCTGTCCCCTCCGAAGTCTTAGCTTCGTTTTGCTCAAAACGCGCCGTTTTTGCTCCATGCAACGTTCGATTGGTGCAAATTTGCGCGTAAAATGCGCGCAATTTGCAGCATCAAAAAAAGTGATGCCCTTTGTTTTCAACCACTTCTTAGCTTCGTTCCCACTGTTTTTGTATTTCCGCGCGCTTTCCCTGCCCGCCAATTTCGAACCTTGCTGCATTCCCCCGTTCCAGTTCCCTACTGGCACGTATGAGGTGTCAAAAAGCTCGAATTGTGCGTTTAAGGCGCGCATTTCACACTCAATTTGGGTTCGTTTTAGGTTCGTTTTTCAGCGCTCTTCCTTTGTTTTCAAGTACTTCTTAGCTTCGTTCCCACTATTTTTCATTTTTTGGAGTTCCCTACATTCCCCCATAGCCGGCACCCTTCCGCGTTCCCTTGCGCCTTGGCGCGCCCTGGCACTTGCCTACGACAATATGTCCACAAAATGACCACAATTGTAGGCTACCATACACCTGTAGGCTTGTCAAGTGAAAAACAGGGAGAGGTAAAGTTTGATGGCGTAGCGGCGAGTTTAGCTCGCCAAATGGCGGCGTAAAGCCGCCTCTACATCAAACTGTACCTCTGCAAAAGAACGCGAGAAGACTGGGCGGACGCTCCCGAATCCCGCCGCCCTGCCAGGCCGGACCACGGCAATACGGTCGACTCGGTCGAAATGTCGCCGGGCGCGCGCTGCCTGAAAATGCCACCCTGCCTTTTCCCCAAAAACCCTGCCTGCTTCGCCGAGGTCACTTCTGCGGTTGGCCGACTCGCTCACGTCGGTTACTTCCGGATTCCGACCATCCAGGAGTTGAGCGCCTTCGGTCTACCCTGCGCCGTTACTCGCCATCCATCCCGGCGAGTGCCCTGCCCGCACAAACTTCCTCGAAGCGGACTTCAGGGGAGTCAGGGGACGCAGTTCTACGGGTAGGCCGTTTTTGTCAAAGTGCTCGGCTTGGAACTCTCGCGATTGCCAGACAGTTGTTAAGCCGGCGTCTATTCTTCCCGCAGCACTCTCCGGTTGCTGCCCGGAACTCAGGTAGCCAGCGGATGGTTCTTTGCGGAGTACTCATAATCAGGACCGAATCCGAAGTCAATCGCGATTCGATTAGTACTTCCCTGCGCCAAGGGTGCGAGAAGATTTCTCTTGACTCGTCTACTACTGAGTAGTAGGCTTGCTGATCGAATAGTAGGTTCTTATGGACCAACCAAAGCTAGCCAAACTCGAACTTCGCATCCTCGAGGCCCTTTGGGCCCAGGGGAGGGCCTCCATTCGGGAGATTCAGGAGTCCTTTCCGGAGCCTCGCCCTGCTTACACAACCATACAGACCACCGTTTACCGGCTAGAAAAGAAGAAGGCCGTGCGACGCGTTCGCAAGATCAGCAATGCCCATATTTTTGAGCCGACCGTCCCGCGCGACGCGGCGCGGCTTCGGCTCCTGGATGAGATCCTGAGTTTCTTTGGAGGGCGAGCCCTCCCGATGATGGCGCAATTCGCCGAAGCGGGGAAGCTCTCGCTCGATGATGTCCGCGAGCTGGAGAAGACCGTGCAGGAACTCGAACGGCGAAAGCGAGCAGAAAGGAAGCGGCAGTCGAAATGATAAACGCCGTCACCAACCATCTTTGGCAGTCGACCGTGTTCGCAATCGGAGTGGGGCTTCTGACATTGGCGTTCCGCAAGAACCGCGCCCAGGTGCGTTACTGGCTTTGGTTCAGCGCTTCCCTCAAATTCCTCATTCCGTTCTCGCTCTTGCTGAACCTCGGTGGCTTTCTGGGGCGGTCTCCAGCAGCAAAAAGCTTGGCGGTGCCAGGTGTTACCTACAGGATTGTACGAATGGCTGAGCCGCTTCCCCAATCCCCGGCGCTGGTTCCCTCGGAAGCAACTCACCGCGACTGGTTGCCTATCGCACTCGTGAGCATCTGGGCTTGCGGCCTGGGGTGCGTAGCGCTGATCCGGCTACGCGGCTGGCTTCGCATCCGCGCAGCGGTGCGCTCAAGCATCCCGGTGGATATGATGTTTCCCGTTGAGGTTCGCTGTGTTCCCGCCACACTAGAACCTGGCATCGTCGGATTCTTCCGGCCGATGCTGCTAATTCCTGCGGGCATCGTGGACCGTCTGGCAGCAAACCAGTTGCAGGCGGTTCTGGCGCACGAACTGTGTCACCTGAGACGCCGTGATAATCTGACTGCGGCGATTCACATGGTCGTCGAGGCGGTCTTCTGGTTTCACCCTTTGATTTGGTGGATCAGCTCGCGCCTTATAGCAGAACGCGAACGAGCCTGCGATGAAGAGGTCTTGGAATCGGGAGCCGAACCACAGGCCTATGCGGAAACCATATTGAAAACGTGCCAGTTCTACGTCGAATCTCCTCTGACCTGCGTGCCCGGTGTGACGGGTGCCGACCTTAAGAAACGGATAGTGCGCATCATGACCCAAGTGGGCAGAACTAAACTCAACTTCAGCAGAAAGCTGCTACTGGCGGGTTTCGCCTTGGGGGCCGTTCTCGGACCATTGGTCTTGGGCCTTAAAGTGGCGCCGCGGGTTTGGGCGCAGAACAGCCAGTCTGGCAGCGCGTACCGGCCTGCATTTGAAGTGGCGTCGATCAAACCCGATCCGGGTTGCCAGAAAAAGCAGCCGCAGGGCGGGACCTTTACTCCCTCTCCGGACCGCATCGAGATACCGTGTGTCAATCTGAAAAGACTGATTATGATCGCGTACGGCACCTTCGCCGACGGCGTTATGATCGACCCGCAGGAACTGCACGTGGAAGGAGGGCCTTCGTGGATGCAATCTGAAGATTACAGCGTGTCCGCCAAGGCCGATGCTCCGCCGGCACATCCACAAATGATGCTCGGGCCGATGCTTCGGGCGCTGCTCGAAGAACGCTTTCGGTTGAAAACGCATCGCGAGCCGCGGGAGATGCCCGTCTATGCGATGACCGTGGCGAAAGGTGGCCTGAAACTCCAGCCGCTGGCTGAGGTAGCTTGCACCCCCATGGATCTTCTGAACCCGGCGCCGGCCAAGCCAGGGGACCTTCCCTGCGGTGTCCCGCTGATTCGACCAACCGGAACGGGCGACATGAGGCTTGATATACTCGGGTCCACGATGACGCAATTCGCGCAGGGGCTCTCGCGACTAGCGGGCCGTACCGTCACCGATAAGACGGGCATTGAGGGCCAATTCAATTTTCATTTGGAGTTCACGCCCGACCCCGGCATGCTCACCCTAGGCCCCCCTGGAATGCGCCCGCCTAATGGCGGCAGTGCAGCCAATCCGAGCAGTCCCCAGTCCCCCACCGGTTCCGGGCCGGACCTCTTCGTTGGCTTGCGGGAACAGATCGGGCTGAAGCTTTCGTCTGAGAAGGCTCCAGTAAGTGTCTTGATCATCGATCACGTGGAAAAGCCGACTGCGAATTGACCACCTGTAAAGGGCGGACGCGGTGGCCACCGGGCCGCAATAACCACTAGGTCGAGCGACATCCTCAACCATCTCTGGCGATCGACGGCTTTCGCGATTGTGGCGGGAGTCCTCACTGCACTTCCACCTGATTCCTCAGGACGTTCGCTATCCGCGGCCCTCCAGCAGCAACTCGGCCTTAGGCCGGAATCGACCAAGGGCCCGGTCGACAGTGTCGTTATCGACCACATCGAACGACCTTCGGAGAATTAACAGCGGACAGGCTCAGCCTGCCGGCTCGTCGGACTTGGGCCTGGAAAACTTACGCATTGCATGAATCGCAGCTGACGGCGTAGGGTTTACCTTTCACAGTTTACCTGAAGTCAAACCGTTGAAGCGGCACTCGCATGCAAACTCCTCGGAAACGGGGTTCGGGGCCCCGAAGCCGACTTCCGAGGAGTCGGTGGTTGCATCTCAAAGGATTCGGACGTCGAAGTGCCCGGAGTGGCAATATTCCCCTTGATTACTAAACACTTAGCGACTACCCATTACTTGGCCCAATCATCGAAGATCCCGCGGAAAGTGGCGACCAGTGAGTTGACGATGAGTCATTTCTTTACTATAGTTGATGAAATGGGAAAGCGAGAATATCTCGGAGAGTTCGAATTGACCGTGATCCTAGCATTGCTCCGGGTGGGGGAGGACGCTTACGGCGTCCCGATTGGCCAGGAAATCGAAGCGAGCAGCGGCCGCGAGGTGGGAATCGCCAGCGTCTATGCGGCCTTGGAGCGGCTAGAGCGGAAGGGGTTCGTTAACTCCCGAAAGGGCGAACCAACCCCGGAACGTGGCGGCAGGGCAAAACGATATTTTCACGTGACGGCTCTGGGCTTGCAGCAGGTGCGCAAAACGCAGAAAGCCTTGGTCCGCTTATGGCAGGGGATTCCGCAGTTAGACGGAGGCTCATAATGAAGCTGATTCCACCTACCACTGCGACCTGGATGCTGAAACACCTGGTGTTGGGGAAGAGGAATGAAGCGCTTGAAGGAGATTTGCTTGAGGAATTCCAGAGGCGGCGCTCGCTAGGTTGGTATTGGCGCCAGGTTCTTCGGGCAGTGCTCTTGAGCTTCTCCAACGCACTATGGTCTGGATGGGCGGTGATTTGGACGGTCTTGTTCGCAGGATTCTGGGTATGCGGACTCTATGAAACCACTCTTTTGACTGCTCACTCACCATTCCAACGGGCCTTTAGCGACTGGTTGCGCCTTGAACCCTACCACGGATATCCGATCTGGATGGCTGAAGGGATCATCTCTTATATCGCGGCGCCGCTTGCCGTTTATCTCGCTCTCACCCAAAACCTAACCCTGCGAGCATTTACGGTGGGGCTGGGCGTAGGCGCTGCCGGACTCGTCATCATCTTGTCTGCACCATTTCACCAACTTCCATTCTTTCAGCCCCTGTATCGAGCTCAGAACACGTTTTTGGATTATCTCCTCGCATGTGCGCACGCGGAGCATTGGAACGTGAGACTGTGGGTGCAAAGGTACGAGGCATCGCGATTGTCTCTTGCCTTGCTCGCTGGGATCGGCGCGACCAAATTAAAGAGATCAGTCCTGCGGCGGTTGCCGGGGGCCGTTGCTACCACGATCAGAAACGCATTGCTCGGAATTCCAAGGCAGGCACCGTGCGATTAGTTCGCGTTGCCCCGACGGGCGGCCGACGACCGCGTCGTCCGACGCTTACCGAAAAAGAGTAATCTTGCGGTAGGAAGGATATTTCATGAATCGCAAATTCTTCGCCGCACTACGGACGGTTAATGCCAAGGGGCTGGGCCCCTGCCTGCGGACCCTGATGTTGCTGTCCGCTGTTGCTGGTCTTGCGGTGTTGGGTAGCGTCAATGGCCCGCAAATCCGAGCTCAAGCTGGGTTGGGACTGAGTGCACCCGCGCCATCATTCGAGGTAGCCGCAATCAAACCAAGCCATCCCGGAACCCCCGGCCCGAGCTTCCGTTTCCATGGCGACGGAATCACCATTCACAGCGCTACGCTGAAAGCGATCATGGGATTTGCGTTCAACGTCAGAGACTTTCAGATTTCTGGCGGACCAAGCTGGATCAATTCCGATCGATACGACATCGAGGCCAAGGAACCCAAAGCAGTTCAGGATGGGATGTTGAAACTTGATTTCGACCAAAGAACCAAGCTGATGGGACAATTGCTTCAATCGCTTCTCGCCGATCGATTCCAACTTAAGGTCACTCACGACACAAAAGAGCTTCCCGTTTATGCCCTGGTCGTGGCCAAGAACGGCCCTAAGTTTCAGGAGGCCAAGCCCAACGACACTTACGCCAACGGATTCAAAGGACTCGACGGTCGACCCGTCGGGGGCCATCTTATGCGCATGGGTCCGGGCGAGATTGACAGTCAGGGAACTCCCCTGACGTTTCTGGTACAGCAACTCTCGCAACAACTGGGCCGCACGGTTCTCGACCGGACCGGCCTCAAAGGCAAGTACGACTTCACGCTCAAGTGGACGCCCGACCTCGGTTCGACGGGAATGATGCCGGGTTCGCCCCCCGGTGCCGGCCCAGGGCCTGACAGCGCGCCCCCTGATATTTCCGGGCCGTCCATCTTCACTGCCATTCAGGAACAACTCGGGCTAAAGCTGGTATCCACCAAAGGCCCGGTGGAAATCATTGTCATTGACTACATTGAGCGGCCGTCGGAGAACTAGCGACAGGCAAGCTCAACGCGCAATGACCCATCATACTTGAGTTGGCCAATTGAGAATTGGCTGAAACGCTGGTAACGGCGCAGCGTTTACGAATCCGCTTGGCTGATCGCCAAACCGTAGAAGCGGCTCACCCATTCAAACTCCCGAGATACGGGGTTCGGGTCCCCGAAGCGGACTTCCGGGGCGTTTGGTGGTGGGAAGAGGATTTCTCACCAGTAAACGGTGGTGGTGCCATCGGAAACATCGCACCGTCAATTGAGACGGCGTGCACTGTGGGCCCGTTCACCACTCCATATCACTGATCGAATCTGGATCTTTAAGGCGATCGACGAGTTCGTCGAACCCGGCGGCGATCCACGCGTCCCGTGCTGCTTCCAAATGCTCGTGCTTAGCGGTTGGATCAGCGAAGCGGGCGAGCCTGAGGTGCACCCATCCGACGCTTTGGCGATGCGAAATACTTTTGAAGAGGGCAAGTGCCTCACCGTAGTACTTTGCCGCTCGATCTTCATGCCCCTCCGCTCGGGCGAGGTCTCCAAAGCGAGCGAGCGTGTTGCCCTTCCCAAGGGCGTCGCCCAGTTGGTGGTACATGCGGAGTGCCTTGTAATAAAAACGCGCTGCTTCGCCGAAATTGGATAACCGCAGCTCAATGTTACCAAGCTCCCAAAATGCATTCGCTTCCCCTTGCACGTCACCAATTCGCGAATAGATTTGCAAAGCTTGTTCGGTATGCAATCGACCCAGGTCATACTCTCCGCAGAAATCTGCCACAGCGCCGAGTTGTGAGAGGCACCATGCTTCTCCGGGGTTTGACTGTTCCGATTTAAACAGCGTAAGGGCTTCCTCGAGGTATGTCCGCGCTTCGGGATACTCTGCCCGCTGGAGTGCAATATCGCCGAGACGCTGGACACACTGCGCCTCCCCGCGCCGCAGTCCGGCTTGTTTACAAAGGTCTCTAGCGTGAAGGAAAGTTGCACTTGCAACACGGAAGTTGCAGTGAAAATACTCAATATGCCCCTGCCAGATCCTGCACCTTGCTTCGCCGCCTTGATCGGCTGTAGTCGCGCAGACCTGGGCCAGGTATTCAAATATCCCGGTTGTCCCATACCCGCTGTTGATAATCGTCTTGCCCAGGCCAGGAAGTGCCTTCAGGGCACTAGCGCGGTCGTCGTTTGCGGCGGCCCATCGTATAGCAGCCTCCACATTGGGTATCTCCGACGCCATGCGAGCCAGTACCGTCGCCCCCTGCTCAGTTTCGAACAGCGGACTCTGTTTCTCAGCCAAGCCGAGATAGTGTCGATACCACCCAGTGTCACCACTTTCAGGAGGGTGGTGCCGCAAGGCATGCTCTCGGACCGGCGGTAACAAGTCGAGGCGGGCAGGTCTTTCCTCGGCGAGGCCGACGACCCGGAGCCGACGAACTGCTTCCAATGCCGCATCGCCTAGTAGAGCGTCCGCGTCCTCCTCAGCGATGCCTGCTGGAAGTTGGCCAAGGAGTGCGAATAGGCGGTGACCGTTCAAGCCAAGACGACCCACCGACAGCTCGATAGACACAGCCAGTGCGTCCAGGCGCCCGGCCGTGTCTTGTACAATTCGCGGGTCGCGGACCAGGTCGGCGCCGACGCGCCGGTATGCTCGCCACAAGAGCTCAAGCGATGTGCCTGGCGCGGCCTGTCGAGCAACTAAGGTCAGGGCCAGGGGCAGTCCGCCGAGTGCATCAATGAAGTCATCGAGGTGCGGATCATTCGGTTTGAGGCGGTACGCAATCCGCAGGAAAAGCAGCCGCCCGTCGCCAGACGTGAGCGGCCTTAGCGGGTCCAGCGCGAGCCACTGAACAGCATCGGGTCGATCCGTGCCCCGCAAAGATGCCATCAGCGCGAGCCCTTTTACCTGCCTAAAACGTTCTAAGTCCTCCTCCACCGCCGTAGGATCCGCTGACCAAGGGGTTTCAAGGTTGTCTAGTACCAGCAACGCAGGGGCACGTGTTGCAAGAACCTCGAGGGCATCACGGAATTTCGAACGGGCTGGATTCAGGCCGATCGCACTGACAATTGCAGTGCGCAATGTAGCCGACGCATCCGCGGTCTCCAAGCGCGCGAAGAAGCGGCTATTCCCGTACCGTCGGACCACGCTAGGGTGGTGCAGCACGGCTAGCGTCAACGTTGTCTTGCCAATGCCGGCATGACCTGTGACGGCGATCCACGGTGGTTCTTCGGCTGATGCAAGCGCGTTGACGATTGTTGCCACCTCCACGTTGCGCCCCACCACCGGTGGCTTCGGCGGCAACTCCGGGATGGGCTCGATCTCGGGGACCGCCGCAGGCTCGGGCGGTAGATTCGCGAGGCCGGCGACGGTGAACGTAGCGAATTGATCCGGATTGGCGATCTCCAAGACCTTAGCCAGATTATCGCGCAAGACTTCGGCGCGGAAAGCTTCCTGACGGGGTTCTATCTGGTGGCCGACGACGTCGGGCGTGACAAACATCAACCTCGGTAATCCAAGTCTTCGTGCCTCGTTGTATTCGTGCCGGGTGTAGGACACATCATCGCCCGGTGGGCAACTTCCGTACTGAGTGCCAATAATGCCCAGGAACACCTGTGATTCGCGGACTTTGCGGAGACACACCTCGAGGGGAAACCCGTCTCGCAACCCGAAGTTCTCCATCGCCACGGGCGCGAAGCTGTCCTTCAACGGGATAGCGTCACACACCGCCCTGCGGATCGCATCCATCCCCTTCGAAGTTGAACTTACAAACGCTAGGCGCATCCGTACTCTGCCCGAAGCGTGACAAACGTCCTTTCTGGACGGCGTTCAGGGCCATTCTGTCGCATCGGGGGTCGGGTGGAACCGCTTCACGCCGCAGAACCATACCCGCCGACCGCTTCCACTAGCATACAATTCACGCCTCGGCGGCATCGCGGCCCCGCACTTGCCATCCAGTTCAGATCCGGTTCAAACGCGTACTAGCTGTCGCTCAATAGAAAGCCACTGTATACTCTAATCACGACGCGACGGCAACACAAATTACAGACGAGATCGAAGCAATGAATTTGTCAGACGAGGGTTGCGCCGAGCGACGGGTCCCGCAGGAGCTCGGTAGCGCGAATTCAGTCAGTCGGGCCCCGCCCTGGAGATAGGCGTTTGAAAGTTGGCTTCATTTCGTAGCGCCGCCCCATTGTCATCACGACCGATTCCCTGACGTTAGCGTTCGCTGAAAGCAGCCCGTCTGGCTGAGTGTTCACCGATAACTGGCGATAACAGCCCTTCCCACCAGCAATCATGCAAACTCCCCAGATACGGGGTTCTTGGAAGTCGGCAGGGCACCGTACCGGTGTCGCTCGGATGTGTAAACGCCACGCTTGTCGCAATGGCCTCGCTGTGTGGGGGACACGTTTCCTGTCCAATTTCATCGACGACGAGCCGATAGCTGCGCCGTCCATCCAGTGGTCTCCAACACGGGTTTTGACGTTCTCCGAATCTGGACATACAGAACGAAACACGTACCCGTTCCGCATCGAAGGAGTTAGAGCCGCTGGGAGGAAGCAAGAAGTTGGAATCTCGCAGAAGATCAGGGTGGGCCGCTCGAATGTGGGCGCCGAAGAGGGAACCCACCGCCGCCGAACTCGCCTTTATCCGGGCGCAAGGGACTCTACGTTGCTGATAAGTCATAAGCCGTAGGAAACTGCTGAACTAGACCTTTTGGTACACAATCGTTGATAAGCCAGAAGTCCATTGCTCAGCCGCTTGTGGCGCTGCACGGCAGCCCTCTGGAGCCGCAGCCTTAGCCGACTTGCTCATCCGGAATTTCTGGGGACGAAGGGTGACGGGCAGAAGAATCATCTTTGGGCAGATTTAATATTGGCGAGGCCGCACGCTCCACTTTGCTTTTGGGCATTGTCATCTACTACGGACCTGGAGTAATTTAATTTACTCCCACGGCGAGGAGTCGAGCACGCAAATGCCTGGCCAACACCAGCAGACCAAGATTTCCCATGCATCACCCGGCACGACGGGTGGAAACGTGCCTATTTCCGACGAAAAGGAAGTCCGCGCCTTGCTGGCCAGGGGCAGCACGAAACCGGCACTGGAGCTGGCAAAGCAGATCCATAAACGTTTCTCTACGCCGGCTTCGGAGGCTCTGCTGGTGGACGCCTATGCGGCAAGAATTCGTTCCTTGCTCAAGATCGGCCTCGCGACGGAGGCCAAGGCATTGCTTGACTTAGTGAGGGAGCGGTATCCCTGCGCAAAAGAAAAGTTGCTCGACATAGGTGTGGTGGTCGCCAGTAGCCAGAGCAGCCTGGATGAAATGCTGGCGCCACTGAATGACCCCGCGATTCCCCTGGAAAGACGGCTCGCAATCGAAGCAGCGATCAAGCGCCAAGTAACGGATCTTTCGGCCTTGGCGCAATGCCCGGCACTCGCTTCGGACCATCCGTTGCGCACGGGGGCGGCTGCCGTGGTGAAGTCCTTCGAAGCGGTGACCAGTGGCCCGGTCACGGAGGATGCACTCCTCTTACCCGAGGTTTCCCGTCGTGGACCCTTGGCTCCCTGGAAGTTCCTGGTGCGAGCGATTGGCTGCTTTTACCGGAACGACGATGCGGGTTGTGCGCAATGCCTTCAGGCCATCGATCCGGACTCGGTTCCTGTCCGGCTGGTTCCCGCCCTGCGGAGCGCGCTCGTTCAGGGACCCTTGGATCGTCTTCCGCCCGCTTCGAGATCGCTCGTGGCGCAGGTTGAGGGCGAGCTGGAGTCTTTGCGAAAAGCCCTCGAATCACTGGATGACGCGCTGGCCAAAAATGTGCAGCACAAGATTATTCCAGAAATCCAGCGCACCATTTCTCTCTGCACCACTGCCTGCCCTGAATTGGTTGAGCGTCTACGCCAACACCTTTGGATAATTGCTTTGCGATTGGGCCTTCCCATAAGACGGCTCCATGCTGCGCTGGGGGGGCCGGTGCTCAAGAACGCCTATTTTTGGCGCCTTTTCGCGAGGGATGTGGAAATTTCCGATGATTCTTTAAACCCTGCGGCGTGCCGTCTGTGGGAAGAGTTTCGGCGGCACGCGGTCGCTGAGGGCTGGTTCCGGGAAGACGGCCCGGAGGCAGCAGCACTTTATCTGCATATGGCGAAGCTTATGGAAGACCTCCCACGCGAAGCGCGTGGTGAGGTGCAGAAGGCTTTCGCCGCTGAATCCCGCAACTTCAGCGATTATTACGAGGACCAGCCACCTGCCATCCGGGCAGTCGCCGCGAAGCATGATGCGTCGGACGCTTATTTCCCACTTCCGGAGAAACTCTTCGAGCGAGCGTGTACCCTTGATCCCCATGCGGAAGCCTTCGAGCACTGGCTGGACTGGGCCACGCAAGAACACGATGGGAAAGCCGCCGAGCGGGTGTGCACAGTCTGGAGCCAGGCGCTGCCGAAGGATAGCCGGCCGCTCCTTTACTTGATGGAGTCCGCGGAGAAAAGGGGCGCGTTGGACAAAGCCTTCGGCTTTCTTAAACTCGCGCAGAAGTGTGATTCCCTTGGCACCGAGGTTCGCCGGGCGGCGCTTCGCCTCCTGGTGGCCAAGGCCCTCCGCCACCTCCGGCAGCGCAAACCGCGCCTCGCCGAACAAGACGTGACCGCCCTGGAGGCGTTGCCGCAAGCGCAGGAGGGCGACCGTCCCGCGTTCGTGGCTTGCTTGCACTGGACCTGCTGTGTGCTTCGTGGCGATTCCGAGGCTGCTGCGGACCGCTTATCGCAAGTGAGCCGCATGCTCGAGAGTTCAGCCGCCGGGGTCCTGGCCTGCGAGAGCACGGCCGCTGCTTGTGAATTGCCGGTCGATCGATTTCTTCCGGAAAAAGCCCTGGCGCGGCAGACAGACTCCGTGGCGTCCGCCATCGCCCGCGCCTGCGCTCTGGGCGATGACGTGGGTGTCGCATTCAGCATTCCGCCGGCATGGGAAAGCAGAATCTTCCAGGAGTTATCGAAGAAACCGGATAAACTCGAGGTACGGCAGCTGCTCGCCCTGGGGGAAGCCGCTCTGCGAAGAAACCGGAGGGAACTGGCATACGCGGCATCGGCCGCAGGTCTGGACAAGGGAGGGGACACGGAGGGGAGATTCGTGTTGATGCGCGCTCGGGCCCTGCCAGGAGGGGATGTCCAGCGCCGGGCCGACTGCCTGGCAGCGGCCGCTGAACTCGGGCGCCGGCACCGCGATATGGATCTTGTGGACGAAGCCGTAGACTTGCAAAGAGGAGGTTCTGGCCGGGGCAGGCCGAGCTTCTTCGATTGGGTTGTTTCCATGCATGAGCCGGATTCCTCCATGAGCACCGCGAGACTTAATCAAGTGCTCAAACGCGAAAAGCGGTCGCGCAAGTTTCCGGTTTCCAAATGGGCTCCAGAATACGATTCTTTCGGCGAAGCTGTGGATGAGGAAGATGACCTTGCCTTCGACCAATCCGCCCTGGAGGATATTAGCCGGCTGGTGGACGAAATGGGCCAAGCTCAAGCGAAAAAGAAGCAACCCAAGAAAACCCGTCCGCAAAGCTCAAATCAAGGAGAGTTGTTTTGAATCGCCACAGGAATCCGCAGGGTGGCAACACTCTGCCTAAAGATGCCAAGGAGATTCTGGGTGTCGCCCCGAACGCCGACGATGCGGAAATCCGTGCCGCCTATCTGCGCAAGGTGAAGGAGAACCCCCCGGACCGCGCCCCGGAGCAGTTCGAGCGCATCCGTGACGCCTATGATTTGCTGCGCGACCCGCGCCGCCGCGCCTTGCAGATGTTGCTCGCAGTGGATCCAAAAGCTCCGCTGGTTTCACTGCTGCCGGCCCATCCTGCGGAGAGACGCTTCACGGGGCCTGGCCCCTGGCTGGCGGTCTTGAGGGAGAAGTGAACGTGGATCGCGAGGAGATTTTGCGTCGTTTTGAAGCCTGGCTGGACCGCGTGCTGGCCGCGGAAGAATCTCCCCAGGGAATTGCCGCCGAACTCCTCGCTTCCCTCTCTGCGGAAACTGCGGCTAACTCGGAGGGCCAATGCGACCTATATTCGATGTGGGCGGCGGTGACCAGCCTGACCCAGGAGGTCAAACTCCAGGGGAGGAGTTTCAAACAACTGAGTGAGACCCTTGCTCCCCTCGCGGACGTGGCCCCGCAGTTAGCGGAAATGCAGCGCGCGGCCCAAGAGCGCGCGCGAAGGGAAATCCTCGACGTGCTTCTTGATCTCCGGGACCGCTTGGGCCGGGGCCTCGAAGCCGCTCGCGCCAGTCAAGCAAAAATGCGCGCCACGCGGCAGTCCAACTGGCCGGCCCGCTTGCTGGCACGCCACTCCTTACTGCGCCAAGCCTTGGAAGGATTGACCGCGCTGGTGGAGGGCTATCGCCTCAGCCTGGAACGTCTTGATGAAGTCCTGGCGCAATCCGACGTGCGGGAGATCGACTGCCAGGGTCAACCCTTCGACCCCGGTACGATGTACGCCGTGGATGTGGAGGAGACCGACCAAGCCACGGAGGGTACGGTCGTGGAAGTCTATCGCGCGGGCTATGAATGGAAGGGCGAGGTCCATCGCGCCGCGCAAGTGAAGGTAGCGCGCAAACCAACCTCCAAATCACCCGAGGACGATGAAGATGAATGAGTTGATCGCAGGCATTGATCTAGGAACTACCAACTCCGAAATAGCTGCCTTTGTTGGGGGCCAAGTGCAGGTTCTGGGTCCCGAGGCCAGCAAGATGTTGCCCTCATGTGTGGGATTTTCGTCCACGGGCCAGCTCCTGGTGGGCCAATCGGCTCGGCATCAGCAGCTCCTCTATCCGGAATTAACCGTGCGCAGCATCAAACGCAGGATGGGCTCGGCGGACGTGGTGAAGCTCGGGGACAAGACCTTCACGCCCCAGGAAATTTCGGCGCTAATTCTGCGCCAGTTGGTGGAATGGGCGCGTCGCGACCTGAATCAAAGCGTCGAGAAAGCCGTCATCACCGTGCCTGCCTATTTCTCTGACGCCCAACGCAATGCCACGCGCGAGGCGGGAGTTCTGGCGGGGCTGGAGGTCATGCGAATCCTCAACGAACCGACGGCGGCCAGCCTGGCTTATGGCTTCGGCGACGCCGCGCAGCACACCGCCATGGTTTACGACCTAGGCGGCGGCACCTTCGATGTCTCCATCGTCACGGTGGAAGGCGACGTCACCGAAGTGCTTTCGAGCCATGGCAATAATCGGCTGGGGGGCGATGATTTCGATGACCTGTTACTGGAGCGCTTGGAGCGGGAATTTCAGGATCAATATGGCATTGACCTGCGCCGCGGTCACCCCGCCGCGCACTCGCGGCTCTGGTGGGCAGCCGAAGAAGCCAAGAAAAAGCTGAGCTTCGAACCCTACGTCCGGGTGCGGGAAGAAGCCTTGGTGGTGCATAACGGCAAGCCCCTGCACCTTGACCTGGAGCTTTCCCGTGCCGAGTACGAAGAGATGATTCGCTCTCTCGTCGAGTCGACGCTCGACAGTGTTTCCAAGGCGCTGGGCGATGCGCGCAAAAGTCCCGCCGACCTCGACGCCATTCTTTTGGTGGGAGGTTCAACCCGAACGCCCCTGATCCCCCAGCGACTCCAGGAGTTGACCGGGCTCGTACCGCGCCAGGATGTACACCCTGACTTGTGCGTGGCCTTGGGCGCGGGCGTCCTGGCCTCTCGTCTGGCCGGACACGAAGTGGAGCGCGTGCTGGTGGACGTTTCTCCCTTTTCCTTCGGCCCCTCTTACCTGGGGGACCGTGGCGGATTCCCCTACGTGCACTGCTATCATCCGATTATTCATCGCAACACGCCGTTGCCGGTCACGCGGACGAACCAGTACTGCACGGCACACCCGTATCAAACTTCCGTTCAGATCGAGATCTATCAGGGAGAGGACGAAGACGCCCTTAAGAACATTCTCGTCGGGGATTTCTTGATCGAGGGGTTGAGACCAACCGCCGAACCGAACGAAGTGCTCTGTCGCATGAGCCTGGATGTGGACGGCATTCTGCATGTTACGGCGATCGAGAAGGAGACGGGCAAGTCCAAACACATCACCATTGCTCGCGCGCTCGAGGCGAAGAGCCCGGCGGAGATTTCGGCGGCACGGGAGCGAGTCGAAAAATTGTACTCATCTCGAGCCGCAGAAGACCTCTCCGGCGACTTGGCGGAGGATCAAGCCGACCTGGAAGGCGAGGAGATATCGGAGCCAGGGATTGCCGAGGAGGCGGAGGAGCAGGTTGCTCCCACGTCCGGCCTACCTGCCGGGGCGGAGGGAGAAGCCAAGGGTCTGATCGAGCAATCGCGACGCCTGCTGGATAAAATGCACCCGGAGGATAAGGAAGAAGTGATCGGACTGCACGAAAGGATCAGTGCCGCGATCTCCGCGAATGACCCTGAGGAGTTGAAGAAGGCGACCGCCGACTTGCGCGAACTGCTCTTCTTCGTCGAGGGCCATTGATGGACCGGGACGAATTACCCCGCTGCCCCGTTTGTCAGGCGCGCTTTCGGGACTCTTGTACCTGCCCGCGTTGTGGCGCCGATCTTGCGCCGCTCATGTTACTGATGGCGAAGGCTCACCGCCTTCGGCAAGATGCCAGAGGCGCCCTGCAAGTGGGTGATCATGAGCGAGCCCTGAGGTTGGCCGGAGAAGCCCAGGCGACTTGCTCGAGCTCGAAGGGACGGGAACTGTGGCTCCTCTGCGCGTGGCTGCTCGCCCTGTCGAGGGAAGGGAAAGCTTTCGGATAAGACCCGTTTCAAAGGCGGCGCTGGGCGCGTGGACGCTGTCCTTACCAAGAACCTCATATGCATTGAATCCAGGGAATTTGTCATCGCCCGACAAAACCGTCTTGAGCGGGTTCAGTTTCACCGCGTGTCACCGTTACTTCTCGTGGGATGCACAATTATTGTACATCCCGCAGGGTTGGGAACTGACGCGGTAGTCCGACGACCTCCGTTTCCAGTCCCCGCTTCGTCGAACGGAGCGTGCGGATTTCCGGCGCTCCGCTCCCTGCTGCCTCCCGGAGTTCGCCGCCCCCCCCCACACACATGGCGCGGCACCGGGTCTCTCAGGTTTCGTACCTGCGCGGTCGATACTCGGCTCAATTTCCATTACACAGCAGAGGCTCAAACAATTAGATACGATCCAGCTCGTCCGCGAACTACGTGAAAATGGGAAGCAAGAGTTGGCGTATCACACCCGCCCGTTTGTCCTGTGTGGTATTCCATTGCGCCGTCCCCCTGCTGAGGAGTTGGTGCATCGCCGTCAAAATGGCAAGTTCTTCCTGGAAATCATTGCCCATCCCCGTTTTGGTTTGCCCTGGCTGTTGCTGGCGGAGAGTCATCTAACCCGACGCCTGTTTGGAACGATGCTCCGGCGGATATGGGCGGTACCGGTGTTGACCGGCTGACCGGCAATCTGACTGATGCCATCGGGGAGAAGAAGTAGGAACAGTAGAGGTGTCCGAAAAATGTCGCGGGTTTGATGCCGTCAGCGGCGATTGGGCTTGGTGTTGCGCGATTCACGGCGTGCGAGTGGGGCGACAAGAAAATTCTTGTCCACCTTTTTTAACCCTGGTGTGAAATCTCGCCAGTTCAGGCGCTCAAATCGAAAATGTAAGGGGAAGGAGTCCCAGCGATGCCGGGGTGCCGTTCATTCAAATCGAAACTGGGTTGCGCCAACGGTGCGATTCTGGTGCTTTGGGCCCTTGCGCTCTCCGTCGCCCCGGCCCAAGCGCAAGTCTACGATCCGGGGTCCGGATGTTATAGTTGGGAAAGTGGCGCGGTGGCATCCTGCACAGGTTTCCCCGGGCCTGCCCCCGCTCAGGGCACGCGCATCGGCTACGACCCATGCTACCTGGCCCAGAACGTAATGCGCCCTTGCACCTCAGACCAGCGGCAGATGTCAAAGCCAGTCGGCGTCGATGCCCATCTCGTTGGCACCTGGGAACTCCCATTCAAGGGTGGACCCTGGGTGTTGACGATTCGTCGCGATGGTACCTACAAGTTTCATAGTGAAGCCCGGGACGGTGCCCCGTCACACGCCGGTACTTTTTCCGCAGGCAACGGGCATGGGTCGCTGAAAGCGACGACGGGATACACTGACACCGGCTTTTACCTGTTTCAGGCTCCTGACATATTGATCGCAACCGGAAAGCTTGAGGCTGCCGCTTGGCTCCGCCCTGCTTCACCACCTATCTCATGCAATGTAGCTCCATGACCCTTTCGGAGCAGACGTTGATTCACGGGCTCAAGCGAGCATTGAGAGCGGCTACCATCGACCACGTTGCCGGTTATGTCGCTTACCATGACAAGTGCTGAAGAGCATCCACGCCCCAGATGACGCGTTGGCTCCCCGGAAACGGGGTTCGGGTCCCCGAAGCCGACTTCGGGGCCTCGGCGCTCGCCAGAAATGACCCACCCGTGCTCATCTAAAGTGACCCACGTCGGTAACGCAATCTGGAATCCATTTTGTGACAGGAAGCGTCGGGGAAGCTGCAACATCGGCGTTCTTG
>JBELAJ010000239.1:0-12011 GCA_049508935.1 Terriglobia bacterium | reverse complement strand
TGGCACCATGCGATAAATCCTGGGGGTTTGGGGGCAAAGCCCCCAACTCTTCCGATTCACCGCTGATCCCTCCACCGTTCACAATCTCTCATGCCCTTTTCATAGAACTTTTGACAGAACCGTCCGTCGACCGGCAACAGGTTCTTCCTCTGCCGGCAGTGCCGATCCTCCGAGCCGTGGCTCGAGGCGAAGGGCGGAAGTTGAGTTTGTTTGACGTCCTCACCCCGTTGGCTTGAGTGACCGCGAAGCTGTGCCGTCATAATCGGACGCGGCAACTACTGTAGATGTTGTTTTACTTTCCATTGCATCCCGTATTTCTCGGAGGCGCTTCCGCAGCAGAATCCTGTGCTTTCGTAACCGGCCGAATCTGGCTTTGTCTCCGTTTCGTACCGACATAATCCCCTCCTTTGCGAACTCTCCACTTCAGTTCCGACGGCCACGAAGCTCGGTCGATCCCATTCCCCTGGGACACTTCGAGCGCGCACGAAACTTGGTTTTGTTTGCGTTGCACTCGGAACCACCCGGTCTGTGCCCTTACAGAGATTCGGTTCCGATCGACCGACCTATTATCGACGGCACCGCAGCCCGGAAGGTGAGAGTAGATGACCTCATCTCCACGACTAGAATAGAATGATTAACTGTTTTTGTCAAGTACAAATGTGGCTTGTCCAAGGCAGTTTATTAATACAGTTAAACTTCGCGGGAGCACAATTGATCTAGCCCCAGTTCCTCGGGGTGACGCCTCTAAATGTTATTTGCGGTTCGTCAAAATCTCGGCCAACTGCAGAATCAATGACATAGCTGTCCCGTCCCACCCCCTATTCTTGGACGAGCAGTATCGGGCTGGCGATGCAGAGCGGAGAGGGCCGCAGCACTGTAACAGCGTTGTGCAGGGCGGAGGTTTACTCCATGAGGTGCCGAACATAGCCGCAGACGAAAAGAAGTTGAGGGTTATCCATGCGGCCTATCATGTTACGGATGACGGATGCGAGTACCCGTGTCGCAGCTCCCATGCCAAGGTTGGCTGATTGCTCGGTGAAAAAGCCCGCCTTGGCAAGCTTTAGCGGTCTCAGGAAGTAGTATTCCATGCCGCTGTCGGTCAGTTCCACGATGACATCTGCCAACGCATCGCGATGTTGCTTGCTGTCTTTCGCTTTTTCGAGAGCCGCGAGGACTGCGAGGGTCTTGGCGCGGAGACTCTTGGAGTAGTAGAAACGAAGGGACGGTTGGCTTGACAGTGAGGATGCTCCGGCCAACGGCTTGACACGTGGAGTCACTGTTGATTTGGAGGGTCGCTTGGACGATGTAGGCATGATATCTCCCTTCGAGCATGAATGCGAAAGGCCGTTTTAGTGTGACGCGGCTTGTGCCGCCTAATTCCCGTCTTCGGCTGACTTGGAGATGGAGAAACCGGGCAAGCCGGATCATCCTACCCTACTCGCCGAGGACAACCTTCCGCAATGATCAGTACATGCGCCGCCTTCGGGACTCCCTGGGCCCAAGAGTTCCCAGGACAGCTTGCATTATATCCCAAGTGCTCGCTGCACCTACGCCGCGAGCCAGTTCCGGATCTGATCGTACACTGCCGGATGACTGAGCAGGTCCCAGTGATTCATGCCATAACCAACCCACTCGCGGGATTTGGCAAACGACAAGCTGAGTCGGGGATCATTATGGCGGCCCAATGCGCTGTTAAGGCCGACCAGTCCGTCCCCGAGAAGCTCGCCACTAAGGTCGCCGCCCTTCTTCCCGGTTGTTCCGGCAATCGCGTAACACCGTACTCCTCTCGGCAGGGGTACTGCGTGGCGCAGGTCGCGCGAAGGCTCAAAGCGATCGATTCCCTCCCAGTCTTCGTCGAGCAAATTGCCGTAACGCAGGTCCGTGATGCCGGCGCTCCGGAATTTGATCAACCGCGCGAGAGGCTCACTGTAGGGGCTCAAGCCCAACAGAACGTTCACCCAGTTACCGCCGCGCTCCAAATGTGAACCATGGTGCGGAGTGGCGAGGAAGACGAGCCGGCGCAGATGCCGCGGCCACCGGTCAGCGGCTGCTTTGCCATAGTAATAGGCACTACGGGCCACCAGACCGCCGATGCTATGGGCAACGATCGCCAACTCCTGCAACGGTACCGGCCAGTGCTGCACAAGAGCCTCCATCAAAGCAGCAAATTCACGCCCATTGGCAGAGACGTGCAAACCGGTGTTGTAGTGCAGTTGGACCGCAGTGTAACCCAGTTCAAGGCTCAGCGCCTTTCCATGGTTGTGGCCGTTTCGCGTCCACTGCAGATCATTCATGCACAAGCCGTGCACCAGGACCAGTAGCTTGCTTCCGGGCTGAGGAATCGCGGCGGCCAGAGCCTGCGGTTCGAGTGTTAAGCGCTGGCCGTCCCGGCGCAGGCGCATGGGAATGGCGAGCGGGTTATCAGTCGCCGCCAGGTAGTCGCCCATCACGCCATTCAGCGCGGCCAGCACGGCTTCCCGTTCGGGCGACAAAGGGCTCTCAACCGGCGTGAGGATGGGCGGCGCCAAAACGCTGTCCATCCCGCCACCCGCCAGCCTGGTTAACGCGCGTACGCTCTCGTAAACAAGACCCGTAGTGCCGTTCGTGCGCCCTTGCGGGGGCCTGCCGAGGATGCCGGGGGTCTGAGCGATGGTGGAGTGCATCGCCTCGACTAAGTCAGCCACTTTCTCAGTGGCGCCAACAGCCAGCCGGCTTAACCCCAGAAGATCCGAGCGCTGAATGGGAATCGTATTGGGCATGGGAACTCCCTCCGTGTCCGCTGACATGCGTGGCCGGGTACGCCTGTTCAGCTCGTTGTAGCCCGCGCTTTAGCCCGGCAAGTGCTTCCCTCGTGGGAGGCACCACGGTAAACGCATCTTCCACACGCAACTCGAAGCACTGGAACAGCTGCGCGCGGTCAGGCAGTTTCGCGCTTTCTAACCGCCTGTTTCTTGCCCTTTGCCCGGGCAGGGGAAGTCTCGCGGGTCTTATCCGCGGCCATTGCCTTCAGGGGCTTGGCCGCGAGGTCCCGGAGAGATTTCTGGGCCACCACGAAATTCCCAATGCTCTTTTGGGCCAGTTCACCCAAAGAGGTGCTCACTTCTTTCCGTACGGCTTCGATGTGCTCTCCGGTGGCTTTACCGGTGGACTCCAACTGGTCGATGGCCAGGTTCAGGAGCTTCTGCTGGACATGGACGTACTTCTCAACGCCTTCCCGCGCCAGTTGCGTTAGGATCTTGAGCTGGTTCCGGGCAGCCGTCAGTCCTTGATTGTCGCCCTGGCTGGCCATCGTGACGTCGAGGGCGGCCAGTAGGAGGAACTTCTTCTCAGTCTCGACGAAACCCTCGATTGCCCGGGTTGCCAGTTCGGCCACGCTGCCGCCGATTTTCGACAGTTCGCCTTTCCCGTAGGATTCGGCAACCGCGTGGGTCTGCTCAGCAGCCAAGTCCAGCAACCGCTTCTGCATGTCGACGAACGTGTCCACCCTGTGGCGTACGACCTCAGTTAAGGCGCGGGCGCTGGGGAGTGGCGATCCTTCCTTGGCCCAATCCGCCACCAAGGCGGTCTCGCCGGCAGCCAGGTCCAGCAGAATCTTACCGGCAGCGGTAAGGTGCCCCACACTGCTGTCCGCGATTTTGGCGATCGTATCGACTGGGCGCAAACGGGGTTCGTGCAGGCGCTCCCGCACCATCCCCTTGACTAGCGCATTCTGCTGCGCGGTGAGATCGAACAGAACCTTCTGGGCGGCCACAAAACTCTCGATTCCTTGCCGAGCCCAATCCGCCAGTTGGCTTACCGGCGAATAGGCCTTCGATGAGTCTTTGGTTTCAGCAACCATGGTGCACTCTCCTTTTCGAGCAGTTTATACTGCAGTGCAGTATAAACTTGAGTGTACGCCCGGCCGGGCCCGGAGTCAAGCTAAATGGCACATTTATTTTTTGGGGTCCTTGGGCAGGACCGAAGCGGTAGTCCTCCGTCGGAGTGTCGGGAAAGTTCACCTTCAATTCCCGCAGATGCTTGAGTGTGCTCGAAAGCGAACTTTTCCGCCGAGTGGCTTCCTCCAACCCGATGAAACTGGCTCCCTTAAGCCGGTGCTAACAGTCGGCATCCGGTGCTTTGCCTCTTAATTTGACAGTCTCGTGCTGAGCGTGGCAGGATTGTACCAAAAAGCAAAAAGGCCTTCACTGCATGCGGGGCCTCTCTAAACCTAGGGCGTAATGATAGGCGAACTGGAGTGCGCCCGACGGGGGCTAGGAGTTTGGGAATGGCAGAACAGGTACTTCCAGACTGGATAAGGAAAAGGAAGCGTCAGAAAGAAGAACTCACCAGGAAGAGTCCAGAAGCAGAGGAAAAGCGTGCAAACGACGTCAAGCTCATGGAACTTGGTGGGCCAGGATTTTGGAAGCAGTTTGCCCAGCAGCTTGCATTTAATGCGATGGCCTGCAAGGAACTTGGAGTACAGGCAACGGTGAGTCCAATAGCCCAGGAAGGAAGCGCCGGAGAAGGTTTCCAAATCCATGCGGCGCTACAGTCTGTCACGCCGAACATGAATCACCTCAACATTTTTTATCTTTCAGGCTCTAATCAACTTGAATGTAACCCACGCGATGGAACCCCATATCGAATTGATCTCGTGGTCGATAGTAATGGACAGATTCTTGCCTCTTCAAAACGGCGCAACACCCACGCTTCCGCTGAGATGCTTGCAGAAGATGTAATGGAAGAATTGGTGGAATCAATCGGCGGGTAGGTATTCTGAAAACTTCTGCTCACCTCGCATATATCGAGTAGTTCACCGATGGTTCCTGAATCACAAAACAAGTAGGCCAAAAACGCATGCCAGGCGCAACCTGGTGACGAGCTGGAGGAAAATCAATTTGGGGCAAGTCTATCAAAATCATGGGGTGGGTGACGGGATTCGAACCCGCGACGTCCAGATCCACAGTCTGGAAATTCAATTCTATCCTGTTGGTTTGCTTTGTACTTTCCCTCACCCTACCTCACGGTTTTACATGGTTTTCGGAGCTTAATGTTGCCAAATTGTTGCCAAGTATTTCTGACGCGAAGAAATGTGATCCGTGGTGCAGCTTGATCTCGCCACTGACTTTCCGATTAGGGGTACCCCTCGGATTTCTGGACAACGCCACACCGATCGCGTCGAAATCGAGCCCGGCACGTGCCGTCCTCGACGGCGGCGCCACCTCGTCCAACAGATTCGGGGACAGTTCTCGAACAAGTCTGGGCTTATTGTCCGCGACGTCGCTTCTGACCGGGCTTGGTACGAGTGAGGGCTGGCGGCGAATCCTTCGCTGGGTTCTGGATTTCCCCCAACGGCGGCGCATCCAATGAATCCGCGATCATGAATCCCAGCTTCTCCAGCAAGCGGCGAACTTCGCTCAAATGATCATCGTGAATCAAGAACCACTCCGGCGGGATGTGGCCGACCAAGAACGGCCGGAAAGTCGGACTATGCAGCAGGGCCTGCTGTGCTTGCGGCTGCAAGATCCGGAGCATCTGGACTTGGCGGAGTTGGACGCTCTGCCGGCCGCTCCAATTGCGGACGGCCACTTCCAGCAGGGACGGAACTCCGCCTTTCACATGCTCGCCGAGCCATCCCAGAATCTGATCTGTCGTCATTCCACCCAGGCGCGCGCCCCCAACGGACTGGGCTGTAATCTGCCAACCTGTTGTGGTGCGGTCGGCGATGCGGGCGAGCCGCAGTTGTGAAATGCTCGTGCGGCTGTCGGGCGCGACGCTGCCCAGTTCATCGGTCGTCCAAGTTGGCTCCGGCTTGCCCTCATGATCCAGAATCGTCCAGCCCGAGAACCCCAAGGCCACTACCTTGGCGGTCGACGAAGGCAGCAGAAATACGTTGTTGTTCAACGCCCGGCCGCGAGTTTGGGAGTCGAACGGCCCCAAAGCCAGGACCGCCTTCGTCCGTAAAACCAGTGACTCACGACGGCCTGCCCATTCCGACAGCATCCGCTCAACATTGGCCGGGAGTTCGGTCTTTCCATGCTCGGTTAGGAAATCGCGAACCTCTTCCAGGTTCATGCCGGATTCCAGCGCCCGGTAGAAGGAATCGCGCCGGAGCTCGAAGGTCTGGACGGGGCTGTCGGCCCGCGAGGCGCCGGCGGCAAACCGACTCAAGGTGCAAACTTGGCGGGCATCGGCTGAATCCAGATACACCACCACTTCCAGATTAGGCTGCACGGTCAGAAAACGCACCTCTCCCGACGTTGGAGCGGCCTCCACCTCCGGTGCGCCAAACATCACGCGTCCCAACTCGGTCAGGCGAAAGCACGGGCGGACGTCATTGCCGGCCGTCTGCCCGCGCTCGACCAGTCCTAGGGTGGCCAGCGTCACCATCAGGGCATTCGACGCCCAGACTGCCTCAGCCGCGAGCCAGAACGCCAGCATGCGCTCATCCCCGGCAGGGTATTGCTCCCGCTTCTTGCCCATCTCGAACTGCGGATCCCAGGAGTACCTCCCCCAATAGAAGTTGATTTCCGTCTCCCGCGTTGCGCGCCAAAGGTCCCGCAGAAAGGTCTCCAGGTCGAGCCAGCAACTCGGTGCATGGGCTACCGCGCACAGCGCCCACACGAGTAATTCACGGGCGTGCACGAGCCCGAAGGGCTCGATGCGAACAGGGCTGTAATCACTGTCCCGGTCCGGAACCGCGCCAATGCCGTCCTGCCACAGCGGCATGTGGAGCCAGGCGCGCATCCAGTGCCTTGCCTGTGCGGCGGGCGGTTGCTGCAGGCCCCGCTCCAGGGCTTCCTCGCGGATCCATGAGTGCTTGTCCCCAATCTTCAGCAAATCCATGCCGTGGAGCAGTTCGTAATAGAACGACTCCGCATCGGGTGGTGACATGGGGTCTTTTTCGGCATCGCGCAAACCCACTTCTTTGTGCAGCCGCGCCCGCGTCGCCTTGGCGGGCGAATCGCCCTTCACCGTCTGCCACGTCCCCATCGAGAGCAGGGCCTCAGCCACCCGCCACAGGTCCAGTCCCACCTGCGCGGACGAGCGGCGGCCGGTGCTCACCGCCTCGGCACATCCGTGAGAAGCGCGCCAAGCAACAGGTGGGGCAGGCCCCACCACCTGTGCCAGCGTGGGATGCAGGGTTAATTGAGAGTAGCGGTGGCGATCATAACTCGAGTAATACGAGTTATAGTAGTCGCTCACCAGGAGGAACTTCTCACATAGTCCGGGGACGGGGTCACGGTCGCTCCAGTTACGATAAGCCTGGTAGCCGCGGTCGGAGGCTCGCTCTTTAGGTGGCGGCGGGATGATCCCGCGAGCGTATACCTCGGCAGTCAACAGGCCGCCGGACACCGTCGGGCCGTAACGCGCGAAGATGCCGAGAACCTGGCGCTCCTTTTCCGTCAAGCCGGCCAGCACACGCCGTGCGGCATCGCCATCGGCCATGGTCCGGGTCAGAGCGGCAATGCACTTGTCCTTGGTAAAGCTGCCCGCCTCTTTGCCTGCCCAGAACCGCGCAGCCCGTTTCAACTCCATGGAGCCATACAGATGGAGGTCGATCTTCACGGCGAGCGAAGATTCGAGGACATGGCCGAGTTTCATTCCCCATCTCCTGGGAGCACCTTGGGAGTGTGCCCCGCGGTCAGGAGCGCTGCCTCGATTTCCCCGGCATGGCCGGGATCCACCAGGGCAACGGTGTCCGAAAGGCGCGCCAGCAGGAACCTGCGAATGCGCGGATTGGCGGCCAATTCCGCCAGTTGCGCCGGCTCCGCCACCTCCACGATGGCCGCATTGAGATGCAGCTCCCGGCCCTCGGGCTGGAGCAACGGCAGAAGTGAATCCAAGATATCAGTCGAGGATCTCATGCCACCCTGCTCCTCTCCCGCCGACGCGCCAAGGTCGACTGCGCAGCTTTGGAGTGCGGCGGCTTGCCGCCGCTTTCCCGCAGGCCAGCTTGCTGGTCGGGCCGTCTTCGCCCACATCCGCGAGCAAGCTCGCGGAAACAAAGCGGCGGCAAGCCGCCGCACTCCAAAGCTGCGCTGGGTCGTTCGCTTAGAGCGTACTGTTTTGCGACTCTGATGCGGCCGTGGCTCCTCTCCTGACGAACGCGAGATCCGCGGTTATCCCGTTGCGCCGTCATTAGCCGGGAAGGGAAGCTCGGGTGAACTCCACTCGGCCAGCTTCTTCCGGCGCATTTGCTCGAAATCGTGAATTTCATACTGATACCCCTGCTCGCAAAGAAATAACTGCCGGTTTAAGGCAAAATCCTGCTCGACCGTATCCTGCGAGACCAGGGTGTAAAAATGCGCTTGGTTCTCACCCGGTTTCGGACGCAGAATGCGGCCCAGCCGCTGCGCCTCCTCCTGACGAGAACCGAAAGTTCCGGAAACCTGGATCGCCACCGATGCATCGGGAAGATCGACAGCGAAGTTGGCAACTTTCGAAACCGCCAGCAAGCGGATCGCGCCGGTTTTGAACTGGGCGTACAACTCATCGCGCCGGATTTGGCGCGTGGTTCCGGTTAAGAGCGGGATCGCGAACTCCTCCGCCAATTCGCGGAGCTGCTCCACATACATTCCGATGATCAGGATTTGTGCATCCGGGTGAGAGGCCAGAATCTGGCGCACCATATCCTTCTTGAGCGGGTTTTCCGATGCGATGCGGAACTTGTCGCGCGGGGACGCGATGGCGTAATCCATACGCAGCGCCTCCGGCATCTCGATCCGTACTTCGTAGCACCGGGCGGACGCAATCCACCCTTGCCGCTCCAGTTCTTTCCACGGCAGGTCGACCTTTTTCGGGCCGATCAGCGCAAAAACATCGTCCTCCCGGCCATCTTCCCGCACCAGCGTGGCCGTCAGGCCCAGCCGCCGGCGGGCCTGGAGCCCTGCCGTCACCTGGAACACGGGGGCGGGCAGCAGATGCACTTCGTCGTAAATAATCAGCCCCCAGTTGCGCTGGTCAAACAGCTCAAGGTGGGCGAACGCGTCGGTTCGATCCGCGCGCCAGGTAAGAATGTTGTAGGTGGCGATGGTCACCGGGCGAATTTCTTTCACGTGGCCGGAATATTCTCCGATCGCCTCGGCGGGCAGCGTGGTTTTATCGGTGAGCTCCGCGATCCACTGGTGAGCCGCCGTGACGCTCGTGGTCAACACCAGGGTGGAGGTCTGGAGGCAAGCCATGCACGCCAGACCGACGATGGTTTTCCCCGCACCACAGGGAAGTACGATCACGCCGGAACCGCCACGCGCCGTTCCCGCGGCGTAGAAGATTTCGGCCGCCTCGCGTTGATAGTCGCGCAGGTAGAAACTCGTCCCCCCTCGCGTCTCTCCACGCAAGACAATCTCCAACTGTTCACCCGCTTCGTACCCTGCCAGGTCTTCGACGGGATAGCCGATCTTGATGAGGGTCTGCTTCAAACGCCCGCGTTCCGCCGGGTCAACCAGGAACTCGCGCGGTCCGATCCGTTGAACCAGGAAGGATGCCACACTTTCATGGCGAGCCAGTTCCTCCGCGAGCGCTGCCGTTGAAACGCTCAGCACCATACCCCGGTCGTCCCGCGCGAGCTTCAGTCTTCCGTAGCGCGAGGCGTACTCGGCAATTTCGATTTCCACATGGCGCGGCACATCGTACTTGGAGAGCCCGCGCAACGTCTCACGGATCCATTCCACCGTCACCCCTGCGGCGCATGCGTTCCAAATCGAGAGGGGCGTAATCCGGTAGGTGTGAACATGCTCGGGTGACTTCACCAGTTCGGCAAAACGTGCCAGCGCATCCCGCCCCTCGACGTAGCGAGGGCTGTCCACTTCGACCAGAACCGTGTGGTCACTCTGCACAATGAAGGGATTTTCGTAATGCGCGGCGGACATTCGTTTTCTTCCAGCCTAGCTATGTAATAGATTGACTTTAAACTCAAGTTCCTGGCAGCGCCGAACAAAGTTGTCCGGATTCGACTTGGGCTTAATCAGCAGATAATCCTTGGGCGGCCAGCCTCCAAGTACCCCTTCGGGGAACCCGTCACACTTGGCCGCAATCCGCCCACAGAGGAGCATTGCGGCGACCGCTCGGCGCCAGTACTCACCGTATGGATAGGCCGGGGCGTCATTATCCTCTACAAAACTCGCTAGCGGCAGCGTCGTTCGCCGTTCGACAGAACTCCGCATGGAGCTGGGCACGATAACGGGACGTTGCGGGCATGTAATCTTCGAGCTCACTTTCAGGTCAAACGAATCCGGTTCCCAAACTTTGGGGATGGCGGTCCTATGGACGGTAGTCACTCGCTAGAAAACTGAATTTTACAAGTGCGGACCTGTTTCTGCCAAATGAATTGGAGAGACGTAAGCAATTTAGCTTTGAGGGGTTGACGGCGTCCGGGCTATCACCGAGCGTTTGCCCTGGGAAATCGCAAACCGCAGCACCGCGCTAAACCGTTTTCGCTCGGTGTCTGCACCCGGCGACATTGACGCAGACATCTGTTGCCAAGTTGCAATCTGAGTTGCAACAAGGTAAGTCTAAATAGTCGAAAGTAAGGGATACGCGACGGAGTTCGAATCCGCGGCGTCAAGGCCCACAATCTGTATCCAGGGGTTGCCGGTTTGGTAGGGCTGAATATCTGAGAAGCGGGATACGGACGGGATTTGAATCCGCGTCGCTGACGTGAAATGGAAACCTCGACTGGAAAAGAAGCCCAGCACAGGCGGGTGGCCCTGCAAATCCTTGGAAGTCAGGACAAGCAGCATGAACTCCGTGCCGTCCGGGGCCGCGATTTTACGATACACGCGCAACTTGGCAAAGAGAACCCAGGTGATTAGTCTAGGAGGGACTGATTATGGAGGGTCGCATGCACGTTCCCAGCAACATACGCAGAACCGAAATTTGGTAATATACCGCAAGCAGCAGATGGTTGAGTCTCGAGTTCTCCGGTTGCCGTCGCTGAAGAAGCAAAGTGCCGTCAGAATAGATACTGACGCGTGGATTTCGTAGCCTTCGGGATTCCCGTGAAGCATGCTCGAAAGAGATTTGCTAGATCCTCAGCATCTGGAGGCACTTGTCGTGAAGCGGCGTAGGAGCACAGGGAAAAGTACGAGCGACCGCCGATTGCTCTGACCAACTGGTCCGGTGTGCAGAGCTTCGCGCTATTGAATTCTTGAGAGGTGAGTACGACGCGGCTTGTCTCGCTTGAAGAATGACCGGCCCCACTGCAGGGCAACCAACTCATGGTGAAGTCTGTGTCGTCTCCCGCAACGAGGAAGATCACTAACGGATGAGCGGCGTTTTACACCGAATCGAACCTCTCCTTACCAGCAAAGAGGCATCCCAAGTTCTGAGGATCCATCCCAAAGTACTTGAACGGATGGCGAAGCGCGGAGAAATACCGGCCCTAAAGATTGGCAAGTTTTGGCGGTATCGCGCATCGACGCTGGACGCATGGATTACCTCGAGATTGCAGCTAAATGTACGATGAACTGGTGCACGCGGTCGGTCACCTCGCTGAAACTAAAGGCGGCTTCGACGCCTCCTTGTTAGCAGATCATCATCCGAGACGCCGAGAAGGTCTCCCACCGACACCCCCTGGTCAACTAACGTCCCAGGCACCGTATCTCCTGACCAAGCGGCGTCAGGAGGATGTGGCTCAGCAAGGGCGAGACAATCCCGCCATGGAGGGTCGGTCGTCTTTCCCTGGTGCCACCCAGGGACTCGATCAGTCCTCCTGAGGTCATGCATTGTTCTTCCGACCGGTCCGCAGACACCTACTGGACAACATTCCCTGCCCGCTTATCGTTGCTTAGCCGGCCCGACTGAAGACGGCCTCATCACAATCATGAACGCCAGCCAGATCAAGCCGACGCTGGGTCAATAAAATCATACCCGATCGCTAGCCAGACCATTGCTTCTCACAGACCGCTCTCTGTTGTGCCCGGATGATAATGTCCCCTACTGTCCCGGATAGAAATGTCCCCTAAGCTGATGGCCTCGGAGGAGGCCACAGTGAAGAGGACAAGGATGGATGAGCGGGAACTGAGACGAGG
>JBELAJ010000238.1:0-12044 GCA_049508935.1 Terriglobia bacterium | reverse complement strand
CCGGTCCCGCTCTTTTCCACTCAACATCAGCATCTCCTGTTTTTCCATCCATCAAGTTTGACGGAGTTCAACAGGACATTTCTACTTTGCTGAAACCGGACATTATCATTTTGCCGCGACAGAGCCTTGCAAACAGGTATCGTCGCAGCACAAGCGTGGTATACTAGGCCGAAGACAATGAGTATTGAGGATTACAAGACGGTTCTCTACCGGCTAGAAGACGGCTCGTGGGTAGCCGAGATTCCCGCCATACCCGGTTGCTACGCCCTGATGCCCAGCCGGGAAGAGGCACTCGCCGAGCTTAGCTGTGTTTTTGAATTGATCTCTGAAGAATACTGTGACAAGCGCATGCCGCTGCCTGCCGACACCACCGAGATAGTCCATGCCTAGCTGAGCCCGGCCATCTTGACGCCTGCCGCACTAGCAGCTCTTCTCAAGTCGTTGTCGAGAGTAGCCAACGGCAGTCCCTCGCGAATTGCGAGTTCAAGATACGCAGCGTCGTAGGCTGAAAGGCGGTAAAAGCGGGCAGCACTGAGAATCTGCTGAAAGGCGCGGTCCAATCCGACGGTATCCACCTGAATGGGCCAAGCGGTGAGTTCTTCAGTGAAGTTCGTCACTTGCGCAGCTTTTAAGTCCTTCCTTCGTTCGGCCGTCACGAGCACGTTGGCTATCTCCAGGGGCCAGATAAATGGCACAACGGCCTCATCTCCGCCCGCCAGCATCTCGAAAATGGCTTCCGTGTATTTGGTTGCCTGGTTCTCAAAGCACCAGCAGAGGGTTACAGAGGCGTCAAGGACGAAGTGGCTCAATAGCGGCGTCCCTCTTCGATGAGTTGACGGATGGTAACGCCTTCGAGGCGCGCCCCTTTCCGCAGGGCGCGAATCCGTTCGGCAACTTTCTGGGGATCCTTCTTTCGACGATTCGCAGCAGGTGTCAAGACAGCTACCGGCACACCATGCTTGGTGATGGTGATCTCTTCCCCTCGGGCGACGCGGTCCACCAAGGCGGAAAGATGGGTCTTAGCATCAAACAGTCCGACGGTGCTCATGGCTGAACCTCCACTAGTCTGATACTAGTTTAAGACAGACCAGTTGTCAAGTCGAGCTTCAACGGGCCTCGTTCTGCCACGGGAATAACCCTTCACCCGTCACCCGACGGCTGCTGAAGTGGCGCAGGCACTCTTGCCTGCGAGGAGGCGTGCCATGCGTCAGTCTTGAGGACAGGCACGAGTGCCTGTCCCACTCCCTCTCCCCAACAGAGAGGGCTGCCTTTCTTACGGGCCGCTGACGACTGACAACTGACGACTGTATACTTAAATCATGGACACATGCATTGAAGAGAAGGAACGTGTGCTCGACGAGTTCCGCCGCTGGGGTTATCTTCAGGCGGACCTTGATCCCGTCGGGTACCTCGAGCCGGAAGCGCTTCCTGAACTCACCCTCTCAGGTGAAACTGCGGACTACGCGCGGCGCATTTATTGCGGCAAGATCGGCGTCGAATTCATGCACATCCCGCGGGCTGAGAAACGCCGGTGGGTTGCGGAACGGCTGGAAGCAGACGTGCCGGCGCCGGACCGGCCTCACATCATGATGCGGCTTATCGAGGCGGGGATCTTCGAACAAGTGCTCCAGTCGCGTTATCCCGGCACCAAGCGTTTCTCGCTCGAAGGCGTTATTGCATTGCTTCCGCTGCTCGACGAAGCCTTGGACAGGGCAGGGCAGTTGGGCGCCGAGCAGATCGTAATGGGGATGAGCCATCGCGGGCGGCTGAACGTTATGGTTCTGGTGGTGGGAAAGTCACCCATGGATATTTTTGCTCGCTTCGAGGACATCGATCCGCGCCGCGTGCTGGGCGGCGGGGACGTCAAATACCACCTGGGTGCCACGGGCGATTATCAAACTGCGCACGGCCAGGCTCTTCACATTCACCTGGTGTCGAATCCCAGCCACCTCGAGGCCGTCGACCCCGTGGCGGTGGGCCGCGCTCGCGCCAAGCAGACGCGCCTGGGCGCGGAAGGACCGCGGCGAGTGTTCCCCATTCTGCTCCATGGCGATGCCGCCCTGGCAGGGCAGGGAACTGCGGCGGAAACCCTGAATCTCGCTAACCTGCGCGGATTCTCTGTGGGCGGAACGGTGCACGTCGTGGTCAACAACCTGATCGGGTTCACCGCGAACCCTGAAGACTTGTACGCCTCGCGTTTTGCCTCCGACGTGGCGAAGCGGCTGCCTATTCCGATCTTTCATGTGAACGCGGAGGATCCTGAGGCGGTGGTGCGTGTAGCGCGACTGGCCGTCGAGTACCGCTACGCTTTCTCGAGCGACGTCGTTGTCGACCTGATCGGCTACCGCCGCCACGGACACAGCGAGTTGGATGATCCTACAGTGACGCAGCCGGTGCGCTATCGCAAAATCGCTCAGATCCCGCCGCTTTGGGAATCCTATGCGCGAAGGATTGGGGTTGACCCGGCGGGGACGATTCAGAAGATCCGCGCTCAATATGAAGCTGATTTGAAGAAGGCCCGCACAATTCGCAAGATTCCGATGTTGCGCGAGTTGCCGGCCTATTGGGACGCTTACGGCGGCGGCGCATACGACGCGGCGTTTGAGGTTGATACGCGAATTGCAGTAGAAGAGCTTACGGAAATTGGTGAATCGCTGGCCCGCCAACCGGAAGGTTTTAATCTTCACGCCAAGATCAAGCGCCTTGTCGAGCAGCGCTTGCAGATGGCGCGCGGCGAGCGCCCCGTGGATTTTGGAATGGCAGAGGCTCTGGCTTTTGGATCGCTTTTGCGCGCGGGGATTCCGGTGCGCCTGAGCGGGCAGGACAGCCGCCGGGGCACTTTCAACCAACGCCATGCGGTGCTATTCGATACGGAGACCCAGGCGGAATACGCCCCGCTCAGCCACTTGCAACCCGGGCAAGGCCGCTTCGAGGTCTATGACTCGATCCTTTCCGAAGCCGCGGTGCTGGGATTTGAGTACGGGTTCAGCCGAGACTACCCCGAGGCGCTGGTTATTTGGGAAGCGCAATTCGGAGACTTTGCCAATGGTGGGCAGGTGATGATCGACCAGTTTATTGCCGCCGGCGAGGACAAGTGGGGTCTGCTTTCCGGACTGGTCTTGCTTTTGCCGCATGGCTTTGAGGGCCAGGGACCGGAACACTCGAGCGCACGGCTCGAGCGCTTCCTGCAACTCGCCGCACGGGACAACATCCAGATCTGCCAGCCTTCCACCGCCGCGCAGTATTTTCACCTGCTGCGCCGCCAGGCTCTGCGCGCCTGGCGCAAACCGCTGGTGGTGCTTACTCCCAAGAGCCTGCTGCGCTACTCGGGCGCCGCATCGAATCTCGAAGGCTTTACTTCCCGCTCGTTTGCGCCCGTCGTCCCAGACCAGGAAACGACCGGTGCGGAACGCGTCCTGATCGCAACGGGGAAGATCGTGCACGACCTCCGCGCCGAACGCAAAAAGCTGAACGATAACCGAACCGCCGTCGTCTCCCTCGAGCAGCTATTTCCCTTTCCGGAGAATGAACTGACGGCGGAGATCAACCGGCACAGCGCGGCGCGGGAAATCGTCTGGGTGCAGGAGGAGCCCGCTAATATGGGTGCGCTTTTCTACGTCATGCCGCGCTTCCGCCGGATGTTCAGAGGTCGGCCGGTACGTTCGATAAAACGCTCAGCCAGCCCCAGCCCCGCCACCGGCTCCGGCAAAGCCCACGAGCTGGAGCAAAAAACGCTGCTCACCTTAGCCTTCGCATCAGCAAAAGTAGCGGCGCGATAAAGCTGTCATCAGCTATCCGCCGTAAGCTATCAGGTGCCCAATAGCAGATGATCCGCCTACGAGAAATGAAGTGCCCTCTCCCGAGGGGAGAGGGTGTCCTGCTGCCGGCGTTTTCATCAGCCGGAGCGGGACGGGTGAGGGGTTGGTTCCACGACCATAAGAACGAGCCGACAGTCGAATGGCAAGAGTAAAAACAATTCAAATGGCAAACGGCAAATCTCAAAGGGCAAGTGGTTGGCGATTTAACAAATCTTGAGTTTTAGACCGGTTGAATTTGGCAGTTCGAATTCGCTGTTTCCGTGGGAACCGAGGACGGAAAGAGAGACCCCTCACCTGTCCGGCGGCGGCTGGCGAAGGCGCCGTCGCCGGACACCCTCTCCCCAAGGGAGAGGGCACTTCAATTCTCTTAAGCGACTATCGGATAATCACTCCGCAAGCGACTCGCGCCCCGGCGTTGCCGGCGGGATCGGTTTTCCCATCGTCCGGTTTGGCGTGAATAACCAGCGCGGTGCCGCCTTCGTGGAACAGAGAGTTCGGCCCTTCTCCCAGCGTCACCCCGGGAACCATTACACGGACGCGGGCTTTGCCGTCCGGGCCCACCTCCAGGTTTTGCAGATCGCCCAGGTGATGGCCCATCGGATTGTCCCATCCATGTTGTTTGCCTTCCGGATTGAAGTGCGGTCCTGCCGAGGCAAAATCGGGCGCCTGGCATCTTCCGACGGCATGAATGTGGAACCCGTGCAGGCCGGGAGTAAGGCCGGAAACCTTCAGGTCCAGTTGAACCCCATCGGACTTCTGGGTGAATACGGCAGCGCCCACCGGCGCGCCTTTGGCGTTAAGCAGATCCGCCTTGGCCTTCTTGGCGGCTTGCACGTAGATTGAACATACGAGTAGACAGAAGACTGCAGAAAACAGCAGCAGTTTCTTCATCCTTGAATGTCCTCCTGTGAAGATTGAATGACGAGGCTTTCTGCATCCTGGAGACGCGCTTGTGAGGAGCAAAGTCTATAGCTTTTCTGCTCCGTCAAGTTTGCTCAGTTCGCGATCAAACGTGCCCAGCGGCAAATGCCCGGCCTTCCGGGCTAGTTCCAGCAGAAGACAATCTGAAAAGCCCAGCGCTGGCCCCTTGCGGAAACACTTGAGCGCCGACGCAACAGCGTCTGAGTCTTGTAGTGTTAAATCCTTGTGGTTGAGAAGAATCTCAATTACCGAGGCAATCTCGCCGGGGCTGCGTCCGTACACAGTGGAAAGGCCCCAAGCAGTTTCTGCGAGCGCTAAGATTGAGACCCACGCGCCGGTTTCCACCCACCGGTCGGCCGACTCCGACTGCCGAGCATCGTCACGGGTGAGGAGCCGCACGAGGACGTTGGTATCAACGGCGCGCATGACGCTCCCGCACGTACTTTTGGATTCCCTGTTTCAGTTCTTCGAGGGTTCGACGTCTCGGGGCACCCTCGGGGAAAAGCACCCGATGGGCATCCTCCGAACTGTACCGAGCCGACCGCCGCACGACGATGTTCTCGCCTTCGTCGCTCCACTCCAGAACCGATCCCGGGCCGATGCCAAGCCTCCGGCGAACTTCTGCGGGCACCGATATCTGTCCCTGCGCCGTAACTTTGGATCGCGCCAATCTCATGTCCCTATATTACCACGGTAATGCAAGCTGGCAGCGCGGGCTGCGGTTTTTGAAAGTGGCGTCGTCTGGGTTTTCTAATCGCGTGGCGGCCAGCATAGCTTTGACTTTTGCTTTTTCTCCTCCTAGAATGAAAATCCATGAGCTGGATCGACGAACGGGTGGAACAACGACGCAGGCTGGTGGAACGCAACAAGGCTGTGGCTGAGGGTGCCGAGGTGCTGTTCAATGATTTATGGGAGGAGATTACTGCCCAGGCCAAAGAGGCTCACGAAAAGTTCGTGGCTGTGGGCATCGACGGCTCTGCGCATGAGAAGATTGTATGGGCGCCGAATGTTTCCAGTTTGGCTCAGCCCACGAATCGCCGTGAGTTGAAAATAAACCTCCGCAAGGAGGTTGAACAAATATCTGTATCTGGAACCGAGTTCTCAATGATTCTAACAATAGTAGTGGGCGAAGACGGAGTGATTTGCCTCAAGCACAACGGAAATCCCGTCCTGATCCAAGAAGCTGCCAGATTAATCCTCGACCAATTTCTGTTCCCCGAACTACAGACCAAGAAACCATAGCTAGAATTTCCTCTGAACTACATCCGAGCGGCTCCAGCGTTGCGTGCGGAAACTGCGTTTACCTGTAGCGCTGACCTTTAGGTCAGCACTTGCCGACCTAAAGGTCGGCGCTACACTTGAGATAAATCCGAAAAGTAAACCCATTTTTCTCACGCAGCACTAGCCGCCCCTGCCAGCGATTCTTTCAGGGCGTGGTGACCACAGGCAGTTCAATGAAGCTCGCGTGATCGGGCGAGTGGTAGACGCGCTGTGTCGCTTTGTGAAAATCCTCCGGCTTGGCCCAGAAGATATTGGGCACGAAGGTTTGGGGATTGCGATCGTAGAGCGGGAACCAACTGGACTGAACCTGCACCATGATGCGGTGGCCCGGTTGGAAGACGTGGTTCGCCGTAGGCAGCGCGAAGCGATAGAGCAGCGGTTCACCGGACGCCAGTGGCTTGGGTGTTTCGAAGCTCTCACGGTAGCGGCCGCGGAAGATGTCTGCCGCGATCATCAATTGGTAACCGCCCAGGTGCGGCTCGCTTGCCACCTCGTCGGGATAAACATCAATCAGCTTGACCACCCAATCGCAGTCCGTGCCGCTGGTCGAGGCGACGAGATTAGCCACGGGCTGCCCGCTGATTTTGGTCGGCGATGTCAAATAATCGGAAATGAACGCCAGCACATCCGGGCGGCCTGAGGCTTCCCGCTGGTCCTCGACCAACCAGTGCGGCCAAGGGTGCTCTTCGTCGTAGCCCATGGGCCGGACGGGCCGTGGAACGTAGGGCACGGGCTTCGCAGGGTCCGAAACGTATTCGTCGAACCCCGCACCGCCTGCGCCGGGCGCCGCAAATCCCAGCTTCAGCCCGGCCTCGAGATAAAGGGGCGTGGGGCGGATCGTGCAGCCGCTCGAGCAGCCCGCTGGCCAGCCAGGCAGGCGCCGCCACACATTGGTTCCGGTTTCAAACATCGTGGCGGGCGGAGTGTCCATGGGCGGCGCGCCGTCTTTGAGGAAATGGTCGAGAAATGGGCGCAGAATCTCGCGGCGGAAGTAGAGCCCGGTATCGCTCGCGAAGTGCAGCGGGCCGAGTGTGCTGCCGTCGTCTTGCTCCCCGCCGTGATTCCAGGGGCCGATCACCAGAAAGACTTTGTCGTTGCCGGTATCCTTCGGCTTGAGCGCTTTGTAAACGGCCGCGGCGCCGTAAATGTCCTCCTGGTCCCAGAAACTGCCCACCAGCATCATCGGTATTTTCAGCGGTTGACCTGCCAGGATGCGGTCCATGGCCTGGTCGCGCCAGAAAGCGTCGTAGCTCGGGTGCTCGAGAAGCTTGCGCCAGAAGCCCACCTGCTCCATCCCGTGCAGCCGCCCGAGTTCGCCCGCTGATCCGGCCCGCATGTAGAGGTCATAATCGTCGAAGGTGTCCGTCCACCACTTCTTCTCTGAGGAGCGCGTCGCCTCCTGGTCGTAGATGTAAGTGATGTTCTGCTGGCGGAAGGCGCCGTAGTGAAACCAGTCGTCGCCCATCCAACCGTCCACCATGGGGTTCATGGGAATTGAAACCTTGAGCGCCGGGTGAGGATTAACCAGCGCCATCAGGGGCAGAAAGCCGTCGTAGGAAATGCCCAGGATTCCAATGTTGCCATTCGATTCCGGAACGTTCTTCACCAGCCAGTCGATGGTGTCGTAGGTGTCGGTAGACTCATCGACGGGAGTCGGGTTCAACGGGCCGTGCAGCGGGCGGGTCATCACATAGTCGCCCTCGGAGCCGTATTTGCCGCGGATGTCCTCGATGGCGCGGATGTAGCCGCCTTCCACGATGATCTCGGTTAGGTTGTCGTAGCCTTCGAGGATCGGGCCGAGGTGGGAGCTGTCCGCGCGGGTCACCATGCCCGTGGCGTTGTACGGCGTGCGCGTCAGCAGGATCGGCGCGCGCCGGGCGCCCTGCGGAATTACGATCACCGTGTGCAGCTTCACGCCGTCCCGCATGGGGATCATCACGTCGCGCTTGACGTAGTCGAAGCTGGTCGTGACCGGCTCGAACTTGCCGGGCGTCTCGCTGGGAAAGTCGGGGTACTTTTCCTGGGCCGCAGTGGATTGCGCTGCGGCAAAAGCCGCGAATAAAAGCAGGGCGAACGGCAAGGCTGAAATACGAAACAGCTTCATGTTGGTCCTCGGACCGTAGATGCCCGAAGGGCATCAAGATCATTAGCCGTAGGTGGAACCTACGGTCTATTGGTTAACGCCCTCGTTTTCTGGCGACCCCGAAGGGGTCGAAGGTGCGCCGATTCAACCCCCTCCGGGGTTTGATTACTCTGGAGGGGCGCACTTTCCGTAGGTTTCACCTACGGCTAATGATCTTGGGTCCCTCCGGGACCCAGCATTTCTGTCTTTGAAAACCGTCGCAGCAGACTCGGCAATTGGCTCACGAATGCCGAGCGCGCCAGTACCAGATCGCAGCCGGCGTCTCGCGCGGCAGCGATAAGCTCGTTTTGAACATGTGAAACAAACCCGACGACTACGATGTCCTTTGTCTTCGAGTCAGACTTGAGGGTACGCAGGACCTCGAGAGCTTTGCCCGACCGATGATTCAGATCGACAAGAACCGCGGTCGGAGAGGCTGCGAGTGCCGCCTCGGGCAGGTCCGCAGGTTGCGCTGCTTTGACTTCGACACCGAGGTGTTTGGCCGTCTCCTGGATTTTGGAGAGAAACAAAAGATCGTCTACCACCGCCAGTATCATCGCTGACTCTCAGAATCGGGAGATCGGTTGATCGGGAGATCGGGTGAACAAGCCTCAATCGTAACACAGGTGCGAGGTTCTACGCGTGGTCCGTTAACCGGACGCGTCGGTTTTGAGGACCATGCCAATGCGGCCGCCGAGCCTCTCGACATTCGGCAGCGCGAAATCGTCTTGCCTGTCATTGGAAGTTCTTGATCAGCACTGCATCGGTCGCTTCCGTGCCGCGCGAGACGGCCAGGCGGCCGTCGTGGGACCAGTCGAACCAGAAGATCTTGTCGGAAGTGAAATGCGTCACCGGCTTCGGCGGACCGCCCGCCACCGGTTGTTCCCAGACGTTTCCCACGCCATTCTCGCTGTTGATAAAAGAGATGGCGCGGCCATCAGGGGTCCAAACTATTCTGAGAAGTCCGGACGCGGCGGGCAGAGGGAAGACCTTGGCGGGTTGGCCGCCCGTGAACGGGACCATCGCTAGGCTGTGTGGCTGGTTCCCAGGGGTAAAAATGCACGCAATCCATTTGCCGTCCGGCGAGACGGACGGCATCCATGACCTGTAGTCCGTCAACTGGGACGCCGGGCCGCCTCCACTCGGAACCTTCATAAGAAACCACTTACCGCCCTCAACCCGCATGAAAACCACCCACCGGCCATCCGGCGATATGGCAGGAAACTGGTCCGCCTTACCCTCGGTAAGCCGTTTCACATTGCCACCGTCCATATCCATGCGCCAGATGTTTTGCTGGCCAGTGCGATCCCACTGGGTGAAGGCAATGAAGCCGCCACGGAGAGAAACGGCGGGAAAAGCGGAAAACGAGGATGCATCGTTGCTGGTGAGCCGCTGGGGGTTCGAGCCGTCCGCGCCCATCTCCCAAAGGTCGTCGTGTTTGCTCACATTCGAGAAATAGACGATTTTCCCGTCTGGCGTCCATGCAAGACCACCCGCGCCGTCATAGTACTGGTTCCCGGCGCTCAGCGAGCGGGCTTCCAACTCCTTGCCGGGTGTGGCGACCTGGAGGGTGGCAAGAGTCTGGTCCTGCAAAGCCAGCAGCGACTTTCCGTCCGCGCTTACACTCACCGCTGTGTACGACGAAAGGTCGTGCGTGATCTGGCGGGCCTCGCCTCCCTCAAGTGAGACTTCGTAAAGCCCCGACGCGCCTTGCAGATTGCCCGCGACGACCAAGTGACCGCCTCGAGGGAGCCAGGTGAGATCCTCGATGCCTTCCCAATGTGAGCCCGCCACCGGCTGCGCCTGACCGCCTTCTGCCGCGATGGTGGTCAAGACCTGCTTCGAACTATGGAGAACGAAGACCAGGGTCTTGCCATCCGGAGACCACGCGGTGCGGTCCTGGAGAATACCCTCTGGTGGCTTGTATGACACCAATACCTTCTCGCCGGACCCATCCAGCGAGGCGGTCAACAAACTGTCCCCACCAGTGGTGGTCCGCACAAAGGCGACCCGCTGGCCATCGGGTGAGAATGCGGGTGGGCCGGAGATTTCCTTCAGCACCTTTCTTGGAGTCCCGCCCAAGGACGGCACTTGGTAAAGGTCGCCGCTTTCCGTATGACGCTGCTCGCGTTCGAAATAGACGTAGCTGCCATCGGGAGAGAATGCCAGGCCAAAAGATTTGTCCTGGCCTAGCGTGGCAATCTGGACGTCACTATCCGTGGCCAGTTGCTTCAGCCAAAGGCTTTGCTTCCCTGCCGTCTCCCGCACGTAGGCCACATACTTGCCATCCGGTGAGATGTCCGCCTGCTGGACGTCGCCGCTGCCCGTCACGCGCGTGAATTCCAAGGCGGCGGGCGGTGCCGGCCTGAGCCTCGCGGCGCGATAGAAGGCATAGATGAGGGCGGCGGCGATCACCACCCCGGCAGCCATCACTGCGATGACGGCTTTCTTGTGGCGCTTCACCAGGCCCGCGATCACCTGCGAATCGGAGCTGTCACCCTGTAGCGGCGGTGTCCCCACCGCCGATGTCCCTAACGCCGCCGCTGGCCCGAGCGGTGTCCCAACCGCAGGCGGCGATGAGGACATCGCCGCTACAGCACGCCCCGAATCCGTATCGCGTCTCAGGCGCTTCAAATCGCCGCGAATTTCCGAGGCGTGTTGATAGCGCAAGCTGCGGTCCTTCTCCAGCGCCTTGTCGATAATCCTGTCCAGCTCGGCCGGCGATTCTGGATTCACCTGCGACGGCCGGGGCGGCTGGTCGCGCAGAATGGCGGTAAAGACGGTGGCTGAGGTTGCGCCGCCGAACGCCTGGCGGCCCGTCGCCATCTCGTAGAGCACGGCGCCCAAGCTGAACAGGTCCGTGCGCGTGTCCACTTCCTCGCCCCGCGCTTGTTCCGGGCTCATGTAGGCCACCGTCCCCACGGCAGCGCCCGGGCTGGTGAGATGCTCGGGGTCAAGGGAAAGGGTGGGCGTCTCTTGTAGGGCCGAACGGCGTTCGGCCTTCTCCAACGGGCGAGCGCCGCTCGCCCCTACCGTCAGCTTCGCCAACCCAAAATCCAGAATCTTCGGAACTCCCCGGCTGGTGATGAAAACATTCGCCGGCTTGATGTCGCGATGCACGATGCCCTTCGAGTGCGCGGCATCCAACGCGTCGGCAATCTGGATGGCAAGTTCGAGCAACTCGCCGACAGCAAGAGCACCGGGACCGAATTTCGAGTTTCGATTTTCGAATTTCGTGTTTTCCAGGCGCTCGCGCAGCGTCTGCCCCTCCAGCAACTCCATGGCGATAAACGGGTGGCCCCCGTGCTCATCAATATCGTAGATGGTGCAGATGTTGGGATGGTTGAGGGCGGAGGCGGCCTGGGCTTCGCGCTGGAAGCGCTCGAGCGCTTGATGGTTCTTGGACATCTCCTCCGGCAGGAATTTTAACGCCACGAAGCGGTGGAGTTTGGTGTCCTCCGCTTTGTAGACGACACCCATTCCTCCGCCCCCGAGTTTCTCCAGGATGCGGTAGTGGGAGACGGTTGTGCCGGTCATCTCGCTGGCCTTTTGGCTACCCGGAGGGTGTGGATGCCCTGATGGGAAGATATCTTACCACGAAATTCCCCAAATTCTTCGCGGGCCGCGCAGATTTCGTGGCACGGGCGTCCCGCCCGTGGGCACGGCCAGGATGGCCGTGCCACGTGTGAAACGACATTTCGTCGTAGTCACTCTTCCTGGCGTGGTCTGGCCGGGCAGGGCGAGGGAATTCGGGAAAGTTTGCTCCCTTTTTTGCATTTTCCCAGCGATTCCGCATTCGTACTTTCCTTCCTCATTTAACCCTCTGAAATTCCAATGGCTTCGCCCGGTCCCCGCTGACCGAGCAGATTCGCATTCGTTTTTTGCTTGACAGTGCAGGTTGT
>JBELAJ010000237.1:0-12079 GCA_049508935.1 Terriglobia bacterium | reverse complement strand
AGGACCGTGGATTCGTCTTTAATCATCTGCTGTCGACGTCGCAATTCATTGCGATTCTGGCCCTCGTGGCGGCGGTGTGGATGGCTCTGATCCTGCGCCGTAGACCCGCGCGGCAGCGGGCGGTGATACCAGTCTCGACGGAGGAGCAAGGCCGCGTTGAACCCCCAGGTGGGGGACTACACAGCGAGGTAGCGTCCGTGGCAGGAGTCAAGGCTGCTTCGATGGCGCAGGCGGAGAGAAGAAATAGGAATTAAGGGCATAGGCGCTAGAATAAGCCCGATCGGGTTTTGGAGCCCGCCGGCTGACGGGCTTGGAGTGGGGTGACGGGATTATTGTAGCGCCTGTAGGAATTAAGGGAGAAGATATGGACCTGAATCAACCTGAAAGTTCAGCGGGCGGAGGAACGCCTGCACCAATCGAGCCCGGCCCCCCGCCGGTTCGAACCGTGAGCCGAGGCAAACTGCTGGCGGGTGCGGTGTTGGCGGTAATAATCGTGGGGGGGCTGTACCTTGTCAACCGGTATTGGATCCATCCCGCCGTGATGATCCAGGCCAATGGCGACACCGACCATCCCGGGGCGCCGGGAATCTCACTGACCGACATCGACGGCAAGAGGCTGGACTTGGCTGACTACAAGGGCAAAGTGGTGGTGCTGGACTTCTGGGCGACCTGGTGCGGGCCTTGCCGGGCAGAGATTCCGGGCTTCGTCATGATGCAGGAGAAGTACGCCAGCCAGGGCTTTTCGATGATCGGCATCTCGATGGACGACGAGGCTGCCCCTGTAGTGGATTTCTACAAAGAATTCAAGATGAACTATCCGGTGGCGGTCGGCAATCAGCGGATCGGGGAACTCTACGGAGGGATCCTTGGGCTGCCCACCACCTTCTTGATCGGGCGTGACGGCCGCATTTACGCCAAGCACACCGGCGGCATCAATCCCGCCATCATCGAGGAAGAAGTGCAGCAACTGCTGGCCATGAGTCCAACGACGGAGAAATCGGATTTCAAGCCGGTCATGGTACCGGGCACCGAAACAAAAGTCGCGCTGGGCGATCCCGCCACCATCGATTCGGAAATCCCCGGCTTGAACTTGACCAAGCTGACCGCGGAGGAGAAAGAGGCTTTGAAAAAGCAGCTCAGCGATCAGCATTGCCCGTGCGGCTGTAAATTGACGGTGATGAAATGCCGCCAGGTGGACCGGGCCTGCCAAGTCAGTTTGAAGCTGGCCCGAGAGCAGATGGGGAAGTCGGCGAAACCCGGAGCGTGAATGAGGTCGGGTGATCCGGAGATCGGGTGATCGGTTGAGCACTGCAATTCAGTGGTCTTTCGATCACCGGATCTCCCGATTTCCCGATCATCGGATTTCGAAAAGGTGATTATGAAGACTCTCGTCATGCTTATTTTCTCGTGCGCTTTGGCCTGCGCGGCGGTTTGGGCGCAGGCGCCGGAGCGGGTGGTAAAAGCAAAAGTCACGATGGCGCCTGGAGCGGCGCGACCTGGTTCCGTCGTGAACGCGACGGTGTTGGCGGAGGTTCTCCCCGGCTATCACATTAATGACCATCATCCCACTCTCGACTATCTGATTCCTACGGAAGTCAAGCTCGAGCCGAGTAAAGCAGTCACCCGTAATGATATTACTTACCCGAAAGGGGAGGCGAAGAAGTTCGCCTTTTCGGACACGCCTCTTTCCGTTTATGAGGGGACGGTTCGCGTTGATGTCGCACTCCAGCTCGATCCCAAAGTGCCGCCAGGGGACTACGAGGTGAAGGGGAAGTTCGCGTATCAGGCTTGCAACGACCACGCCTGCCTTCCGCCTACCAGCGTGCCGATATCGTTTCCTCTGAAAGTGGCGCGCCGCGGCGCTTCAGCAAAGGGCTCGGAATAGTATGTCGACAGATGAAACGAGCCCCAAGGAGTTGGGAAATCCCCGCCCGCCGGATACGTCGCGCGGACCGGTCATTTATCTTTTTGTTACGCTTGTGGCGCTGGCCACCTTGGTTTGGGAGTTAAAGCCTGACCGGCCGAATGTCCAGCCTGCCCCTTTGTACCCCCAAGGTTCAACCTGCGCGCAAGTGGCCGGCCAATTTACTCCCACGAATATCACCGACCTGCCCGGGCTGGACCTGGCGTCGCTCGGCAAAGAGCGCCGGAACCACGCGCTGCTGCGACTGAACATGGAGCCCTGCACGTGCGGCTGCAACGGAAGCATAGCTTTCTGCATGGTCAGCCATGCGCGTTGCGAGGCGTGCAGGCAACGGGCGAAAGAGGTTATCGCAGAAGAGCAGGGATCAACCCGATGAAGATCGGCGTAGTTTCGGACACGCACGGTTTCTTTGACGCGCATCTCGCGGCATTGTTGGCGGGCGTCGAGCTGATCCTGCACGCGGGAGACGTGGGAAAACCGGAAGTGTTGGACGAACTGGAAAGAATCGCTCCCGTGCGGGCGGTGAAGGGAAACACCGACTCAACACTTGCCGGTCTACCCTTGAGCTTAAGCTTATGCCTGAGCGAAACGACCTGGCGCGGCGCTTCGCGACCTGGCTTTTCAGGTGACGCCGTGCAGGTAGAAGTGCTTCATGAGTTGCCGGCGGCGCAAATCGAATTGGAGAAGTGGGCCAGGCAGGCACGAACCGAGGCGCCCGCACCACGAGGGCGGGATGCGTTTCTGCGGGCGTTCGACCAAAACACGCGCGTCGTGATTTTCGGCCACAGCCACTTGCCCTGTGCCGTCACGCTGTGCGGCAGGCTGTTCTTCAATCCGGGCAGCGCCGGCAAGCAGCGCTTTTCCCTGCCGCGATGCTGCGGTCTGTTTGAATTGTCGGCGAAACAGCTCGAGGCGACAATCCTCAGCTTGCAACAATATAATAGGAAGCTGCCGGAGAAAGTGGTGATGCAGCTTGATGCAGGGGTGGCATCGAGCGACCAACAGGCTAGGTAGAATCGCTGCCATTTTATCGAGCTCGAACACCTGAATTGGGCGGTTGACCCTCGGAGGTTAACACCGATGCGGAAATTCCTTGAGGTCTTGAGAAACACAAGGGAAGTTCTGATCACTGTGGGGGCGGTGCTTGCGGCGGCGATCGTCGCGGTTGAAACTTACGAAGCACTGCGCAAGAAAATCGACACGGCACGTGATTCCTAGTCCGGATCTCTCACCCCAGGTCTCGAAGGGCTGGAGAACAGAACGGGTGTTAGGATTCTTCGGAAGTGACCCCTCACCCGGCCCGCTCCGGCTGGTGAAAGCGCCGGCAGCGGGCCACCCTCTCCCCAAGGGAGAGGGCTGAAAACATTCGTGGTCGAGGGCCCTCTCCCTTGGGGAGAGGGTGGCGAGAGTAGCGAGCCGGGTGAGGGGTTTCTTCCCGTCGAGGCTCGCAACTTCAGAATTGGGGTTAACGGGCTGCGAGAAGATGCGCCGCGGCGCGACGCAGCCGCTCGACGACCCGGTTTTGCCCTAAGGCCAGCATAACCTCGAACAGACCGGGAGCAACCGCCTGACCGGTGAGCGCCACGCGCGTGGCATTAATCAGCAGGCCCGCCTTGACACCCTTTTCTTCCGCCAGTTCTCGCAGCGTGGCTTCAGTTCCTGCCAGATCGAACTGTTTTGAAGCCGCCAGTCGCATTCCTAACTCGTCGAGCAACTCGGGTAGTCTTGCATCTTTCCAGAATTTCTTCTGCGCTTCGGCGTCGTACTCGAATTCCTCGCTGAAGAAAGCGCGACCGGACACTGAGAAATCTTTGATGCTCCGCGCGCGAGTTTGCAGCAGGCGGGTGGAAACTTCGAAGCGCTCTTTTTCCGCGCCGGTGAACGTCTCCTGCCAGAGCCCGGCAGACTTCAACTCCTCTTCAGCCAGGGCGAGAAGGCGTTCCGCAGGGAGATGCCGCAGGTACTCGCTGTTCATCCAGGCAAGCTTTTCCGGATCGAAGACGGCGTTTGATTTGGAAACGGCCGTGAGCTCGAACTGCTTCACCATCTCCTCGATCGGCACGATTTCCTTCTGGTCGGACGGCGTCCAGCCCAGCAGGGCGAGGAAATTCACCAGGGCTTCCGGCAGGATGCCCATATCGCGATAGGCGCCCACGGAAGTCGCACCGTGGCGCTTGCTGAGCCGTTGTTTGTCCGGGCCGAGGATCAACGGCAAATGCGCGAACTGCGGTTCGGGAGCGCCCAGCGCGCGGTAGACCAGTATCTGCTTGGGCGTGTTCGAGAGGTGATCGGCGCCGCGCACCACGTGGGAAATCCCCATGTCGAGATCGTCGGCAACAACGCCCAGGTGGTAGGTGGGATGGCCGTCCGAGCGGAGCAAAACAAAGTCTTCAATTTCCTGGTTCTCGAGTTCAACGTGGCCGAAGACCTGGTCGTCAAAGCTGGTGCGGCCTGTGGCCGGAACGCTGAACCGGAGCGCCCAGGGATGCCCTGCGCTCCGCCGCCGCTGCCGTTCGTCGTCTGAGAGCTTGCGGCATGTGCCTTCGTATCTCCAGGGCCTCTTCTCGGCTTCCGCCTGGGCGCGCTTGGCCTGGAGTTCTTCCGGCAGACAGAAACACGGATAGGCATGACCGCGCCGTTCGAGTTCCGCAGCCACCTCGCCGTAGCGCTCGAGGCGCTCGGATTGGTAGAACGGCCCTTCGTCCCAATTGAGTCCCAGCCACTTCATGCTCTCGAGAATTGCCTCGCTGAGTTCAGGCTTGGAACGGTCTGCGTCCGTGTCTTCAATGCGCAGGATGAAGACGCCGCCGTGATGCCGCGCGAAAAGCCAGTTGTAAAGCGCCGTGCGCGCTCCGCCCACGTGCAGGTAGCCTGTCGGTGAAGGTGCAAAACGAACTCGGATGTTGGATATGTTCAAGAGTCCTCGATTGCAGAACCTATGATGGTAACATGGCAACGCGGGAAGGGAAGACCTAGACTGACGTCGAATCTTGTCGTGCCGTGGGCGCTACCTTCGTAACCGCCGAAATGTGTTCCGGCATTTCTCGATTAAAAAAACAGCCCTCTCCCCAAGGGAGCGGGCTGTTGACTCAAGTTTGGGCAAAGAGAATGTGGAAAGTCCGGAGGGCGGCCACAAGGGCCGCGATTACGACGCAATCCCTTTGCAGAATATTAGAATCGCACTGCCTATTTCCCACTGCCCACTGCCTACTGCCTTCTTTTCGACCAAGGAGGGTGCCTTGGCGGCCAGCGTCGATTATTAAGAGAGCCTAACATTCCTGTTTCTTACACGCTCTCCGCCAAGGTCTCGGCGTCGCAGGGCGAGTGACGTATCGCGTCGCCGGCAGGAGTTGCCGTTTGATTCTTCTATCGGCATACACTCGCCAGAACTTGAATTAAATTCTTGGAGTGCGGCAGCGGAGCTGCCGCCGTAAGAACAAAGTCTAAAGTTCAAAGTCAAAAGTCAAAAGTCAAAAGGCTAAAGGCTCTACCTTCGATTACTTGGCACTAGCCTTTAACCTTTACAATTTAACCTTTAACCTTTAGCCGGCGCTTGCAGCGCAGCGATGCATCAGGTCTAATAGAATGCATGGATACCAAGCGGCAAGCCGCCGTGGATATTCTTCGACGGTTACGCAGCGCGGGCTTTCAAGCTTTCCTGGTGGGCGGCTGTGTGCGCGACCTGGTGATGGGTCTGACGCCCAAGGACTACGACATCTCCACCGATGCCACGCCCGAGCAGGTGACGCGGCTTTTTCCGGAGAGCATTGGCGTGGGCGCCCAATTCGGCGTGATGTTAGTGCCGCGTCCCGAGGGCAACGTGGAAGTGGCGACCTTCCGCAGTGACGGACGCTATACTGATGGTCGGCACCCGAGTGAGGTTCGCTACTCAAAGACGCCCCAGCAAGACGTGCTGCGACGCGACTTCACCATCAACGGCCTTCTCTACGATCCGGTGAAGGAACAGGTGCTCGATTGTGTGGGCGGGCAGGCCGACATCCATGCCCGGCGGGTGCGTGCGATCGGCGATCCTTACGCGCGCTTCAGCGAAGACCGTCTGCGGATGCTGCGCGCCGTTCGCTTTGCGGCGCGCCTGGCGTTCACTCTGGACGCCGGGGCGGCGGAAGCCATTCGGAAGCAGGCGCCGGAGATCCACGAGGTGAGCGCTGAGCGCGTGCGCGACGAGATTCTGAAGATCCTCACGGAAGCACATCCCCGGCCGGGCTTTGAGCTGCTTGACTCGACAAGGCTGCTCGCGGAGGTGCTGCCCGAGGTCAAGCGAATGCAGGGCGTGGCCCAGCCGCCGGAGTTTCACCCGGAAGGGGATGTGTGGGTTCACACCCTGATGATGCTCGAGGGGCTGCGCTCGCCCACGCCCACGCTGGCCTTGGGTGTGCTCCTTCACGATGTGGGCAAGCCGCCCACCTTCTCCGTACGCGAACGGATCCGCTTCGATAATCACGTCGAAGTTGGAGCCAAGATGGCGGAGGAGATCCTCAGCCGCCTGCGTCTTCCCTCGCGCGACACGGAGCAAGTCGTCGCGCTGGTTCGAAACCACTTGCGCTTCATGGATTTTCCCCGCATGCGCCGCTCAACCCAACTGCGCTTCCTGCGCCTGCCCGGTTTTACCGAACACCTCGAATTGCACCGCTTGGACTGCCTGGCGAGCCACGGCGATCTGAGCACTTATGATATGGCCAGGCGTCTTCTCGAGGAAACACCGCCGGAAACAGTCCGCCCCGCGCCTCTCGTCAGGGGCGACGACCTGATTGCGCAAGGATACAGACCGGGGCCGATTTTTAAGGAAATCCTTCAGACAGTGGAAGATGCGCAACTGGAGGGCAGGGTACACACCTCCGCTGAGGCTTTAAGCCTGGTGGTTGAGCGATTTCCCCAGCCTCCCCAAAGTTAATGCGCGGAATAGAACGCAAAAACGTACACCACACCCGCTAGGACAATGAACGCCGCTAGAAAAAGACCAATCTTCTCGAGCAGCACTTTCCGGTCCCGGGGCTCCGTTTTTCCCTCGTTGACCATCTCGAACATGCCGACCTCCTTACTGCGTCTCGGCACGACCGCTACGTCGAGGCGAACCCGTGGAGGTTGAACAAGGCCGCACTGATCGGTCTCCGGAGGGGATCAAGAAGGTCGTCAGGTGTGAACGCGGGTCTAAGCACCGCGTCCCGAACTGATCGACACTGCGGCGCGACCGAATCACTCGTCTTACTTCGGGGGGAGTATAGCACAAGCCAGAAGCTTTTTCACTGCGTCTAAATAATACGAAGCATGCACTTTACGCAGGGCTTGGGGGTGTGCGATGATTAACGCCAACCCGAGGCCGCATCCACCAGCATACCCAAAGCCAACACCTAGGCGGCTTCCGAAAGGGAAGGCCGTGACGATCTGCATAGCAGCTATTTCCCATGTTTATGGCGAAGATCCTTGTCTTGTAACCGCGTCGGATCAGATGGTCAGCGGAGCGATTATTTCCGCTGACCGTGTAACCATTAAAGTGAAACCTTTTCACAATGACTGGCTCGCTATGATGTCAGCAGATGACCTCACACAATGCACGGCGATCATTGAAAAAGCTCGTGAGTATTTTACTGGCAGAGCTAACAAACTGGCAACCGCTCGGGCCGTTTTCAAGAGGGCGTATAGTCAGCATCTTGTGGAAATGCGCGAAGATGCCGCTTTGACCGGATATGGATTAAGCATGAAGGGATTTCTCAAGGATGGCAGGAAAAAGCTAAGCGAGAGAATGTATGAATCAATCCGCAAACAGATGGAGGAAGTCAAGGCCGGATGCACATTTCTTGTTGCTGGATTCGATTTAGCGGGGCTTCCCCACATCTTTGAGGTAAGCGAAAACAAAGATGGTGGAGTGACTGATCACGTCTATGACAATGTTGGATTCTGTGCTATTGGTTCGGGACAATACATCGCTGAAACAATTCTGTGCTCCTTGGGACAGACCACCCATCGCGATTTCCACCAAACGCTCTTTAACGTGTGCGCGGCTAAGTTCATGGCGGAAAAAGCAATCGGTGTAGGCAAGGCTACATGCGTATACTGCAAGAAAAGAGGGAGTTTTGCATTTGCGCACGCCTCTGGAATGGTCGAAAAGATAAGAGAAGAGTGGGACAAGAAGGGATGTCCGCGAGTACCGGAAGGAATAGTTGCACAAATTCAAATTTACAATCCGCGTTGCGAATAGAGAGGAATAGTATCGCCGTGAGGTTAACCGACAATGACTACCAAGGATCAACCCCAACAGGTTAAGGAACGTCTCATGAGGGTTAAGGACTGGATCGCGTGCGCCTTAGTCGCCCTCGCTGTCACAGTGAGTAACGCCAGCATTTACCACCGCGACCTAGACTTAGGGAGCTACCTCGGCGCTTTCGTTGGAATCGTTCTGATTTGGCTCATTGGGCGCGTAATCTACCGTGCGCGGACAAAGAAGCGAACCGTTGCGTAAATACATACTCCCGAAATAATATTCTGCTATGATCCCCGGAGCAGGGGCGGTTCGCGAACTACCGCTACAGGTAGACGCATGGTTGTGCGCGCGCATCGAAGTAACATAACGTTATTGGGGAGCAAGCAGGGGCGGTGAGTGAATCGCCCACCCGACGAGGAGAATTCATGAATATGAAACTAAGTACGAAGCTAGTGCCTTTGCTCGGTCTTGTGGCCTTGGGGCTGGTGGCTTTGCCCGCCACAGCCCCGGCACAGGATTTGGTGAAGGAAGCGTTGAGTGGATTTCCCACCAGGACGGTTCGCTTGGAGTTTTCGAACCCCGCAAAACTGCGCGCGCTCCCCAATTACGCCAGCCTGCGCCAACGTTACATCGGGCCTAAGCTGCGCAAGCTGGTTGACGAGTTGGGGCAACTGGGGATTCGCGAGACGGACATCTCAGGCCTGGTCATAGGATGGCAGCCCGGCGGCGCGGAAGTGGCGTTGTACGGCTTCGCCACGGGCAACTTCAGCGCGCAGGCGATTGCGGAAAGCGCCCAGGAGCGGAATATGGCGCCCAATGTCATTGCCGGGAAGCAGGCCTATTGCCTCGAGGCGGGAATAGCGGGAACCTGCGTGGTGGCGCTCCAGGATTCACTCGGAGCGTTCGGTTCGCTTACGGCGCTCACCTCCATGCTGGAAGCGCGCAGCGGCCAGGTTCCCGGAGTTGGCTCCGACAGCCGCATCGCAGGCCTGGTGGATCGCGCCGATAAAGACGCGCCCATCTGGGGCGTGGCCATGGGTCCTGCCATCCCGGATTGGTTTCGGGGGTGGATGCCGAATCAAGGGAGCTTGAAATTGGATTGGCAGAAAGTCTTTGCAGACGTCAACTCCCTCACCTACAGCGTGACCGCCGCCGATAGCGTCACCCTGGGCTTGAAGATGGATTGCAAGTCTTCGGAATCCGCCGCCGGCTTGCGGCAGGTCTTCGACGGATTGAAGTTGGTCCAACAGATGGCGTGGGAAACCCAGAACCCGGGCAGGCCAAATCCCTTCCAGGCGATGAATGTGGGATCGCAAGGCGACCAGGTTTCTCTGAGCCTCACGACGGGGTATTCCGAACTGGAGCTCGCCAGCGGAGCTACGAATTGAGTCGGGCCTGCGGTTCGTTTCCAGGTTTGCTCTGGGTGGTTGCGGGGCTGGCCTTGGCCGCGGCTGTTTTTCTTTTCGGCTCGAGGGCCGACGCGCAGAACACCGAGTCGCCGCGGGCGGACAGCGGGCAGGCAGCGATCGCGTCAGGCGAGCAGGTTATCAAAGTGCAGGCCCCCTCGGTCGTCGTAGACGTCATCGTCACGGACAAGAAGGGCCGGCCGGTGCGCGGTCTTACAGCCGCCGATTTCGCGGTCTACGAGAACAACCGGCTGCAGAAAATCGTGACCTTCGTTCCGCCCATCACTCCGGCGGGGGCGGTTCGCGAACCAGCCGCACTCAGCGCTAGTGACGTCGGGACGGTTCGCGAACCGGACCTACCCCCTGCAGCGCCCCCGAAGCCAGGAGAGCGCGAGGCGCGCGACCTTGCCAGCGTTCACTTCATCACGCTGGTTCTGGACTTTGGCGACCTCCAACCCGCGCACATCAAGCACGCCTGCGACGCCGCCTCGAGATATCTCCAGAAGGACGTGGCCCCGGACGATTTCATTGCGATCTACGGGATTGATCAAAGCTTGCATCTGGCGCTGGCTTTCACGAAGGACAAGCAGCAGGCCCTGGTGGCTCTCGACCACCTGAGCGGGCGCACCACGGGTGGGCGGCTCACCACCCAGGCGCGTCTCGAGACGGAGCAGGAGATTCAGGACCTCAACCAGGAGATTTACGGCCTCCAGGCCTCTTCGGGCCTTGGCGTCGGCGCTACTGCCACGGCGCCGGGAAACGGTCCGGGTGGCGGGGGAACGGGGCAGGGCGCGCAGGCCGCGGAAGTCCAGATGCAGAAGATCGAGCTGGCGACGCTGATGAAATTCCTGTGGAGCCAGTCGGCGCTTCAGGCCCGCGCGGTGCTGGTGGCGTTGCGGGCTCTTGCCCAGGCGTACCAGAGCCTCCCCGGCCGCAAAAACGTTGTGGTGTTCTCAGAGGGCTTTCTCCATTCGCCGGAGGTTGAGCCCGAAATGCAGGCCGTGATTGACGCCGCGAATCGCGCCAACGTGGCATTTTACGTCATCGATGCCGGCGGACTAGTGGCTGAGTACTACGACGCGTCGAACGCCAGCCCGCCCGACACCACGGGCATGCGCGAGTCGTTCCGCATGAGCAACTGGAGCGACTACGACCGCATTTCAACAGGCCTGAGCAAGTTTGACTGGGCCGCCCACATGGCGGGAACCGACTCCCGGCACGAAGACCTGGGGCGAGTGGCCGTGGCCACGGGCGGCCTGATGATGAAGAATCAAAACGACCTGCTGACGGGCCTGGAGAGCGTGGACCGCGACTTGCGCGAGTTCTACACCCTGGTTTACCAGCCTTCGGACGTGAGCTACGACGGATCCTTTCGCCCCATCAAAGTGGAGGCGCTCGCGCCCGGTCTTCATGTGCGCTACAGACAAGGTTACTGGGCTATTCAGGCGGGAGAGGAAATGATGATGACGCCCGCGGCGGCGCAGCTCGTGGCGGCCCTGGCGAATGGTTCCCTGCGTCCGGCGTTCGCCCCGGCCGTGAACGCCGCGGCGCTCTTCGCTTTGGACGGGAAATTGGTGGCCCCGGTGCGGGTGTCGCTGCCTGCCAGGATGGTCACGCTCGAGCGCGCAGGCGACCATTACCGTGGCGGGGTGACCCTGGTGCTGCTGGCCCGCGATGCGAGCGGCCGGCCCGTCTCCGTGTACCAGCGTTTCCTGACCCTTGACCTAACTCACAAGCAGTGGGAGGAATTCCGTAAGAAGAATCTCGACATCAGCGCGCGGCTCTCATTGCCGGAACTGAAGCCCTTGACCGTCGAGGGTATACTTCAGCTTCCCTCCGGAACTGTAGCTGTAGGTCACTGCGAGGTCGTGCCCTCGGCCAAGACCCCGGCGCCGGCCACTAGCTCTGTCGCCGGGCCCGCTCCGAACCTCGACACGGGGCCTGCGCTCACCAGTCTGCTGCTCTCGAATTCGATTGTACCCGCCCAAGGTGCTGGCGATCCGGGAGACCCGCTGCGGGGAGAGAACTTTCAGATCGATCTTCCTGTTGCCGCCCGCTTCGCGCCCAGCGATAAGCTCACCCTCTATTACGGCATTCTATTGGGGGACGCGACCGGTCTGGGCCGACGGCTTCTGGCCTCCTACACGATCAAGTCCGTTGCTGGCGTCGGCGCTCCCCAGCCTGCTGACGAGCTTACCATCCGCCCCACTCAAAACCGCCTCCTGGTACTCAAACAGTTCGATTTGAATCGCTTTGCCCCGGGCAAATACACGATGCAAGTGACGGTCGCGGATGCCTTGACCCACAGCTCAGCCTCAACCAGCGCCGGCTTCAGCGTCGAGTAGCGGGCGCCGCACTCCAAGGTGCCTTCGGCACAAAGATGTTCGGAGCAGCGAGGAATCTCCTGGGTTAGCCCAACTTCCGCGGTCCAAAGGATTTTTTGGGCAGTTCCGGAGAGTAATGCTTTTGTTTGCAGCGCTCGTTCCCTTTCAGGCCTAAATAGTGACGAATACACACAAATATATTCCT
>JBELAJ010000236.1:0-12141 GCA_049508935.1 Terriglobia bacterium | reverse complement strand
CATCACGCAGCGCGGGGCCAAGATCAAAGGCACCCTGGGCGATGATCCGTTGTGGGGCACAGTCACCGGCAACAATGTCTGCTTCTACGTCAACAGCAAAATGCCCGGTGGTACGCCGTACACATTGCAATACTGCGCCACGGTTGAAGGGGATTCCATGAAGGGGACGGTTGGCCAAGTCCTTCACAACGCGAAAGCCCGCTTCACCTACTACTGGACTGCGAAGCGCGCGAAGTAGCCACGCCTGACGTTCAGCTCCAAGCATGTCATTAGTCACACCGTGTCCTGTAATCGCCTCCTCGCGGGAGCGTCTAGGAACTTGATCGCATCAATAGGCATTCGTGAGATAATGCCCACCGCGCAACGGCACTCGTAGCGCCGCCCTTCAGGGCGGCGCATGCCGGGCTGAAGCCCGGCGCCGCACATGAAATTAGGACACCACTGAAGGTCAGCGCTGCGCATAAGAGAGCATTACACTAATTCCGGAAAAAAGGAGATCCATCAATGAAGAGATTTGCCTGTTTCTTAGCATTCGCATTGGCATGCGGTTTGTTGCTGGTCAGCGCCATCGCGGCGGCCGCGGACGAACCCGCGAAAGTTGCCGGGACGTGGGAGGTCTCGTCCCAGGGGCGCAACGGCCCCATGACCCAAACCCTGACCATCACCCAGGATGGCGGGACCATCAAGGGCACCCTCACCAGTCCGCGTGGCGATGCTAACTTCGAGGGCACGGTCACGGGCAACAAAGTCGCCTTCACCATTAAACGTGAGACTGACAACGGTACATTCGTCATCGAGTACTCCGCCACTGTCGACGGCGATTCCATGAAGGGAACCGCTCACAGCGAACGCTTCGACCGCGAAGCGCACGAAGTAGCAAGCGGAATTGGCGAGGTAAACTCGCCGCTACAGTTCGACGGCTATCGGAAGATTCCGGGCAAGAAAGCTCTCGGGGTCGGCGCACATTTGTTCGAACTCGCGTTCGGAATAAACCAGCGAGTCCGTGGGAATTGCAGGGGTGAAAATCTGGTAAGGGGCACGGCTGCTGAGGAAATCGGGGAACTCTCTGCGCACTACGACGATCAGGTCCGCATCGCTATCGGCCGTCCAATTCCCCTGCACGAGCGAGCCAAAAAGCATCACCTTGACAATCTCCGGGTGCTCGGCCTTGGCTGTACGGACGGCTTGGCGCAGGTCGGAGAGGATCTGGTCGTAGTCAAGAAATCTGACTTCGGCAAAACTCGAGAATGGTTCGAGCATATTGCACCAAATCCCGGCTTCCCTCTTCGTTAAAATACTCACTCGGCGCTCCGGACGCAAATCCGTTGGGGTAACGCGAAGTCACGTAGATCTGGTCGAGCCCTTGAGCGCCGGCCAGTACTGGTTTCGGGACCTGCACTGTGGCCGGCAGCCGGCGCAGCATCTCCGTTATCGAGTGCCCGCGCGCCGACCCATGTAAAGACTGGATCAGAGCCTTCACCGCTTTCTCTGCGCTTTGCTGCGCGCCAAAGGCGGCCCACTCGTAATACTTCGTGGCCATCGCAGCTTCCGCGAGGCCCAAGTCCCGTTCGGCCTGCTTTAGCCAATCGGCAGCGCGATTCACTCGAACACCCTCACGATATCCAAGTGTATAACGACTGGGGCGATGATTGCGAGCATCTGTTATACTCTGCTGATTCGATTAAGGAGGCAGACGCATGAGGAGGAAACTCAATTTTCTGGCATTAATTGCGGTTAGCTTGGGCTTCAGCGTATGCGGGTGGGCGCAGATTGGGATGTTCACGAAGGAACAGCGAATCGAACTGACCCGGGAATGGAACGGCGAGCGTTTCGAGGACGGGCGCCCGAAGGTGTCTGAGGAGCTGTTGAAGCGCATGGCGACGGTGGATGCGGAAGAAGCCTGGGGTGTGCTTCAGTCGCATGGGTTCATTAACCAGTTCGAGGGCCACTGGCACATCATCAACCCGGGCCCGCGCCTGGCGGCGAGAGTGGTTACCGCGGTGTTCATGCCGGCGAGGCCGGACGTGAACGCCGTGATCGCCGAGCACGGCAAAGCGGAGCATCGAGTGGGCGCGCAGAATTCCTGGATCATCGACATCCTCCAGCCAGGAGACATTCTGGTGGCGGACTTGTTCGGAAAGGTCAAAGACGGCACGCTCATAGGTGACAATCTCGGGACCTCGATTTACACTAAAAGCCACACGGGCTTGATTGTGGACGGGGCGGTTCGCGACGAGACGGGAATAAGCGAGATCGAGGGCTTCCGCGTGTACACTCGGGATGTGGACCCGTCCGCTCTGCGCAACGTGACGCTGATGGGCATCAATGTTCCCATTCGCATCGGACATGCCACGGTGATGCCGGGCGACGTGGCCGTGACCGACGTCGAGGGAGTCACCTTCGTGCCTCCGCAACTGTGCGAGGAAGTGGCCGACCACGCCGAACTGATTCACATGGTTGACGAGTGGGGCCACATGATGCTGCGGCAACAGAAGTACACGCCCGGCGAAATCGACGGCAAGTGGACGCACCAGATGATCGAAGAGTTCAATCAGTATTGCGCTGCGAAGGGGTCGAAGGTAAGGAAGAAAGACGAGTAGGCAGTGCGCAGGTCGGCAGATGGGCAGGTCGGCAGGTAGGGATAAAGCAAATGCCCTCTCCCCTGGGGAGAGGGTGGCCCGCAGCCGGCGCTTTCATCAGCCGGGGCGGGTCGGGTGAGGGGTTTCGATTTTGCGGGAGGGACTCACACATGAACAATGCCGCCGTCCGTTTGAAAGAACCCTCATTTGACGAAGAGCGTTGTAAGTTCATGCGCGACGAAGTGTTTATGTTGACGGTCATGGCTGTCGTCCAACGTGGCCAAGTTTACTCGGAGACGTGCACCGAGACAGAGAAGTCCGACTTCCGGCACCGTCTCCGCGAGCACCTCGAAGGAATTATAGACAAGTACAAGGAACCGATTGCCGAAGAAGTTCATCTTCAGAATATCGAATCGCTTGCGAATCAGCTTTCACATTCCTGCGGCAACCTCCTTTATCACAGCAGATTCCGAATCGGAAGCGCCCAAAAAGCGCTTAACCTATTTCTGAAATACCTATGGTGCATGGGTGAAGTCGCGCGCCCGCCTCACTGCCCCTTCGATCGGAGAGTCATCGTAGGGCTACTAAAAGACACTCAATGCAACTGGACTCAGTGCGACCATATCGATTGCTACAATCGCTGGGTCGCTGAGGCCAAGGTAAAGGCCGGAGCACAGTCTCTCGCAGAGTGGGAGGTTGCCGCGTACAACGAGAGTTGACATAGTTCGGAGTCACCCCTCACCCGTCCTGCGACGGCTGGTGAAAACGCCGTCGCAGGACACCCTCTCCCCACGGGAGAGGGCTAGGATGGAACTGGGAGGAGATTAGACGATGTCCAGCCACAACGATACGACGCTCGGTCGGCGAGAAGTCTTGAAGACCTCGGCCGCGGTGCTGGGGGGAGCGCTGGTGGGGAGCGATGCCGGAGCCGAGGCGGAGGTGAAGAACGTAAACACCAACTCGAGCCCCTCGACACTGAAGATCACCGATCTCCGCGTGGCGACGGTGGTGAAACCCGGGCCGAGTCCCTGCTCGATCGTGCGGATCGACACGAACCAAGGCGTTTACGGACTTGGCGAGGTGCGCGACGGCGCCAGCTCGACTTATGCACTGATGCTCAAAAGCCGCATTCTGGGCGAGAATCCGTTGCGCATCGACTTCCTCTTCCGCAAAATCAAGCAATTTGGCGGGCCTGCCCGGCAGGCCGGGGGCGTGGTCTCCATCGAAATGGCGCTCTGGGATATCGCGGGCAAGGTGTATGGAGTGCCGGTCTACCAGATGCTGGGCGGCAAATTCCGCGACCGGGTGCGCATCTATGCCGACACGACGGAATCGAAGGATCCCAAGGTTTACGCTCGGAACATGAAAATCCGGAAAGAAGAGATGGGCTTGACGTGGCTGAAGATGGATTTGGGAATCGACATGGTGCAAGACACTCCCGGCACTGTGACCCGACCATCGGGACTGAGCAGTTGGGATGAGAGATTTCTCCCGCACCCGTTCGTGGCGACCGAGGTGACGGACAAAGGGATCGACCTGCTGAGCGAGTACGTGGCAGCCATTCGCGAAGCGGTGGGCATGGAAGTCCCGCTCTCCATGGATCACCTCGGCCATATCGGAGTGAAATCCTGCATCCGGCTGGGGAAGGCTTATGAGAAATACAATCTCTCCTGGATCGAGGACTTGATTCCCTGGCAGTACACGGACCTGTGGCAGCGCATTACGGAGGAAAGCCCCACCCCAACCCTTACCGGCGAAGACATCTACTTGAAAGAAGACTTCATCAAGCTGTGCGAGCGCCACGCGGTGAGCAAGATTCATCCCGACCTTGCCACCTCGGGGGGCATCCTCGAGACGCACAAGATCGGCGACGCCGCCATGGAATACGGCGTTCCCATGGCGATGCATTACGCCGGCCTGCCGATCGGCTGCATGGCGAGCGTTCACTGCGCTGCGGCAACGGAGAATTTTCTGGCGCTCGAAAACCACTCCTTGGATGTGCCGTGGTGGCAGGACCTGGTGGAAGGCATCGATAAACCCATTATCAATAAAGGTTATATTACCGTTCCTGAGACGCCCGGGCTGGGTGTGACGCTCAACGAAGACCTGGTGAGGCGGCACCTGATGCCGGGCACGGGTTATTTCGAACCTACCACGGATTGGGATAAAGAACGTTCCTGGGACCGGATTTGGAGCTGACCCAAGTCCGCGCCACGCATTGCTGTAGCGCTGACCTTCAGGTCAGCACGCGTGCCAACGCGGAGATAGATCCCAGCGCCGCGATCGATCTATCGGACAAGAAGGAGCCGACCTAAAGGTCGGCGCTACCGGAGCGTCTGGTTTTGTAGTTTCTTCACTGCTTCAAGAGCTTGCTGATTGTCGGGCTCGCTTTTCAGCCCCGTTTGCAATTCTTCCAGCGCCTCGTGATTCCGCTTGGCATCCGAATAAAGCAGTCCCAACATGATATGAGCACGGCCGGAAGAGGGATCGAGCGCTTTGGCCTGCTGAAAGGCACGTTCGGCATCCGCGTACTTGCCCTCACGCCAGGACACCAATCCCACGCCCCAATAACCGCGCGGCGTCCTGGCCACGCGAAGGGATTCCCGGTATTCCTTTTCAGCTTCCGGAAGTCTCCCCTGGTCAAAGAGGAAGTCGGCTAGCCCAACGTGAGCGCGCACACTCAACGGGGAAAGCGTCACCGCCGTTCGGAATTCCTTTTCTGCATTAGCGGTTTGTCCGATCTGCTCGTACAGTTCTCCCAGGTAGATGTGGGGCTGAGGCTCTTTGGGGTCCTTCAAGAGCGAGCGAATCAGGTAACCGAGCGCTTCGTTGTAGTGCTTGCGTTTCATATCGAGCAAGGCAAGATTATTCAGGATCATGGGATAATCCGGCGCAAGCTTGTCCGCCGCGACTAACTCCCGCTCCGCATTGTCCAAATCATCCCGGTCGAGATAGATCCCGGCGAGGTTAAGGCGCATGATGTAAGCATCAGGTTGTTTAGCGATAGTAGCTTTGTAGAACCTCTCGTCGTCGTGCCAATCGCGATTTCTCCGCACAATTCGGAACACACCCAGGCACGCAACGAGGACTGCAAAGGTGGTCGCGAGGGGCCGCCAGACCCGAGGACCCCAAGAGCGATGGTCCGCAACCCCGGGGCTTGCTGTCGCTCTCCACAACTTGGCGCCCGCCCAACCGAGAGCCCAGCAGGCTCCCACAGAAGGCAAATAGAGGTAGCGCTCAGTAAAGATGTTGGCGGACATCCAGGGCGAGTACAACACCGGGGCCAGGTTGAGGAAGAAAAAGATCAGCCCGAAGCTCACCAGGCGCGCGCACTTCCACGAGAGAATAACCACCAATGTTAGCGCCGCCAATGCCAGAGCGCCGGTGATGACACTCGGGCCGGAAGCGCGCGTGCTCATGTGGAAGGGATAGAAAGCGCAAAGCGTGGCGGGCCAGACGAACTTCCCAAGGTACTGGCCGGCCAGTTGCAGGCCCGAGTAAAAGACCACGTCCGGCCCCATGGTGGGGAACTGAGGCCTGCCGGCCATGGCGCCCACAAAGTGGATTCGGGAAGCAAAATAAGCCAGCGCCAGCAGCCAAAGCGGGCCGTAGCGCGCGAACTTGATTGGGGTGCCGGTCTCCTGGCGGTCCTCGCGGCAAGCGTGTTCGTAAAGCACGGCCAGCACCGGCAGGGTGACGGCAGGTTCCTTGGATAGTAGGGCAAGCGCATAACTCGCGGCCATCGACAACTCGCCAAGGATCAGTTTACGGCCATGCCACTTCGAAAGCCCCAGGAAAAACCAGAACGCCAGCAGGTAGAAGAAAGCCAGCTGTAGATCTGTCACGGCGGCGATCCAGGCCACTGATTCCGAGTGGATCGGGTGAACGGCGAACAAGCCTGCGGCGACATACGCCGGCAGCCGATCGTCGAACATTCGCCAAGTCACGAAAAACAACACCAGGACCACCAACGCGTTCAGAACGATGTTCACCAGGTGAAATGGCCACGGAACAGGACCAACAAACTGGTAGCAGAGCAAATACCCGAAGGACATCAAGGGGCGATAGTAATTGCGAGGATAATCTCCGCCAAGGAACGACCACACCGGGGTAGTAAAGATGTCCTTCAAGTGATGGAAGCTTTGCAGGTAGGGATTCTGCAGGATCTGGGTGATGTCGTCGTAAACGAAGAAATTGTGGAAAGTGTTGAGATAAGGAACAACCGCCAGAGCCACCAACAAGACCAGCAGCAGCGCGTCGATTCGGCGTATTGAATCTCGAGACCCAGGTAGGTTCACATCAGCAGAACAGGTATTTTCGCCAGCGCTCGTCGGAGCGGCCCATCATGCGCATGATCTGACGGCTGGTATGCAGAGTAAACGGGCGCGGCGGTCTCAGAAGCTTCAGTCCAGCCTCTTCGGGAAGCCGGTCGCCTTTCAGATTGTTGCACCTGTGGCAGCAGGCGACAAGGTTATCCCAATCCGTGCGGCCCCCGCGCGAGCGCGGAATTACGTGATCCAGGGTAAGTTCATGGGCAGGCAAGGTGCTGCCACAGAACTGGCAAGTGTAACGGTCGCGCAACAGCAGGTTCTTTCTCGACAGGGCGCGCGTCTGGTAGGGAATGCGCCGGAATTCCAACAGCCGGATGACGGAAGGGATGCGAATTGCCACGCGAGCCGCATGAATGAAGGCGCCGTCGTCTTCTTCTGCGGTGGCCACGCCCTTCAGGATAAGGACCAGGGCGCGGCGGACGGCAGTGACGTTGATGGGCTCGTAGGTAGCGTTCAATACGAGCACCGGTTCCTGCAGCGACCGTAGGTGGTTATCCTCCGACATAAGCTTCATCCTACTAAAAAAAAGTGCCTAGTTACTAGTGCCTAGTGCTTAGCGAGTCGTGGACAATGCCCGTAGAGAAGCGGCCGTGCACTAGGCACTAAGCACTAGGCACTAGACACTGCATCTGGAAACTGGGGCGTGGCGCGGGCCAAAGACAACGCCATGACTCGTGCGGCGCCTGCCCGTTTCAGGGCTGCGGCGCAGGCCGAAAGAGTCGCCCCAGTCGTCATAACATCGTCAACCAGCAGCACGGTGCGGTTGCGCACCCGTTCGGCCTCAGACACGGCAAATACTCCTCGAACATTCTCGCGGCGCGCGCTCGGGCTTAGTCCAACTTGAGGAGAAGTCGGGCGGATACGGCGAAGCAAATCCGCCGCCAACTCCAGCCCCGCCTCATTTCGCCGGATCTTTCGAATCAGACCTCGCGCCAGCAGTTCAGCCTGGTTAAATCCTCTTTGGCGGCTTCGCGACGGGTGCAATGGGACAGGCGCCACCAGGGCGGAATCACACTCCGTCAGCGCCTCGAAGGGCCGCAGCAGCAGTTCGCCCAGGCGGTTGGCCAGGTATTCGCGCCCGTAAAATTTCAAATGGAGAATGGCCTTGCGCAAGTTTCCGGTGTACAGCCCAAAACTCCGCGCCCTGTCGAAGTCCTGCTCGCCCAGGCGGCAAGGTGCGCAGAGCGCGTCACCAAGCTCGGCCGCCTGCTCGGACGCAAGGGGAAGACCGCAGCACTCACAGTGAGGGCCGAGCCACGGTCGAAGGCTTTCCCAGCAGAGCGGGCAAATGGAGGCGCCTCCTGCTAGCTTAAGTTCCTGGCCGCAGAGCAGACAATCGGTAGGGAACGCGACGGCACACACAGTGCCGAGCAGTTCCGATAGGAGAGAGGGGGTTGCGTCTTTGTGATTATCGGCGAGAGAGAAGGCTGACCTCGCTTTCGATCACCACCCCTCGGTCCCCTCCTCACTGAGGAGGGGATTTAAGGCGCCCAAGTCCCCTCCTCAACAAGCGGGAGAGCAAGGGGTGGTGCGTTACAGCAGACCCTGGTCCTGCTTTTCCTGGCATTCGATGCAATGCCGCGCCCAGGGAACCGCTTCCAGGCGTTTTATCTGAACTTCTTCTTGACAGGACACGCACAAGCCGTAAGTGCCGTTCTTGAGGCGTTCCAAGGCTTCGTCGACTAATTGCAGAACGCGCCGGTTCTCGTGACTCTGGTGGAAGAGGAACTCCTTCGTGTAGGAGTTAGCGGCTTTGTCGGCGACATCTTGAGTCGCTTCTTCGTCCGCTTCGCGGCCATCGCGCTCGGACTTCGTCACCAGCCGCAATAACTCCTCGTGCGTAGTGACCAGGCACTTCTTGTAATATTCGGCTTTCTTCTTGTCCATGTGCAACCTTTTCGGACTCGCGTGGGCCTCAATAGAAAATTCTATGAGGGGTCGGGAAAACTGTCAAGCTGCCGTGGTCGGCAGGAGGAGTTTCCGCATTTCGCTGAGAAGATAACTGGGGGGATTCTTTGCTTCGCTCAGAATGACAGCGTTCGAGCGATGTTCCGCGACCAGTGAAGCCCTGCGCCGCAAGTCGAACCAGCACGGCACGCGGCCAGCGGCGTCTGCATATGAAGCCGCCGTATAATACGTCGCACGATAATTCCAGTCACTTGCCAAAACGATTTGAGGTTAAAATCATTAGCATCGCAAGGCAAATTCACAGTGGAGGAAAAGAATGCCGGGCATCTACAAAATCACCGAACTGGTTGGAATCTCACCGAAGAGTTTTGCCGAAGCTACCAAGGCAGCCGTCGCTGAAGCAGCCAAGACCGTACGGAATATGGATTGGTTCCAGGTTGTGGAGGAGCGGGGAAGGATCGCGGACGGAGAGGTGACGGAATTTCAAGTCACGCTGAAAATCGGATTCAGACTCGAAAGGTGACAGAGTCCGCAAGCCCTCCGAGCGACGGCCGCCTCGCGAAGAAGAAGAGGTGGGCAGCGCACCGGCAATCCGAGGAGCCGAATCCCGCGATGGGGACGGATGCTCCCTCGAACGCACGGATGACGCGAGCCCAGAGATGCTCGCGACGATCGTGGCCAAGCGAGTAGCAGACGCGGTCGAGCCGCGTGTGAGTTCGCAGGAAATCGATGTGCCAGTGCGGCCGTGGCGAGATCTTCTCGTGGTGCGCGACGCGGGCGCGTACCCCTCCCGGCCCGAGGGCGCTGCCCACGTAAACGTAGAAGCCGCGTCGAAGTTCGAGCGGACCGAGCTTCCCGATTTGGACCAGCCTATCTCCGGGACAAAACAGGATCAATGCGTAAGTGCCGCGTCCTGGTTTCATGACTGTACTCTTCGACAGCAGGAGCGCGGATCCCGGCCCCTTGGGGTCCGCGGCTCTTTCTTAGTCCCTCGGAAAACCCGCAGACCTTGAAAAGCAGGTCTGCACCTCTGAGGACACAACGAATGCCAATACTCGATCAGTTTAGACTGGAAGGCAAGACCGCGCTGGTGACTGGTTGCCGGCGCGGGATCGGAAGGGCCATCGCTTTGGCGCTGGCTGAGGCCGGAGCGGATATTATCGGGGTCAGCGCCTCGCAGGAAACAGCGGGCAGCCAAGTGGAGAGAGAGGTCCAGGCCGCGGGCCGCAGCTTTCGGGGTTATAGCTGCGACTTCAGCGATCGTAAGGCTCTCTACCGATTCCTGGAAACCCTGGTCGCCGATTTTCCGACCATTGATATTCTGGTGAACAACGCGGGGATTATCCTACGCAAGCCCGCCGTCGAGCACCCGGATGAGTATTGGGACAAGGTGATTGAAGTCAACCTCAACGCGCAGTTTGTTCTGAGCCGTGAGATCGGAAAACGGATGGTGGAGCGAGGCCGCGGCAAGATCATCTTCATTGCTTCCCTGCTGGCGTTTCAGGGCGGAATCCTGGTTCCTGGTTATGCAGCAAGCAAAGGCGGAGTCGCTCAACTAACCCGGGCCCTGGCGAATGAGTGGGCGGAACATGGCGTCAACGTCAACGCCATCGCGCCCGGTTATGTCCGCACGGACAACACCCGGGCGCTGCGCGACGACCCGAAGCGCGGCGCGGCCATCCTGGCTCGCATTCCCGCCGGGCGCTGGGGCGAACCCAAGGATCTCGCGGGCGCCGCGGTGTTTCTTGCCTCCGCTGCTTCGGATTATGTGCACGGATCGATCCTGACCGTCGATGGCGGATGGATGGCGAGGTAGAACAGCAAGGACTTCAGAAGCAGTTCAAATGGCAAACGGCAAATGGCGAATGGTTTATGATTGTTGAAATACCAAATTGCAAACCATTTGAATTTTGCCATTTGCCATTTGCCATTTGCCATTTGAATTGCTTTTCTACCGCGCAAAGAGAGGGGAAGGCAAGCCGTCCCCGTACATTCGCACTAGTGGGGCCGTTAGGCCGGACCGGTAACCCACGTAACCCGCGGACGGCCGCTGGCCGGATTGCGGTCAACGAGGATGGGAGTGCGAAACACCCGGCTGAGCAAATCCGGCTGGAGAACCTCGTCCGCCGCGCCTTTTGCCAGGCAGCGACCGCGCTCCATCAAAATCAACTCATCCGCCAACTCCGAAGCAAGGTTCAATTCGTGGGTGACCACGACGGCAATGAAGCGTTCTGAAATGGCGAGATTCCGCAGCAAACGGAACATCTCAATCTGATAACCGATGTCGAGATTGGCGGTCGGTTCGTCCAGCAGCACAAGCTGCGGCCTCTGGGCGAGAGTCCGTGCCAACACCGCGCGCTGGAATTCCCCGCTGCTCATCTCGAGAACGCGCCGCCCAACAAACTCCCCCAGATGGGTCTTTTCGATGGCCCAGTCCACCCAGCGTTCATCCTCGGGGGACTCGAATAGGCTGCCGCCCAAGTGGGGGTGACGTCCCTGGCGAACGAATTCGCGCACCTCGAATGAGAACAGAAGAATGGTCTCCTGCCGGGCCAAGCCCACCAGGCGCGCCAAAGGCCGGGGCGGCAGGCGGTGAAGATCCGCGTCGTCCAGGGTTACTGTTCCCTCCTGCGGCGCCAGGTGCCCGCTGACAATTTCGAGGAGCGTTGACTTGCCCGAGCCGTTCGGCCCAATGATGGCGATGACTTCCCCCGCACGCGCTTCGAAGCTGATCGAAGTAAGCTCGAAGTACGGGTAGCGGAATGAGACTCCGTTGACGCGCAAATGGTGCTGGAGTTCGGGCATGGCGGTTGGCAGTTGTCAGTGGTCAGTTGTCAGTTGCCAGTTCTCAGCTGTCCGTTGTTCTTTCGCCGAGGTCCCTTGTCACTGGCAGGGAGATTTGAGATTCCAAATTTGAGATTTGAAATGCCTACCACATGACGCAATGCTCACAAACGCGCTGGCACGCCGCGCCGTTGAACTGTTATCATAAAGATATGTCTTATCGTTTATATGCACAAACAGATGCTATTGATAACTTATAATCCATAATTTATAATTCACAATTCACCCTTCATAATTCATCCCGCCGTCTTTCGCAACAGGTAGATGAACACCGGGGCGCCGGCCACGGCGGTAACGGCGCCGACCGGCAGTTCCGACGGGGCCAGCGCGGTTCGCGCCAGCGTATCGGACAGCACCAGAAGAATAGCGCCTCCCAGGGCAGCCGTGGGGAGCAGCATGCGGTGGTCGTTACCCACCAGCATTCTGCCCAGGTGAGGCACCAGCAAGCCAAGGTAGCCGATGGCGCCGCTGGTCGAGAC
>JBELAJ010000235.1:0-20731 GCA_049508935.1 Terriglobia bacterium | reverse complement strand
CCCACGGAGGTCATGAAGCCAGTGAGAAGCTGGCACGAGGTCTCCAACATAGTGACGGAATGAAATCGCAACCCTTTTCAAATCCAGTATTTCACTCAGCCGGCCGCGGAAGTTTGGTTAGTACCCTTGCCCCTGCGCAGAGCAGCAGTCCCCTCGGTCAGGCGATCAACCAACTCTCTCAAGACCTGGGGGGCGGGAATCTCTCGGCTGCGGAGACGGACTGCTCGACAATTCAGCAATACTTTCAAGAGGCAGGAATAATACCCAGCACGACTCAACCCGGAGGGAATGGGGGCCTGCTCAGCCCTCCAACGATGCCGCTTTCCAAAGCTTACGACAGCTATTTGTTCAACAACATCATGCCGGGTTACAACTGCAGGCAACTAGTTCAACAGAATTTCCAGCAATTGGGAGTAGATCTCCAATCCGGGAACCTCTCTGCCGCGCAATCAGATTCAGCCGTCCTAAATCGACTCTTGCCGCAATTTAGTACCCTTGCCCCTGCGCAGAGCAGCAGTCGCCTCGGTCAGGCGATCAACCAACTCTCTCAAGACCTGGGGGGCGGGAATCTCTCGGCTGCGGCGACGGACTACTCGACAATTCAGCAATACTTTCAAGAGGCACGAATAATACCCGGCACGTCTTCCGTGCAGAATGCGTCTCCGAACGGTTCCAACAATCTCTCGGTACTCGCCTGACTCATAGCACCCGGGCCGCGCGGGCATTTGCCGCTTGCGCCCGCGCCAGCCCGGCGCTGCGTTCGAAGTATGTCAACACTCGATTTTGTATTACAATGCGAGGCTAAGGTGTTCCCTCTCATTGTTTAAGCAGTTCGTCCTTTTTGAATTCATGGCGCAGGTCCCGCAACTTCTCCTCAAGCTCCTTCGTCGCCGCAGTGGCGCCAGGAAGAGTGCTGATGATGTGCGCGGTGAGGAGGACGATCAATTCCGTTTCCTGCGAGCTGTAGGAGGTGCTTCCAAAAAGCGCGCCGAGCCACGGAATATCACCCAGCAGGGGAACGCGGTTGGTCGTCGTCGTGTAGGAATAGGAGATCAGGCCGCCCAGGGCGATGGTCTGCCCATCCTGGGCGACGGCGCGCGTGACCACGGACCGCTTGCTGAAGCTGGGGGATTGAATGGTGCTGCTCGTGGCCGGCGGCACGACGTTGCTGATTTCCTGGTCGATGTTGAGGGAAACAAGCCCTGTGCTGGTGATGCGTGGGGTCACGTTCAGGATCACGCCCGTGTCCACGTTGTTGACCGTGCTGGTATACAAGCTGTTTCCCCCGATTTGCCCGCCCGAAGCCAGACCCTGCGAGGTAAGCACGGGCACTGATTCACCCACCTGGATTCGCGCCTGCGTGCTGTCTGTGGTAATCAAGGTGGGAGCCGAGAGGGTGCGCACGCGCGTACGGTTTTGGGAAGCAGTTAGAAAGGCCAGTAATTGGCGCGTTGGGTTGTACCAGATGCCGCCGCTAACGCTCAAGTTCCCCGGAGTGTTGCTGCTGAGGCCCGTATCACCAAGGACAGGCGGAACCGGCGTGCCGGCAGGGCGCTGCTGAAGGGCGAACTCAAGGCCAAAAGAGAGATCGCCGGTCAGGTCCACTTCGTAGACGCGGGCCTCGATCATGACTTGCCGGGGAACAATGTCGAGCTTGTCAAGGGTTCGGGCGATCTCGGCATACTGCTGCGCGGTGCCCTGCACGACAATCGAATTGCTCACCGGGTCGGTTATGATGCGCAGCTTTGATTCGGGGCCCGCGCCAACGTCCGTGCCGCCTGCCGCGGCGAACGGTGTTGTGCTCCCCGCTGTCCCACTCGAACTCTGCTGAACGTTGCCTTCCTGCAGCGATCCCAGTCCTGTGCTGGCCTGTCCCGATCCTCGGCCGCGTTCCGATGAGCCGCCCTGAGAGCCGCTCAGCGTATTGATACCCAGAAGGCCGCCCAGTAATCTCACCAATCGATCCGCTTCGGAGTACTGAACCCGATAAACAAAGGTCTGAATTCCATCCCGAGGCGCCGGCTGGTCGAGTTTCTCGATCCATCGCTCGACCTCCGCAAACGCGCCCGGGTCAGCGGCGGCGACCAGGATGCCATTAATCCGGTCGAGGGGCACGAACCGCAGGGGTGTCTGTTTATCGGACAGCGCGTACGTGGCGAAGATCGTTTCAAGTTCCGGGGCCACAGCCGAGGCGACGTTATTGTGAACAGGGATCAGTCGCACTCGCTCGGAGCCGAAGCTGGCGTTGTCAAACTCGTGAAGGATCTCCATCAGCCGCTTCACGTTTAAACTGTCATCGACCAGAATCAAGGTATTGGCGGCGTCGAGCTCCGTCATTTGGCCGCCCTCAGACAGAAAAGGGGTGAGCATCTTCGACATGTCCCCGGCAAAGACGAATTTCAAAGGTATGATTTGCATCGTCATGCGATCGTCGGCGGGCAATGCCGCCCCGCTAGTCGACACACCCAGGGGATTCTTGGGAGCTGCAACGAGAGGAATAATGCGGTAGAGGTCCCCCACTTTGACGGCCGTGGCGCCGTTCATTTTCAGCACGGTTTCCAGGATGGGAAAGAGGTCCTCAGGCTTGAGCTCACCCGAAGTGGAAATGGTCACCACCCCCTTGACGGTTGGATCGAGGACATAATTCATTTTCAATTCGCCGGCCACAAGATTAATGAACTGGATGAGGTCTGCATTTTCGAGACGGAATCCCACCGCCGGTCCACCCGTAACGTTGGGGGGCGAGGTGGCCGGAGCGTTTCCGGCCGGCGAGGTCTGGCTGCCTGGCTGAGGTTGCTGCGACGTTGGGGTCGCGGGCTCCGCGGCCGCCGGTTGGGGTCGAGGTGACTTACCAGGCGTTGTTTGAGGCCCGGGCGCCCCTCCCGCGGGCGATTGCGGGGCTCCGGATCCCCCGGCTTGCGACGCCTGCGCCGCTTGCGACGCGGCTTGCTGAGTTGCAGATTGCGGCGCACTGAGGGTCAAGGAACTTGCCAGGGTGAGACCCACCACGGCCAATCGAGGCGAGAGCCAGAACGCACTCCGCCACACGGCCGAAGCCGTCAGACATTCCTTGATGCCAATCAACCACCTGGTTCGCAAATGGAACTTGAACGAGCGGGAGTGTCGATGCAATCTATTCCTCCTTCTTACCTCAACGGGAGTCGAAAATCAGAAGTCTGACAGGTGACCCCAAAATCATGCGCTCCTCAAGGTTTATTGGGAGCGCCGGTTTGCTGCGGCGCCTGCGCGCCGCCAGGGTTAACATCCTCCCACTGGACCACAGGGCCAAAGGGAGTCGGAACCAGGATCTTCCGCTTGCCTCCGACGATCGTGCCCACCGGAACGTCGGGTGGCGAGCCCGGCTGCCCGGTGCGGGCAGTGGCGGACGCTCCGGGCCCGGTGTCGGCGCCTGGAGCGCCTGCCGCTGCCGTTGCCGGGCCGGTACGCACGTTGGGCGTTCTTTCAATTGTCCCGGGTACGCGCGGGGCTGGCGGGGCAATTTCCAGTGTAATCCGCTTATCCTGCCACTCGACCACCACATTCGAAGTGCCGATAGAAACCAACTTGTAACCGCCAATCTCGCCTCCGGGCAAAACGCGCTTCGAGAGGGGCGGAGATTGGTCGCCAGGGGACATCAACGCAAACCTGCCGCTTCCAAGGTCCATGGTCCCAAACAAGACCGGAGGTCTTGGGACCTTAACCTCTGACTGCGCCTGCGCGGGGACGCTGCCGCGCAAGGGGCTGAATACGTCTCGATCTACGATATCGGCGAAGCTTGGCGGCTGGGCAGGTCGATTCAAGCCGGCCGCCGATGCGGGCGCGTGTTGCGTCGCTACGCCGCGCGAAAGCCATTGAATGCTGCTGCGATATTCCTTCCAGCGTCCTACCAACAACCAGCACAGCAGGACGTTCAGGGCGATGAGCCCGCCAACAGTGAGGATCAATTCGCGTCTTCTTCCAAACATGCATCCCCCGGTAAAGGCCGAAATTCGAAAATCGAAACTCGAAAATCGAAAGCGAAGACTCGAAGCTCTAATCGGGGAACGAGTTTCGAATTTCGAATTTCGAATTTCGATTTTCGATCATCGTGTTACGGCGTTCCCTTCCTTACCCTGCGCCACCGCCCGGGCGGCCGCGCCAATCGTCAGGCGCACGAGTAACCTCCCTTGCGGGTCGCCTTGGACGGCGACAACCGAGAGGCCCGTGACCGACAGGAGCCTGGGAAAGCCGGACAAAGCCACCATGAAGTCAACGAGTTGGTCCAAGCGACAACGGAACTGCACCCGGCCGGTCACGAGCGAATAACCGCTGCCCAGTTCCTGAGTGCGAAGCAACTCACTGCTGCCGAGGTCGATGCCCTTGCTCTCCGCCAACTGGCCCACCAACTGCTGCCACTCAGCACTCGCCAGGGAAGGAGTGGAGCCTTCCAGAAGACCTGCCTCGAGTGATTTCAGGTGTTCCCTGGCGGTAGTGAGGGAGGTTTTCTCAATCCCCTCTTCGGCTAACAGTCGCTTGTCCCTGCGCAGTTCAATCTCTCTCTGCTGCACTGATTCCGTGCCGGCGCCGGGTTGCTCGAAAAGAGGTAACACACCGAAATTCAAGAGCAGGAACAGAACCACTCCGCCCGCACCTATTCCCAGTGCAAATTGATCTCGACGACTAAGCGTTTTAAACATTTCAAACATAGGAGTCACTCGAACCACTGGTGATTTGCGATTTCTGATTGGCGATTGAAGAAACCCGACCACCGCAAATCACCAATCGCAAATCATCAATGATGGGCTTGCTTCACCCGCATGCGAATTCGAAAAACCTCCCGGTTCTGGTTATCGCGAGTAATAGGCGCCGTGAATTCGGCTTGAGTAAAGTAGGGCGACTTCTCCAGGGCTGGCACCAGGCCCGCCGCGTGATTGGAATAACCGTTGATATCCACCGTGTCTTCGCTGATGTTCAATTCTTGTAGCCAAGTGCCGTCGGGCAGCAAATTCGTCAGTTGCTGGAGCATGTGAAGTTTCTGCAAGTTACTAGACCTGACATTCTCGAGGACTGCCGCTTGCGCCTCCAGGCTGCTGGTCTCCTGGTTCTGCCCCCGAATCTGTTGAGCGTGGACGTTGAGGCGATGAAGCTCGCGATCCAAGGCGCGACTATATAACGCCCTTTCGATCCAGGCGTGAGATGCCAAGGTGAGAGCCAGAAGCGACGCCATGGCGCTCAATGCGTAAACAGGCAGACGCGCCGCGGCGTGCGGCTGCCAACGCTCGTCCGGAGGAAGCAGGTTGATGATGGGCGCGGCCCCCCGGCGCACCAAGCCCGCGTAAGCCGCTGCCAAGGAAGGCCAGTCGAAACCGCCCTCTGCGGAGCCCTTGCGCAGATTTAACTTGGGTGGCGGCAATGGCGACGCGCCTTCGAGTAAAGCGGAAAAAGCAGGCGGCATCGGTCCGCAGACAAACCAGGGAATCGCGGCAGGATCGGACAAGGGCAGTGCCGAGAGGACGCGATGCCGCTCCCTTTCAAATCGCTGTTGAAGGCTGGCGACCGGTTCAATGGAAATCTCTTGTGTGGCACAGAGGTTCCCCTGATGGAAGGAAAGCAGCTCCACGCCTGTGCCGCGCCCACACGCGATCAGCGCCAGGGACGGCAAGTGGGACTTCAGCAGGCCAGCCATCGGCGCGGCACCCAGCGTCACCGCGCTCGGTCGCAGGCCCAGCTCTTGAAGCGCTCGCTTGAATTCACTGACCCGCGACTTCTCCGCGAGCACCACCATTACAGTAATCTGCTTCGTCTTCGAATCGCGCTCCACCACCGCACAACCCCAATAGACCTGACCGTCCTTGTAGGGGTGAAGCGAGCCCAACTGATAATCGACAACCTTGGCCAACTGTGGTTCAGTTTCCTGCGGAAGGCTCAAGAATCGAACCAGGACTGCTTCGCGCGGCAAACAAGCGATGACGCGGGCATCGCGGAGGTGATGACGGTCGAGAAAGGCGGCAACCTTCGCAGGCGCGTCATCGCCTAGCGGGTCCGGAAGTTGCAATTCGTCAACCAGCAGGTAGCGGCGAAACCGGCGTCCAAGAACTGTGAGGCGATACGCCCCGCCACCACAATCCACGCCAATAACGAGTTTGGTAAACATAAGAAGTATTCCTGCGGGAGTCAGGAGTCAGAATGATGCTGAAACCTGCAACTTGCCTTTCGCAGTTTGTCGCGTGCGCCTGTATTCCCCGCGAAGCCGGTTGCCATCGGACGCCGGATTCCGGCCTTCGCGGAATTGACTTGAGGGACCTGTTCGATTGTCGAATTTCGAGTTTCGAATCTCGGCGTCATTACTGACTCCTGACTCCTGTCTCCTGACTCCTCAGTTCATTCCGACACGTCGTCGTACCACCCAATGATGCGGTGCAAGGCCAAGCCCTGCGGCTGAATGCGGACGACGGCCTTGACGGCACGTCGCAGCGGTGAGCCATTGACCATCCCCACTGAGAGGATGGTGTAAGTCCTGCCGTCGTCCGCGACGCTCAAGAACGGCATGGACTCGTCAGGGATGGAGGTCCCCAGCCGTTTCGTCACATCGTCTAATGACTCGAAGGGGCCCTTGCTTCGCTCCTCGATAATGGCGTCGGCCAATTCCTCCGTCATACCTGGCACGCTCATCAGCACCGCTTCGGAGGCGTAATTCAAGTTTACCTGGGTAGATTTCGAATACACCGTCAAGTCCTGGCCCACGCCGTAGAGGGATTGGAGCCGGTTGGCACGGTTAAACTCAGCCGTGCCGTAAAAGATGTCGCGGCTCATACCGCGAACCCGCAACATTTCCTCCACGGAACCAAAACGATTATGAGCGGGCTGATATCCGGCCTGGCGATAATAGTCGTCCAAGTCCTTGAAGCCCTCTTCATCGGAGCCCGGCGGCCTCCGCCAATGGTCGACGGCTAAAGCGAGTTGGGTCGCCTGCTCCTTACTCACCCCGCGCGCTTCGAACAAGCGTGCCAGTTGATCTCGCCCTACAACGTTCAGGTCGACTTTGCCCGTCTCATTCGCAATCTCCACCAGCGCCACACCCTGTGCGTAAGGCACTCGGATCACGCGTTGCCCTTTCCTCCAAAGGCGCGGAGTGTCACTCCGGTCCTGAGCAGGCGGATAGGCTATCTGCAGAAGGGCAGCTTCCACTCCCCCCACCGCCATGGCGTACGCCTGTGTGGCCTGCTTGCGATAAATTGCCGATCGAGTCTCGATCTGAACGGAACCCGAAAGCGCTAATGCCACCAAAAGCATCACGCTGACTGCCGCCATCACCGCCAACAAGGCTACGCCGGCATCACGAGATCGGGTGATCGGATGATCGGGTGATCGGGTGAACGAGAGATCGGGTGATCGGGAGAACGGTTCTTGTCTTCCGCACATCACCGAAAGTAAGCCACCACTAGCCGGATTTTGTTCACCCGATCTTCCGATCATCCGATCTCCCGATGCAGTTTTTTGTTCACCCGATCTCCCGATCATCCGATCACCCGATCCGTTCACTGTCCCTGCGACATGAAATTCGCGCGCACTGGCATGACCTCTTCTCCTGCCTCGCCTCCGCGCTCCCACCGAAGCCGGATCGCCTCCGGATAGGGCGCTTCCACGCTGCTCCGCCAAGCCGGCCGCCAAACGGGCACGGGGCTGTTCTGGGGATACAAATCCAAATACGAGAACGCCGCATCGCTCAGACCCGTCATCAACCGCAAGTCAGTCTCCCGGACCGCGAACGGCTGATAGTTGATCACGGCGAGGCCCGTATCAGGATCGTGGGTGACGCTCAGGACGAGTTTGTGATACAGGCTCTCGTTATCCGCCACAGGAGTTTCGCGCACCACAACCTCGACGTCTCCGCGCGACGGCTCGACAATCCCGTATTCGACCAGCACCAATCCCGTGCGAGTGCGATAAACGCTGCTGTAAGAGCTGATGAAACGCAGGCAGTTGGCAGTAGCCTCGAGCACGGTGAGCGCTCCGGGGAGATCCGGGTCGTTCGACTTAATCCGGTAGGGAACCAGCGACGAGACTTGCGTCACGACAAAATCACTCCGCTCAGCAGCGGCGTGCACCTGACGCAGTCGCGCCTCTCCAGTTCGCCAAGCCCGGTTTGCTACCCTCATCCCAACGAGCAAAGCCAACATCAAAAAACCGATCAGCGTCATGCTCAGCAACACTTCGAACAACGTGAAGCCTGAATGATCGGGAGATGGGGTGATCGGGTGAGCAGACGATCGGGTGATCGGGTGAACAGACGATCGGGTGATCGGGTGATCGGGTGATCGGGAGAACATTTCTTGTCTTTCACACCTCGCCCAAAGCAAGTGACCACAGCCCGGATTTTGTTCACCCCATCTTCCGATCATCCGATCTCCTGATTCGGTTTTCGTTCACTCGATCTCCCGATCACCCGATCACCCGATTCCAGCTTCGTTCACCCGATCTCCCGATCATCCGATCCCCCGATTCATCGACTAGGCGGAGACGGCGGAATACACAACTTCAGCGACTCCAGGTTCAAGTTCTGACGACCTGAACGCGTGCGCCAGGACACCTGGAGGTTGATTCGAACCAGTTGCGCCGACTTCTGAGATCCAGCCAGCGGCCGCTGATCAAGCAACTCGGTTCTCGCTTCCCATTCGATACCGGAAGGAGTGGTTCCGAAGCGACGCTGGTCTGCCCCGAGAGACGGGTCCAGAAAAAGCTCATTGAGTTTCCGGGTGGCAAACTCGTTGCCCCGATCGAAGGCGTCCAGGCGGCCAGTGGCGCGAAGCGCCGCAGAAAGTCCCGAGAAAATGGTCACGAAGCTGACTCCCAGGAGTGAAATGGCCATCAGTACTTCCAGGAGGCTCATTCCTGCTTCGCGCCGACGTTGGATGACCATTTGCATTTAACGCGACCCCTGCTTAACAGCCTCAACAACCGGGTTGCCTGTCAAGAAACTCACATGAACTTTGTATTTGCTCCTGCGGCGGTCACTCAACCACAGGTTCCTCTCCTCAACGACTCCGGAGGGTGGGAACAGGATTCGCACAACCGAAGGCAGAGGATTCTCGCCGTCATCAATCGCCACTCCCCGGGGAAGCAAGTAAGCCCGCAAGAAACCGCTGGTGGGATTAAAGACCCGCACCCAACGCGTTGTCGGTTCGATTTCCATCACGTAATAGCTTTGCTCGAAAAGTGCCCGCGTCCGCGCGTAGCGCACGGTTTGCGCCACCCGCTCTGCCGCGCTCCGCAGGGTCCATTCTTCGGTCCAGTTTCCGAAACGGGGAGCCACCAGCGACACGGTCAGGGCAATAATGGCCAGAACGATCACCAGTTCGAGCAGTGTCACGCCGGCTTCCACCGGGTGCGCGTGTCGCTCCTCATTTCCAGCTAAGGATGTCTGCATTTTCTCCATCGCCGCCCGGCAGTCCGTCTGCCCCGTAACTGATGATGTCCGGTTCATCACCATGCTCTCCGGGGAATTTGTAAATATAGGGACGGTTCCAGGGATCCAAAGGGATATCCTTGGGCAAGTAGGGGCCATTCCAGTTCGTGACCCCAGCCGGGACTGTCCGCAGCGCTTGCAAACCCTGGTCCGTGGTGGGGAAAGTTCCGGTATCCAGTTTGTAGGCTCCCAGCGCCGTTTGAAAGGCGGCAATCTGCGCCTTCGTTACAGTGATCTTGGCCTGCGTTGCATGCTTGAACAGGCGGGGGACCACCAAGCCTGCAAGCAACCCGAGGATAAGAATCACCACGATCAATTCAATCAAGGTGAAGCCCTGCGCGGATTCCGATACTACGAAATGGGTTCTCCCTGTTCTTGGTCGGCTCATCAGAAGGGCACCTCATTTATGCTGACGATTGCCAGCAGAGTAGAAATCACAATCGTTCCGACAACCAGGCCCATGGCCAGAATCACGGCAGGCTCGACGAGCGCCACCAAACGCTTGGTGGCCACGCGCACCTCCCGGTCGTAAATTGCGGCCAACTCGAGCAGCATGGAATCCAATTTCCCGGTTTGCTCGCCCAGAGTCATCAATTGCGTGGCAAGCGCCGGAAACATCCCGGTTTCGGCGAGCGGGCCAGCCAGCCCCTGGCCTCGCTTGACACCTTGGATAAGCGGCTCAACCGCAGCGGCCACGCGGCGATTGCTCAACACCTCGCGGGTCAGGCGCAAGGCGGAAATAATGGGGACTGCTTGATTCAACAACGTGCCCATTGTCTTTGCAAAACGCGCGATCTCAAGCTTCAAGGTGACGTCGCCTAACAGCGGCGCCTTCAGCCGCCACTGGTCCCAACGCAACCGGCCGGATTCGGTCCGCACCCAACGGGTAAACAGCAAGAACGCCACGACAATAACAAGGGCCGCGATCCAGCCGTAATCACGAAAGGCCTGTGAAACGTCCATCAAGATCTGCGTCGGCAAGGGCAGTTCTTTCCCCGCCTCCTCAAAAATCTGCGCAAAGCGCGGCACCACGAAGCCGAGCAGGAAGGCGATCGCCACACTCCCTACCCCGAGCAGAACCATGGGGTAAATGAGAGCTGAGATAAGATAACCGCGCAGTTCCGCACTGAACTCCTCGAACTCCACCAGCCGATCCAGGACCGCGGGAAGCGTGCCACTCGCTTCGCCGGCCCGCACCATGGCGACATACAGGGGCGGGAAAAAACGCGGGTTGGCGGCCAAGCTGTTCGCCAGCGACTGCCCGCTGCGCAATTCCTTGAGCGTGGCGCCGATCACGGCTCCGAGGGCCGGCTTTTCAGCCAAGTCCCGGCAGAGCGAGAGGCTGCGGTCAAGCGGCACGCCGGCCCGCACCAGCGTGGCAAGCTGCCGGGCGAATGTCAGGCGGTCCGCGGAAGACGTGCCTCGGCGTTTGAGCAACGACCAAGAGACGCCTGTCGCGCCGTCTTTGGCGCTCACGCGGATGGGCATGCATCCCATGCGGCGAAGCTGCGCCAGAAGAGCCGGCTCGGTTTCCGCTACCAGCGTCCCCTGCACCAGCTCGCCAGTACCTTTGATCGCTCTGTACGAAAACTCTGGCATTACGCGCACCCGCCGACTTTCGAAATTCGAAAATCGAAACCCGAAATTCGGAAAACCCCGCTGTCATCCTGAGCGAAGCGAAGGATCTCGGCAGTGGCTCTTTCGCGCTCGCCACCTGCAACGAACTGCAGAGATCCTTCGCTTCGCTCAGGACGACAACGAATACAGCGACGACGGACAACCGACCACTGACGACTGACTACTGACAACTGACTAAACTTCCTGAGTCACGCGCAGCACCTCTTCCAGCGTTGTCTGGCCGGAGGCGACCTTCAGCCAACCATCCTCGCGCAAACTGCGCATGCCGCGTTCACGCGCTGCCACCCGCAAAGTACTGGCGTCGGAGCGGGCCACGATCGCCCGCCGGATTCCTTCCTCCATTTCCATGAATTCGAAGATTCCCACCCGTCCGAGGAAGCCGGTATGCCCGCAATGCGCGCACTCTCCCGCTTTGTAAAACGTCAAAGGCCCCGCCGCCTCCCAGCCTTGTTTCCGCAATTCGTCTATATCCGCCGGGTACGGCCGCTTGCACTCATCGCACAATACGCGCACCAGTCTTTGCGCCAGCACGGCAACCAACGAAGAGGAGACCAGGTAGTGTTCGACGCCCATGTCCGTGAGGCGCGTGACGGCGCTCGGAGCATCGTTGGTGTGCAGGGTGCTGAATACCAAGTGGCCGGTGAGCGCCGCACGCATGGCGATCTCCGCCGTCTCGAGATCACGGATTTCGCCGATCATGATGATGTCCGGGTCCTGGCGAACGATGTGGCGCAACCCCGCCGCAAAGGTCAGGCCAATCTGGGGATTCACATGAATCTGGTTGACACCCGGCAACTGGTACTCGACCGGATCCTCCACCGTGATGATCTTCACGTCCGTTGTATTCAGCCGGCGCAAGGAACCATAAAGCGTGGTCGATTTGCCGCTGCCGGTGGGACCCGTGACCAGGAAAAGCCCGTGGGGAAGATCGAGATAGTACTCCATCTTGCGCAGCAGGGTGTCCGGAAATCCCAAAGTCGCTAAGGAATAGCGGTCGCTCTGGCTGCGGTCCAGAAGGCGCATTACCACACTCTCTCCGTAAAGGGTGGGGAGCGTGGAAACTCGCAGGTCGATTTCGCGGCCCAAAACCCGCAACGGTATCCTTCCGTCCTGGGGCAGGCGCTGCTCGGCGATGTTGAGCTTTGCCATAAGCTTGATGCGAGACGTAACCGCCGCCTGCATTTCGCGCGGCGGGGCCGGCACTTCGTACAGAACTCCGTCGATTCGGTACCGGACCCGGAACTGCTTTTCAAAGGGCTCGAAGTGGATGTCACTCGAGCGACGTTCCAGGGCGCGGGCCACCAACTGGTTGACCCAGCGAATCACCGGCGCTTCCGAAGCCAAGTCGCGCAATTGCTCAATGTCGGCCGCCTCGGCGTCTGTGACGCCGGGCGGCCCATCGGACTCCATCCCGACGACTCCCTCTTCCGCCGACCCCATGTCGAACCAGACGTCCAGAGCCTTCAGGATGGCGGCTTCGCTGGCCAGCCGCAATTCCGCTTTTCGCGCCAGCAACTGCTCGATGACTCGAATGGTGTCGCTGTCAAGCGGGTCGGCCATGGCGATGAACACCGTATCGCCTTCCACGCAGTACGGATAAACAAGAAACTGGCTCAAGAAACCGGAGGGCAATACGGACGCCTCCATCGGCACATCCTTCAGTTCGGCCGGATCAACCTGTGGAATGCCAAGCTGCTCGGAGAGAACCATCAGCAGGTCTTGCTGCGAAAGATAGCCTAGATCGAGAAGGATCTTGCCCAGGCGGCCCTTCCGTTCCCGCTGTAACTGCAGCGCCTTTTGCAGGTCGTCTTCGGGCAACAGGCCGCGCTCCACCAGCAATTGGCCCAGCAACTTGTGGCTGACCGTAGCAGAGGTCATATCAAAGCTCTCAGAACTCCAGAACTTTCATCTTGCCCAGCAAATCCCGGTATGAGATTTTCTTGTCCCAGAACTCGTCCAAGTCCGCCTTCCGGGTTTCAATGATGATTTGCTCGGGTAACTTGCTCTCCCCGGTGCTCACTTCGAAAAGGTGCACGACGACAGCAATCGAATCGTTCGGGCTAAGGTCCCGCAAGCTCATCGCGTGGTCGGCCAACAAACGGGGGACCGACTCCTTAACCGTGACGATTCGGTCCTGCTTCACCTTCTGCGCCTTCTCGATCTCCGCCTTGCTCAAAGGCGCCATGTTGAACGGAGTCGGAGAGCGCATAGGATAGAGGTTCACTTCCAAGCTGAAAGCCAACCCGAAACCGGGCAAATACGTGCCCTGAGTCTTCTCGAGCAGGCCGAAGGGCGGCGCGAATGTCTGGGCCATTGTTCCATCAATGACCGCCTCGAAGACCTTCATTTCGCCTTTCAGGGCACTGACATTGCCGGTGGGCCATTGCCCCTTGACACACCGAACCCCCAAAGGCCAGCAGGCGAGGCATATCAGAAGCGCCCTGCCCGGCCTTTTTAGCTTGAGATGCATTCGAGTTACCTCCTCGAGGGCGCCGCGGGTTAGTGGGTGGGTAACTGCTGCTCGTGGGCAACCACGCTAAGCAGTGCGCTCTGCCGCTGCGTTTCCTTATACTCAGTGTTCAGAGATAGCTCAAAAGACTGCAATTGTTGCGCGAAGCGTTTCAGGTTCTCGTTCTGTTCCTGGCGAAGGCCTGCAACCTGGTCCTGGGTGGCAGTCTGTAGTTCTTTGCTCTCGAAAGACACTTGTTCCGCCACCGCCCTCGCCACGAAGTCATGCAATTCAGCCTGTGTCAACGCCGGCTTGGCCCAGGCGGTAACCGGAACGAGGCGCGCCCCCCCGAAACGGAAACCGACCGATACGACGGCAAGGAAGATTACAGCCGCAGCCGCCGAGAGCGCCGCAGTGCGGAGGAGGGCCGCCCAGAAGCCTGCGAATCGGCTCTGGACCTTGTCTCCGAAAACAACCACGTGAGCGGGCATGTCGCGATCGATCAAACTGCTTTTCAAAGCCTGCCGCACGCTGAGCAGCCGCTGGGCTGAGTGTGCGCATTCTTGGCAGTGCTCGAGATGCTGCTCGAGTTCCCTCACTCTCGCCGGGGAAAGCTCATCCAGCGCCCAATCGGTCAACTCGGATCCCCACTCGCGACATCCCATGGCGTTCACCTCTTCTTCGCAGGAAAGACAGTGTTCAGAATTCAGATTTCGCGATTCAGGAAAGACTGGACACGCGAAGCCGCACGCCCTAAGAACCAGCCCACGACCTCAGGATTCCCACAATTCGGCTCTCTGAATCTCAAGGTTTGCAATTTTGTTGATTGTTTCGCTTACTCTAATTCCGGATTGCTGAGTTTTAACTCATGACTCCTGATTTCTTCCGACGCACTTGCCATCGAGCGGCGCGTCACGCTCTCCGCGCGGGAGAGGGCAAGGAGAGGAAATTTCGCCACATCACGTGACGCACGACCCCCTCCCGCCTGGACAGGATGACGCCCGCCCCAGGTCTACCTTTCGATCAACTTCCTCAGCCGCTCAAAACCCGAATAAACGCGGGTCTTGGCCGTGCTCACCGGACAACCCTGGATCTCCGCAATCTCCTCCAGCTTGAAACCCTGGTAAAACTTCAGGACAATCGCTTCGCGTTGCTCGAGTGTCAATTCCGCAAGCGCTTTCTCTACCAGGATTTTCATCTCGCCTTGTTCCCACCGCCCTGCCTCACCTACCCTGACCGGCGAAGAATGTGCCGCCGGCTCGAAATCGTTGAGGCTGGTTTCCGCTTCATGCACTTGGCGCCCGTGCGACCGAGCGGTATTGCGTGCAATCCGAAACAGCCACTGCGGGAACTTGTCGGGGTCCTTTAACTGGCCCAGATGGCGATAACCCGAGAGAAAAACCTCCTGACACATGTCAAAGGCATCTTCCGGCCGCCCGGTGAGATACACCAGAAAGCTGTACACCTTCCGCTCCCATCGCCTTACCAGCGCGTTGAAAGCCTCCGGCGACCCGCCCTTGGCGTCCCTGACCAGCACCGCGTCCGGACGATCAGAGAACTCTATGCCCAATTCCACTCCACATGACGCACAAAACAAGAAAAAAGTTTGCGGCGCCCCTCAATTTCTTTTGCCTGGCGCGTTCAGGGCTTACGGCTCTGACCAATAACAAATGCTGCAAGAATGAGCACTGCGCTTCCGGCCACCATTCGGTAAAAGGCGGCCCTCGCGGCCTGTTTCCATTCCGCCAGCAACACTCCCCAGGCGTTGGACGTCAGGATGATCAGCGCCACAAAAACCGGCCAACCGAAACTGTTGCCCAGCGCGCCCAACCCGTAGGCGCTCCGCCCGTAGATAAACACGCTGGAAATCCATAACAGACTCATGGCGGTCACTTGGATAGCGTCACGAGTTCGCATCCCCGCGCCGAAGAGGCCGAGAGGAAAACAGCCCACGCAAGGTAGATTTCCACCGGGAACCCCTGCTTCGAACCAGTCCTCCCGCTGTTGCTGAGGAGAGCGGTTCCATACTGAATGCCAAAGTTAAGCGTGGGCGCTAAAACGCCCCCCACAATCGCAATCAGAAGTCCCAGCCGGAATCGCTTTGCGCTGGAACTTCCGGACTCACCTTTGCTCCCACCGGCTTGCGCGCACAGAATGACTCCTACCACCATCATGGCGAGGCCCAAAACGAGAAGCCAATCTCCTTCCGATCTCAACGTGAATGCCCCGGCCCATAACAGGGGCAGCAACGCCCCCAGCACGATCGATAACCCCAGTTGGATAGCAAACCCAAGAGCGATTCCGAGCAGGTCCACGGCTATGCCATACAGCAAAGACGCGATGCCAAACAGCACTCCCCACCCGACCAGGATCAGCCAACCGCGCGCCGGAACACGGGTCAGAAGATCGCTCCAGCGCGGGACGGCCGCCATTACGACGATCCACGGCATCACCCCCATCGCTAAGAGCGAATGCAGAGTCCAGATGTGGTTGAACTTCCAGACGCGAGTGGTCTTCAAGGGGACCGCGAAACTGCCGTTCAATAACCCCGCCAGAACGATCCCAGCCCAACTCAACATGTATCTGCCCCCGATGTAGCGCGGGCGTCTCGCCCGCTGTGGCGCGGGCATCCTGCCCGCGAGGCCCTGCGTGGGCGGGACGCCCCCGCGACCGCGGGCGGGACGCCCGCGCCACCGCTCACCGCATCCGCGGCGCAACCCGGGCGATGTAGTCGTCGAACACCTGCCGGTTGTTCTCCGGACCGACCGTAGTTACGTTGGGAGAAACAAAGGCCCGGAATTTCACGCCGCGTTTCGCAAGCTCCGCTGCGATCTCTGCCGTCAGAGCCATGGAAATGGCAATCACCGCCAAGGTGGAACTGGCGCCCACCGGAATGCCGGCCACATCGACGAGAGAATCCCGAGGCGGGCAGCAATTGTCAATCACCGCGTCGCCAAGGTCGGCAAGTTTCTTGCCGCTGGAATGCGTAGGCTTTGCAATTCGCGCGTTTTCAAGCGAGGTGACGGCGACCACCTTCAGCCCCAGCGCTTTGGCGTGCAGGGCCACGTCAATTCCTGCGGCGTTCAAGCCGCCGTGCGAGTACACCACCATGGTGTCAACCGCCTCAAACTTGAAATTGGAAAGAAACGTGGCGACGTATCCTTCCGTTCGCTCCAGTCTCAGCAATTCGCGGACGCCGCCCGAGCCCAGCACCTGCGTCCACATCAGCCGGGCATCCATCAAGGGATGAAAGCCGGCAAAGCTGCCGTAGCGTGGGAAGACATCCATCACGGGGATCACGGAGTGCCCGCTGCCGAACAGATGAACCAACCCCCCTTGCGAAATCGAATCCGCACAAAACTCTGCGGCCTTCCGGATGTTTCCAACCTGCGTCGAACGAATCCGGTCGTAAACTTTTTGTGCTTCTGCGAAATACGTTTCTGCTGACATTATTCTTTTTCCTCCATTTTTATTAGGGCATACCGTGCTGCACCCAGAATCCCGGCCTTCTCTCCCAGGCGCGATAGCACTATGCGCACTTGTCTTCGGGCAAGGGGTTGTCCCCATTGGCGCAAAGCCTTGCGGAGCGGCACAAGGAGCGGGTTTCCGATGCCGGCCAAGCCGCCGCCCAAAACGACCACCTCGGGGTTCAGCAAGCACACGATATTGGCCACGCCCAAACCAAGGTTTGTGCCAACCTCCTTCAGGACGCGAAGAGCGATCTTGTCGCCGCGGCGCGCCGCCGCAGCCACGACTTCGGCAGTGATGTGGTTCTGAGATTTGAGATCTTGAATCTGAGATTTGAGATCTTGAATCTGAGATTTGAAATCTTGAATCTGAGATTTGGAATCTTGAATTGGAACTTTGTCCCTCCGCTCTCGTTCCCACGCCAGCCTGCCTAGCCTGGCCACCGCCGGACCGGCGCCCAAGGCTTCAAAGCATCCCACCCGGCCGTATTCGGGCTTCCACCTGCGATCGATTACCATCCAGCCCGCCGCTCCGGCGACGCCATGGGCTCCAGGAATCAATCGCCCGTCCGAGATTAATCCCGCGCCAATGCCGGTTCCCACCGTGAGAAAAACCAGGTTTCGCACCCGGCTATGCGCGCCCAATCCCAACCACGCTTCCGCCAATGCCTGCACGTTGCGGTCGCTTTCGACGAAGACAGGACGCTCGAAAGCATTTTGAAGAAGATGCCTCAACCGGACCTTCGACCATCCGGGTAGGTTCGGCGCCCAAACGGTCTCCGCGCGCGGATCGAAGGCCCCGGGCACTCCCACTCCAACTGCCCGTATGCGTTTCCAAGGAATCTTCGCGGCGCGCACCGCCGCGTTCGCCGCGTCGAACAGCGCCGCCAGATCTTGCCTCACGCCTTTCGCGGGAGTCGCAATCCGCACGCTCGAGAAGAGTCTCCCCCGCAAATTGACAACCCCAGCGGCGATTTTCGTTCCACCGAGATCCAGACCGAGAACAAAATGGCTAGTCATACCGCAAGTTGGAGAAGACCAGGGCCGGCCCTGAAAGGGCCGAAGGTCATTAGCCGTGGGTGCAACCCACGGAATACGCAATTAACAGATATTCGACCCCGCAGGGGTCGAACGCCTCTTGTTCCTCCTCCGTAGGTTTCACCTACGGCTAATGATCTTGTTCCCCTTCGGGGAACCCTCATTCTCTTTCCCTCCGGTTCAACCGCAGCACCCAAATCCCGTTCGCCGCGAGCGGCGCGTCAAGCACCAACTCCTCTCCGGACTGCCTGAACGTCACCTTCTCCTGGCCGTTCAAGCTCCGAGCCTCGCGCACTGGCCATGGAACGCGAGCGGCAATCTTGGCAGCGGCGGCATGGTCAGAGTGATTGAAAGCGAAAAGGAATTGTACATCGTTTTCCACGAGGCGCCGCACTTCCACTTGGGTGCTGTTCTCGCCCGAGACCTTCACTTCCGGCTCGATACCCGCAGCCCGGGCAAAGCTCAAGAGCAGTAGTTTCGCCGCCTTGTCGTGTTGCCGCTCATACGCCACGCCCAGGAACGATCCCACCAGAATCGCCTTCCCCTTGCCATAGCTGTTCTCGACGATGGCGGGCGCGCCGTCCGCGAAGCGCGCCAGCACGCGCGCACCGGGCAAGGGTTCCAGTTCCTCCTCGAACGCCGTCGCGACAGCACGCATGCCGGGAGCGCAGCCGGGCAGCCCGGCATTGGCCTCTACGATGACTTCCGGCTTCTCGACCGGGCGGATCACCTTTTCGCGCGCGCCGAAGACCTCCGCCAAGCCCATTCCCGGCACCTCGTCGCTCGAAAACCCGCGCTCGTCATTCCAGGCCAGGCGCGCTTCCGCCACCACGGTCCCGCCGTTGCGGATGAAGCGCTCGACTCCCTCAACAACGTTCTTCGACAGCATCACCGGAAAGGGCAAAAACAGAATCTTATACTGGCCCAGCTTATCGCCCGCCACGTCCATGGGATGAACGAAGTCCACGGGGATTTGCTGCTCGAAGAACGCCCGATGTACGCCTTCGAGCGAATCGCGCGGGGCATTGCCTAGTTTCGAGAGCGACGGTTCCGAGCCGCCCACCATGTAAGAGAGCCGATTGAAGAGGACCGCCACCTGAGCGCGGGCGGGCTCGCTGGCCAGCAGGTCGCCTCCGTTCTGCGCGATCTGCTCCGCCACCTTGCCGGCGGCGCGCGAGCGAGGCGTCAGAGTGCCGTCCAGGTTGATCAGGCCGTAGCCGTTCGATTCGTAGCCGGAGTTCATCGGGTACCAGGCATAGACGGAGATCTCCCGCGCGCCGTGCGAGAGCACCTTCCACATCCAGAACTCTTCGTCGTGCGAGTCCACAGGCTCCGCGATGCGCATGCCCGTCACGCCCTGGCCGGCCTGGAGTTCGCCAATCCAGAAGCCCTTGCCGGAACTGTGCCCCGCGGAGCGCGTGAAATCCAGCCCCGCGGCCAGCATCTGGTAGGACCAGGGAACGGTCGACTCGGAGTGCTTTGGATAGAGCGAGGTGCCAAAAAAGTCAGCGCTCGCGGACATCTTGAAATCGTCGGGCTCGCCGTACCCGTCGGTGGGAGAAGTGAAGAGCGCCGGGCCCGCAGCATGGCTGGTGATGGCGTGCTCGTGGTCCTGGCCGCGGATGGCCTCGACGCGTGTGCGCAGGTCGCCCGCCAGCTTGTCGTCGATAAAGGTGCGCCAATCGAGGTAATCCGTGTAGGAAAGAATCGTCGAAGCGCGCGGCGGCTCAACCTGCTCCCAGCGCTCGAAGCGGCGGTACCAGGCGGCGTTCAGCGCCTCGAGCGTGCCGTATTTCTTCTTCAACCATTCCCGGAAGCGCGCCTCGCTCGAAGGGCAGAAGCAGAACTCGGGATTGGTGAGATAAGGGAATTCCGCCCAATTGATCACGTGCGGCTCGCTCCAAACGTCCCAGCCGTAGAGCGCGGAAAACTTGTTGGCTTCACTCGAAAGAGCTCCCAGGAATTTGACGATCTCGCCGCGTACTCCAGCATGATCGATGCAGAACCCCGGGGCGGCTTGCGAAACAATCACCGCGCCGCTGCGGTCAACAAACTTGCCGTCAGGATACTTTTCGCCCACCCAGTCGGGAGCTGAATCGAGATAGACCTGCACCACCACACGCAATCCGCGCTCCTGCGCAAGCCGCATCAGCAGATCAAGATTCTCGAAATCGAACTCGCCCGGCTTGGGCTCCGCCGTCGCCCAGTCCACCCAACATTTCACAGTGTTGAAGCCCACGGCCTTGATCTGGTCCAGATCCTTTCCCCAACGCTCAGGGCTGCTTCGATCCACGCGCTCGAGCATCGGCGCGCGCGCCTTTCCCCCGCCGTACCACACCGCCACGGGATAAAAAGAATCGCCGCCCACAGCCGGAGCGGCTTTCGGCCCGCCAGCCCACCCAAGCTGCGCAAACAAAAGGACACCGGCCAAAACAGGTAGCGCGGACCTCCGCATTTGAGGTCCGCGGTTCGTACTCGATTTCAGAATGCGTGACAGATTCATGGCACATGCTCCGAATTTCAAGCCGTCAGTATAACCATATCGTTGAGTCCTGTAAAAACCGGATCGTAGGGGTGTCGCGGCAAAATGATAATGTCCGGTTTCAGCAAAGTAGAAATGTCCTGTTGAACTCCGTCAAACTTGATGGATGGAAAAACAGGAGATGCTGATGTTGAGTGGAAAAGAGCGGGACC
>JBELAJ010000234.1:0-12256 GCA_049508935.1 Terriglobia bacterium | reverse complement strand
GCGCGCCGCCAGGGGCTCAATCGATTTGCGCTCCCCGTCCAACAACAGGCCCTGAATATAAACCTGTGCCCAGTGGCGTCGCTCGCTACGCCCCATCGGTTCCAACAAGTCTTCGAGAAAATGCATCAGGCGACTCTCGAGGCCTTTCAGGCTCCGCGGTGTCATGCTGGCACTGTAGCATTCACCGTCATAACGATCAAGAACTACTTAACCTAGTATTACTAGGTGAGCTGTCAAGGCAAGGCTCGTGCTTTACACTTGCGCTGTTCCCCGCCTTAATGGGGAGGAAGCGACGACAATTGCAGCGAGGCATAATGTTAAAGAAAACGGCTCATCGGTCCCTGTCGGTCCGATCACGTTCCGCAGCAGCGTGGCCGTCAACCGCTTTCATATTATTCTACGTCGCGGCTGCATTGAGTTGCACGTCTTTTGCGGCGGCTCAAACGATCAAAGCGGCAGTGGTTTCGAACACGCTCAAAACCACCTCATTCCGCCGGTGGTCGCAGGACCTTGGCTATCGGGAAAGCGAACTCTATCCGCTGACTCTTGGCGCCTCAGGCTGTCCCTTCATAGAAGTGCACGATTCCGGTATCAAACTCCTACTGATGCTCGATTCCGGAACCGCCAGAGGCATTTTGATTACGAGTTCGGCCCCCTCGATTCCGCATCGAGTTGAGGAACGCAGCGAGGAACTCAATGCCGACGGCAGCCACCGTGGCGAATCGTTTCTCATCCGCGTCGAAACGGTCTCCGTCCTCGGGGAAGTATTCAAGGATGTCGAGGGAGGCCTGTCCGATTGGCAAATGTTCTCCTCCGAACCGTTCAATGGAACCGTGGGGCTCGACTTCTTCCTGGATCGGCGCCTGACTTTGGATTACCGATCACGGAGGGTCGGCGTGACTGTCTCACCTCTCCCGGAGCAACTCGACCGCAAGCGTTATCTTTCCGTCGGTCTCGTTGGGCCTCCTAAATCGCAGGGTCACATTCTTTATGCACGAGCCAGAGTGAACGGGCGTGAGGCCATCGTCTATCTCGATACAGGCTACAACGTGTCCTTCATCGACCCTGCCTTTGCTGAAGGCCTCGCTCGTGTCGAACGGCATGGAAAATTCAAGGTTTTCCGTTAGCGAGTTCCGATGGAACTGGGCGGGCACAAATTCATTCTCGATGACCTCCGCGAATCCCCGGTCCGTCGCGGAACCGGTTTTGGCTTGCCCGTCGCACTGGCGCTCGGCAGCGATGTTCTGTCACGCTTCATTGTCACGATTGACCTCCGCGTCAACAAGCTCACCCTCACGGTGGCTGAGTAGCTGCTTTCGGCATCCCGTTGAGAATCAAAGAGAGTCATACCTCGTCCGGACTCTGCTGAGGCTGGGTATTCCTCTAAGAACTTGTACGCTGTCCGGAAACGGGGTTCGGGTCCTCGAAGCGGACTTTTCGGGCCCAATCCGCTCCCGGCCACATCGATCACCCGAAATTCACTGGTGGGAAGGGGATTTATCAATAGGAATCGGTCATGCTGAACGTCGTGGCGTCAGACGTGGTGCGGTCAGGTGCCCTGCCGACAGCCAGCGGCTGCTCGCTGGCTAACTGCCGGATAGCGCGTCGACCGGCCAGAACCCAAACTAGGCGGACCTGTTCGTAAGCGAAATTGCGTGGTTACCTCAATTACCTCGGATCGCAGCCCGCCATAATTCTGAGTTCCTACGGCTTTCTACACTCACTTCTGGGGAGTGTTGTCCAGCGAGCTTTTGCCCGATTGCGGTATCGATGCGAGCCTGCTCTTCAGACTGCGCTCGAATACCGGAAAGCGCTCCACACGAGGAGTGGGCCGCAGTTTCACCTCCTGCCCGATTTCCAGAACCATTTCTGCTTTGGGATCGTAAACCGGCCACTGCGGAAGGCTCGGGCCATTGGGATCGCCTGTCTTGGCGAACTGCGTCCAATATCCCGTCATGAGATCGAGGAGTTTCTTGTCTTCAGCATCAGGTTCGCCCCACCAGCTTGGACGAAACCATCCAGTGAGAAACTTGACCTCCAGACCGTGGAATGCGCCGACGTCGGCGTACTTTCCTTTGCCCGGATAAGTGAAGTAGTAATACCACGCTTTCAGTCCGCCGCGAGCCGTATCCGTGGCGATGACATGGACGGAATTGCCGAACTCGTAGTCCGTATCGAAGGCGATGAACGCAGCGCGAACGTCCGCGTCGGTGGCCGCTGGATTCATTCGAAACATTTCGTCGGCGTAATCGAGGAATTCGTTCTTCAGGAAGGCCTTGTAGTTGGCCAGAGTGGGGGGACCGTGCAGCGTCTCCTCCACCATAGTGGTCCCCTCATCGGAGTTGCTCCCCACGATCACTGGAACCTTGGCTTGGCGTCCCTGCGCGAAGGTCGTCGCTGGCTGTTCGGTGAGCACCCAGTTGTCGATGGCGCTTTCGATGTCGAAGTTCACTGCGCTATCACGGTCCGAGACATCCATAAGTTCTTTCGGAGCTTTCGAGCGCAGTTCCTTCAGTGCATTGGGGCCATCCGAAATGCCCAAGTCCCGCATCATACGCAGGCCGATCTCTTCGGCCGTGCCGACGCCGCCCTCGTAATAGGTGGGAGTCTTCAACTCCGGAGAAATGGTGTCGGCGCAGCCTAAGCTTTCTAAAATGGCGCGTTGAAACAGGCCACGCGCCAAGGGCGACGACATCAGGAAACAGACCATCATTCCGCCCGACGACTCGCCGAAGATGGTAACGTTTGCCGGATCTCCGCCGAACTTGGCGATATTGCGCTGAACCCATTGGAGTGCGGCGATCTGGTCGAGAATCCCGTAATTCCCCGAGGCGTGATGCGGAGATTCCGCGGTAAGGGCAGGATGGGCTAGGAAGCCAAGGGCCCCAAGGCGATAGTTCATGCTGACCAAAACCACTCCCCGTCGAGCCAGCGTGGGGCCCATAGGCCAAAAGTGGCTGGCGCCCATGTCGCCGCCCCCGTGAATCCAGACCATGACGGGGAGTTTCTCGGCGGTACTATCTCCTGGCATGTTCGTCGTCCACACGTTCAAATAGAGACAATCTTCGTCGGTGTAGTACGTGTAATAAGGTTCGAAGGTCTGATTCATTTCCTTTGTGTAGGCTTCCATCCATCCTGCCGGGACCTGCTGCGGACAAGCCGCCCCGTAGGAGTCCGCGCTGCGAATGCCGGGCCATTTATCGACGGGCTGGGGAGGTTTCCAGCGTCGTTCCCCGGTGGGCGGCGCGGCGAATGGAATGCCGAGGAACATGACGTCATCCGGTGCCGCCCCGAAATACGCGCCTTTGAGCGTCCCGGAATCAATGGTTACAAGAAGACGGGAATCGATCTGAGATTGTGAGGGCGTGAAGCTGACACAGCAGAAGATGGCGAGGGGAGACCATAGTCGCAGGAGACATTTCACGGCACACCTCACGGATATCGCGGCGTTCGCCTAGCTGCTGAATCGGCTATCCGGATACGCCTGAGCAAATAATAACGCATAGCTTAGAGACGATGCAGCGTATCGCGCAGGATCTTCTCGCCGCCACCCAATGAAGCACCCTAAGATACTGATCACAGAATCGCGTTAGCGCGTACAACCGAGAATCGACTGGTCACTCGGCATATCGGCGACTCGGGAGTTGGTCCACGCCATCGCATATTACTCCTGCTCTATGGCCAAGGCGTGTTTACCAATAGCTGTCGATAACGGCCTCAAACCACCACCAAACGAGTGTCGGCCTGCGAATCTTCGAAGGCGACGAAATTGGAGAGGCTCGTTGCAATCGGCCCCACTCTCCGGCTACGCTTATATCTCGGCGGCAACACGAAATGTCAGGCACGGAAAAAGACCGGCTGGCGGCATTAGTAGTCGATCAGCACTGCGCTTTCGAACAGGCACTCGCTGGGAGCCGGAGGCGCTATCCGACGCACGAGTTCAGGTCCTTCGCTACGGCGATACGACAGTACGTACAGGCCACTCGCGCCGACAAGATGCTACACCGGAGTGTTGTCCAGGCCGTGAACGGGTTGGCCGAGTATTTGCAAAGCGAACGCAAGAGGGTGCCGGACGAAGTCTTGCTCGAAGCCGAAAGACTGGAATGCTTGCTCTTCTCTGGCTACGATCCGCACTTCGATGGCGATGAGCCTCCTGGTCTGTGATTTGGCCTCCCAGCACTTTAGTAATCCCATCGTGCCTGTCGCTCGTGAAGCCGCCTTCCCAGACCGCGGTCGTCGCGTGCCCCGGATAATTCGGTGGGACGGCAGCGACATCGGGATCTCGGCGGAATCTAACCGCTACTGCATTACATAGTGTTGATCTTCGGTGGCAGCCACTCTCCGGGAAGCCGACTTATCAGGCCGAATCCCAGACAGTGCTGGAATTCGTTGAGCACCAGGTTGCACTCACACGAGTGAATAAACTCCTCCGCGAACAACCGAAGGCTGACTTTCGTGTGGGCGACGGCACGTCCGCAAGCGGTCCCACGCGCGGTGGAGCGATGGGAAGAGATAAGTACAGACGGCGAGGAACGGCCTGACGCTGGGCGTGCGTTGATGCCTGACTGTCTCGAACGTAGGCTTGCTGCACCTCCGGTTGACTTATTGTCAGACCGGGCCTACGATTCTCGGGTGTAGGTGAGGGAAAAGATCTCCAGATGTCCGAAGAGTCCCCCAGTGAGATTCCTATTCGCGTTCACGTAGGTCACTATCAGATCCGGCGAAAGATCGGAGAGGGTGGAATGGGAGTAGTGTACGAGGGCTGGGATGAGCGCCTCGGACGGGCTGTGGCAATCAAGACTGTCCGCGAAGCATCCTTGAAGCCTTGCACATTCGGGCCAGAAATCTACCTGTGGATCGAGCAGAAGGTTGAGACGACCAAAGTATAGAAGGGAACAGCCCTAACGAAGGAGTGACACATGAAAATCGAGATTAAGACACCTGGGATCCATCACATCGCGCTGCGATCGAGTGACCTCGCCCGTTCCAGGCGTTTTTACACAGAGACACTTGGGTTTCCTGTGCTGCTGGAAAACGACAGACTCTTTATCTTCAGCGCAGGTTCGACCGCTGTCGGAGTGCGTGGTCCTGAACCCGCTACGCCCAACGGTGATGTTTTCAACCCTTTCCGGGTCGGGCTAGACCATTTGGCGCTAGCTTGCACAACGGAAGCGGAACTCGAAAGAGTAGCGACAGCGTTGTCTGAGGCGGGCGTTGAAAACACAGGCGTGAAGACGGACCCGACACTCAATAAGAAATATGTAGCCTTCAAGGACCCAGACCGGATTGCGTGGGAACTGTACCTAGTCTGATTTTGACGCGACGGCATCTTGGGCAAATCTCTCCAAACGTGGCACATGCGGCATGCTGCATTTTGTTGCACCGGCGCGTAAAGGCTAAGAATCACATCCTAAGTCTGGCGCGTCCGCCAATTCCGCCACTTTCGCGCAGTTCGATTATAAGGCAGGTCACCACGGGATCAGTGACCCTGGACAAAAGTCAACGTCCACTTGACCTTTCGCCATTCAATCTTCGACTTTGCACTCTCGTGACGCGTTTGGGCCACGTGGTCCGTTACAGGATTTCCCGGCGTAGGCCCGAGCGCCCCGCAGGGCTCCAACGGACGAGCAAGTAGTACCCGTTGGTCTGGGGGCAAGGCCACGAGCTGCGGTTAACCCATCGTGTGTGGAAACGGAATAGTGTCGACACAGGATTTCGATGACGAAAAGCCGACTTTTCAGTCCGAATCCCAAACGGCGCCGGAATTGGTTGAGCGGCATCAACTTCCAGTGAGACGTGCAAATAAATTCCTCGGCGGACAACTAAGGACTGCTTTTCGAGTCAACCATGCGTCCAGAAACGGTGCAACCCGTGAGGGACCGAAGACTGACGAATTCAGGCGGTCACTTGTGAGGGTAGGCCGTGATTTGGCCAAGTGACGTGGAGGGGGATGCAAAAATCGCTCTGTCTAGCTCAAATCGCCGCGTCTCGCGGCCCGGACGGCATAATCCGCGGCACGGTAAGCCAGGGCCTGGATAGTCGCCGTAGGTTGCTGCCTGCCGGAGGTGACGAAGTTGCTGCCGTCCACCAGAAACAGGTTGGGAACGTCGTGCGTGCGGCTGTAAGCATTCACGACAGAAGTGCCCGGATCGTTGCCCATCCGGCAAGTTCCCATGAGGTGACGGCTCGGCATGTTGCTAACGACGTCGTAGGGTTGGCTCCACGTCTTCAGGGCGCCGGCGGCCTCGAGGATCTCAATCTGCTTCGCCGTCATCCACTTCATGGTGGCCACGTCATCGGGGTGGTAGTCGGAGGTGATGCGGACAGCGGGCAGGCCCCAGGCGTCCTTCACGTCGGGATCAAGCGAAACGGTGTTCTTCGCTTGCGCTAGCGAGGTGGTGTGGGCCATGAGCATCATGGTGCGGTTGAAATAGGTCGCAAACGTCCTCTTGAACTCGCTGCCCCATCGGGGCGTATCGGGCGGCAATCCACTTAGGGCGAAGCCGGCGGGATAGAAATCGAACCGGGCGTCTATGCCGCCCCCGCCATAAAAACCCCGCTTGGGATCACTTGCGTAGTAATCGTGGATGAGCCGTGTTACCTGAATCCCTTTGTACTCATTCAAGGGATGCTCGAACAGCCCTAGGGCCTCGCCGCCGTTATCCCACATCAAATACTTCCCCACCAAGCCGGACGAGTTTGCCAAGCCCTCGGGGAACCGTTTCGACTTCGACATCAACAACAACTTCGGAGTTTCGACGCCGTTGGCGCATACGAAGACGGCCTTGGCGCGTTGGAAGATCTCGCGCCGGTTTCGGTCGAAGTAGATGGCGCCCGTGGCGCGGCCGGCGTCGTCTAGTTCAATCTTTCGTACGTAGCACTCTGGCCGGATTTCGCAACGTCCGGTCCTTTCGGCCTGTGGAATGACGCTGACCAAGGTGCTCGACTTAGCGCGCATCTCACAGCCGAACGATTCGCAAAAGCCGCAATTCACGCTGGGTGCGCGGCCTTGATAAGGTTCGGAAAGAATGGCGACCGGGGCTGGAAACGGATGCAATCCGAGCTTTTTCGTGGCGCGATCGAACAGAACGCCGGACGACTTGACGGGCATGGGAGGCAATGGGTAGGGTTTCGAGCGCGGCGCCTCGAAGGGATTGGCGCCCGCAAGGCCCGAGATCCCGAGTTCGTATTCAGCTTTCGTGTAGTAAGGTTCCAGATCGGCGTAGGCGATGGGCCAATCCCTAAGGTCGGCGCCACTTACCTCACCGCACAAGCTGTGCTCGCGAAAATCACTCTCATAGAAGCGCCAGTAGTTGGCGGTGAAATGAACGCTGCCGCCGCCCACTTGCCGTCCGTACTCGATCGCCTTCATGGGTCGAGCACGATCCGCATCCGACTTGCGGTAGGTAATAGGCTGGACTTTCGGGTCGTTGGTCAGGCCGGGCTGGAAGGTGTACTTGATCTCATCGTGCGAATAATCTCCCTCGTGCAGGTAGGGCCCTTGCTCGAGCACCACGACCCGAAATCCGGCTGTCGCCAACTCTTTGGCTACGATACCACCCGCGGCGCCGGCGCCCAAAACCAGGAAGTCAACAGCATCAGTGGGGAGGAATGCCACGCCGCTCATTTCTTCTCTTCCTCCCCCTGTGCGTCGTAGTAACCGAACGGCGGTTGGTAGGCCATCTGGTCTTCAAAGCCGATCTGCTTCCATCCGCTCTCGCCTCGATTGCCGCCATAGCTTGGGTTTCCCAGGAAACCCAGCACCGTGTGGGTGCGGAGTAGGTCGAAGAAACTGGACATTTCGATAGCCCGGATGAGGGTCGTTTGCTGCTCGCCAGTCAGCGACGAAATCGTGGTCGAGTTCGGGAATAGCTCCGTGCGTTTCTGCTGGAGCTGGGCCATCCCGGTGCGATACGTCTCGCGGTCATCGGCAGCGAACGTCGACAGCGCGCGGTCGATGAAATAGATGACGCCGGCCTCACGCGCGCCTGCGCCGCCGGTGGATGGAATGATCCGAGCCGCGATGGCTTCGATCTCCCCCGCGGTGCCTGCATCCAGAGTTTCAAAATGCGGGGTTGGCAATCCCGCGACCGTGTGTGCGTGCTGCAGGGCGGACAAAACATCCGGCCATACCGCTGTCGCAAGGTAGGTTGAGAGCCACTGTCGTCGTGTTGAGTTCATCGTATTCGTAAACCATCATGGCATGAACGATGCGTCCTCGCAAGGCAGTTTGAGAACCAGTGTCGTCGTGTTAAGTTCTTGGTTTTCTTAAACCATCACATAAACGATGCGTCCTGAAGGCCCCCGCTGGAGGCTACGCCCCCTTCATCGAAGCGCTTCGTTCTGACGCCGAAATGTTTAACGATCTCAGCTCACATAAACGTTCTAGTCGGCAAACCGTAGATGTTGTGCCCACGTTCGCCTGCTGATTCCTCCTGGATAACGCACTCGGAAACTAGGATGAGTGGGTACCTCCACGGATCCGGCCTGATAAACGCCCTTCCACGCCAGAACCTGGCCGGCCACCCTGCACTGCCCCGATTGACGGGCACCCAACATCCCTGAGCGGATTTTAGTATTATGTTAAGGCCCATTCTCACAGGACGGCTGGCGGCGAGGAGCGCTGGCCTCAGACCGGAGCGAGGATCAATGATTCACACGGGTCGTCATTTCCTGCAAATTCCGGGTCCAACCAATTGCCCGGATCAGATCCTTCGTGCCATGGATCGCCCGGTCATCGACCACCGCAGCCCGGAATTTGCTGAGTTGGCCTTGGAAATCTTGGAAGGGATTCGCCCCATTTTCAAGACCAGCGGTCCCGTCATCATGTATCCCGGTCCGGGATCGAGCGCCTGGGAGGCGGCCATCGTCAACGCATTGTCCCCCGGCGACCGCGTCCTGATGTTCGAAGCGGGGCACTCTGCGGATCTTTGGCGGCGCATGGCGCAGAGACTTGGGCTGGACGTTGATTACATGCCCGGGAACTGGCGCCGAGGCGCTGACCTCAATCAGCTCGTAGCGCGCCTCGCCGCCAATGCGACGCACCAGAGTTAGGCTGTGATGGCCGTTCACAAAGCAACCTCGACGGGAGCGACCAGCCGCGTTGCGGAAATCCGAAACATCATGGACCGCTCGCGCCACCCTGCTCTACTGATCGTCGATGCCATCTCGTCGTTGGGAGCGATGGACCTTCGACACGACGAGTGGGGCATTGACGTCACGATTGCCGGCTCGCAAAAAGGGCTGATGATGCCCGCGGGCATGAGCTTCAACGAGGTTTCCGAGAAGGCGCTCCGCGCCAATGAAACTGGTCGGATGCCTCGCGCCTACTGGGACTGGCAAGCTACGCGATACCCAAGGTCTTGCTAATTTCCACGATGGACAAACTACCGCCGAGCTCACATGGAAAGCCGGTTGACGCATTTCGAGAAGCTCGCGCTCTCGAAAACGAGCTGCGCAAAAGCGTTCGTGGAGAAATCCGCTTCGATGCCGGGAGCCGAGCGCTCTACTCGACCGACGCGTCGAACTATCGTCAAATACCAATCGGCCTGGTCGTACCCCGAGACGCCGACGACGTTATTTCAACCGTTGCGGCCGCCCGAAAGTTCGGCACGCCCGTCTTGCCCCGAGGAGCTGGTACAAGCCTGGCCGGACAATGCTGCAACGTCGCCGTAGTGCTCGATTTCAGCAAGTACATGATTAAGATCCTGGAGTTCGATCCGGACGAGCGATCCGCCCGCGTCGAGCCCGGGGTGGTTCTCGACATCTTGCGCAACCAGGCCGAAACGCATCGGCTCACCTTCGCGCCCGACCCTGCGACGCACAGCCGTTGCACTCTGGGCGGCATGATCGGGAACAACTCCTGCGGAACACACTCGCTGATGGGAGGAAAGACCGTCGACAATGTTGAGGAACTCGACATCTTGCTTTATGACGGCACCCGGATGAAGGTGAGTCGCACGAGCGAGAGCGATCTCCAGTCGATTCTCACTGCGGGCGGCCGTCGCGCTGAGATTTACCGGGGCCTCATGGAGCTTCGAGACGCCTACGCACCGCTGGTGCACGAACGATATCCTCGAATTCCACGCCGGGTCTCCGGCTACAACCTCGATGAGCTCTTACCCGAGAATGGATTTCATGTAGCGCGCGCGCTGGTGGGGACAGAAGGCACGTGCGTTACGGTCCTTACCGCCCGCGTGAAGCTTATCGACAGTCCCCAAGAGCGCTGGCTCGTCGGGCTCGGCTATGACGACCCCTACATCGCCGCGGACGATGTTCCGCAAATTCTCGAGTTCGGCCCCATCGCCCTCGAAGGACTCGAGGGCAAGATGGTCGATACTCTGGCCAAGAAAGGCGTGGCGGGCGTCGAGCTGATGCCGAAAGGAGGTGGGATTCTCCTCGCCGAGTTCGGCTCGAGCGACGCAGGGGAAGCAGATAGCCGCGCACGCCGGATGATGGAAGGCCTGCGCCGCGGGGCGGCTGCACCCAACATGCGGCTCTATAGCAAGGCCGAAGCCAAAGCCGTCTGGCAGATACGTGAAGCCGGGCCACGCGGCGTGCAATTCATGCCCGGAGCGCCCTTGTTGTGGGAAGGGTGGGAGGACGCTGCGGTGGCGCCGGAAAAACTGGGCGCCTATTTGCGCGACCTCCGCAAGCTCCTCAAAGCATTCGGCTACCAGGCCGGCTTTTACGGCCATTTTGGGCATGGTTGCATCCACATGCAAGTGAGCTTCGATCTGCTCAGTGAACCAGGCGTCCGCAAGTTCGTTGAATTCCTCGACCGCGCTGCCGACCTGGTTATAAGTTATGGCGGCTCGCTCTCGGGAGAGCATGGAGATGGACAGGCCCGTGCGAGTCTGCTGCCGAAAATGTTCGGTCCCGAATTGGTACAGGCCTTTCGCAAGTTCAAGACCTTGTGGGATCCGGACGGAAAGATGAATCCGCACAAAGTCGTGGATGCGTATCTGCCCGCTGAGAACCTGCGGCTCGGTGCGGATTACCATCCCTTGCAAACCAGCACGCACTTCAAGTTCCCCGATGATGAGGGCTCGTTTTCAAGGGCCATGCTGCGTTGTATCGGGATCGGTGCGTGTCGAAAGGGCAGCGCCGGCACGATGTGCCCCAGCTACCGGGCGACTCTCGAAGAAGAACACAGTACGCGAGGCCGCGCGCGCATGCTTTTCGAGTTACTTCAGGGAGAGGTCGTGAAAGACGGCTGGAAAGACGAACACGTGAAGGAGTCACTCGAATTATGCCTCTCCTGCAAAGCGTGCAAGGGCGAATGCCCCGTTAACGTGGATATTGCCACGTATAAAGCCGAGTTCCTTTCCCACTACTACGAAAACCGGCTGCGGCCGCTCCGCGCCTACGCTTTTGGCTGGATCGACAAGTGGGCGCGACTGGGATCGATCGCACCGGACATCTTGAATGCGCTTATCAATGCGCCCGGCTTGAGGCAGGCGTTCAAGAAGCTCTTGAGCATTCCCGCGGCGCGCCAGTTTCCCCGGCTGGCTCCCAAAACTTTCCGAAGTTGGGCCCGGAGCCATAGGATCCCGGTGACAGACCAAACCCTGCGCCCACCGGCGCGATCGAGAGCCTCCTCACGAAAGAGGGTTCTTCTTTGGACGGACACCTTTACGAATTATTTTCATCCGGAGGCCGGCCAAGCCACGGTGGAAGTGCTAAGACACGCCGGATTTGAGCCGTGCATTCTCTCGCGACAATTGTGCTGTGGCCGCCCCTTGTACGATTTCGGAATGCTGGATGATGCCAAGTGCTACCTGCGCCGGGTCCTGGGCTCCCTGGAGGCCGAGATGCAAGCGGGCACTCCCGTGATCGTTCTCGAACCCAGCTGCGCTTCGGTGTTCCGCGACGAACTCTGCAACTTGTTTCCCGAAGATGCGCGGGCCGACCAACTTCGCCGCCAAACGTTTCTTTTGAGTGAATTCCTCGACCGTCAGGCGCCGGGATATGCTCCACCGCGGCTCGAACGCCGAGCGGTGCTGCACGGTCACTGTCACCAGAAAGCGCTCATGAAGTCAGCGGACGCTGGGTCTTTGCTGTGCAAAATGGGAATCGAACTGAGCGTTCCGGACTCGGGTTGCTGCGGGATGGCTGGCCCGTTTGGGTTTGACGCCGACAAATACGAGGTGGCCCAGGCGATCGGGGAGCGCGTGTTGCTGCCTGCCGTCCGCGCCGCCACACCCGATACCCTGATTGTGACGGATGGGTTCAGTTGCCGCGAACAGATCCTGCA
>JBELAJ010000233.1:0-22195 GCA_049508935.1 Terriglobia bacterium | reverse complement strand
AGTGTTTGCCCCACCTGCTTCTGCGTCACCGTGGAAGACACTTGTAACTTGAAGGCCACGGCCGCGGAGCGGACCCGCCTCTGGGATTCGTGTTTTGTCCGGGAGTTTTCACACGTGCACGGCGGCAACATTCGCCCCACCATCCGGGCGCGTTACCGCCAGTGGTTAACCCATAAACTGGCTTCCTGGGTTGACCAGTTCGGGACCTCAGGGTGCGTGGGTTGCGGCCGATGCATCACCTGGTGTCCCGTGGGAATCGACTTGACCGAAGAAGTTAAAGCTATTCGCGAGAAGGTTCAACGATGAGCTTAGCCCCAACCTCAGTAGAATTGCGTATGATGCCGGATCCGATGATGCCTCTTTCGGCTGTGATCGAGGACGTCCAACCCGAGGCCTACGGTATCTCAACTTTTTCCATGGTCTTCATGAACACGGCCCAGTCCGCCACGTTTCACTTCGGGCCCGGCCAGTTCAACATGATCTACCTGCCGGGGTTCGGAGAAGTCGCCATTTCGATCAGTTCCGATCCCGGCTCACCCCAGGTGATAGGCCACACCATTCGTTATGCGGGCAGCGTCACGCGCGCCATTGGGCGTCTCAAGGCGGGCGATATGGTCGGGCTGCGGGGGCCGTATGGCAGTTCGTGGCCGCTCGAGAAGGCGCTCGGCAAAAACCTGGTCATGGTCTCCGGCGGGATCGGCCTCGCGCCGTTGCGCCCCGTGGTGTTGTCCATATTGCGTCACCGGGAAGATTACGGCAGAGTGGTGTTGCTTTACGGCGCTCGCACGCCTGCCGATCTCCTCTACACCGCGGAGTTCGAGCGCTGGCAGGCCGGCGGCATCGAGGTCCACACCACCGTCGACCTGGCAGACGAGAACTGGCATGGCCTGGTGGGTGTGGTTCCCGCCCTGTTTTACCGTATCCGGGTTGACCCCAAGCAGACCGTGGTGATGACCTGCGGCCCGGAGATCATGATGCGCTTCGTAATCTACGAAGCCTTGGCGCGCCGCATCCCGAAGGAATCCATCTACCTCTCCATGGAACGGAATATGAAATGCGCCATCGGGTTCTGTGGCCATTGCCAATTCGGCCCCACGTTTATTTGTAAAGAAGGCCCCGTGCTGAACTTTGCGGCTATCGAAGCTTTCTTCGGCAAGGAGGACTTTTAAGATGCCTGCCAGTACCCTTCCAAAGGTTGCAGTCTACAAATTCTCCTCCTGCGATGGCTGCCAGCTGGGCCTGCTGAATCTCGAAGATGATTTGCTGGCCCTCGCCGGTGAAGTCGAGGTCGCGTACTTCCTGGAAGCTCGATCGCGGATTGTGCGCGGTCCCTACGACGTTGCTTTGGTGGAAGGATCGATTACCACTGCCGAGGATGAGGAACGCATCCAGGCGGTACGCCAGGAGTCGAAGTTTCTGGTTACTATCGGCGCGTGTGCCACCGCAGGGGGAATTCAGGCCTTGCGGAACTGGGGGGATGTGAAGGAATTCACCAGGGCGGTCTATGCCACGCCGGATTACATCCACACCCTGGATCAATCTACCCCCATCTCGTCGCACGTACCGGTGGACTTCGAGTTGAACGGCTGCCCCATCAACAAGCTGCAACTTCTCGATGTCATCACCCAGTTGGTGGTGGGGCGTGTACCGCATGTGCCGTGGCACACCGTATGCCTAGAATGCAAGCGGCGAGGCACCGTGTGCGTCATGGTGGCGCATGGCACGCCTTGCCTGGGGCCGCTGACCCAAACAGGTTGCGGCGCCATCTGCCCCGCGTACAATCGCGGATGTTACGGTTGTTTCGGGCCTCTGCCGGCCGCAAACGCGGATTCACTGAGCAATCAGTTGCTGAAGGAGGGCATGCACCGGCCCGACTTAGTGCGGCTGCTTCGCGGGTTCACAGGATACGCGGAAGTGTTCCGGTCCGCGAGCGACAAGGTGGAAAAGGCGGCGTAGGTTCACAGCAACCACCCCCGCCCCTCCTTATCAAGGAGGGGAGTTCGGCTCCGCTCTGAGAAGGGGTGGTGAGGCAGCGACGAGTTCAGGCTTGCGGGCCCTGAATCCCGAATCCTGAATCCTGAATCCTGAATCCTGTTCTGAACGAGGTTAACCGACATGGCGAATGGGAAAACGAACGGGGAAAAGGCTGTCAAGATCGACTACCTGACCCGCGTAGAAGGTGAAGGCGGAGTTTACGTCAGGTCGGAGGGCGGCGAACTACGCGAAGTTAAGATCAACATTTTCGAGCCGCCGCGCTTCTTCGAAGCTTTCCTGCGAGGGCGCCATTTCCAGGAAGTGCCTGACATCACCGCCCGGATTTGCGGCATCTGCCCCGTGGCCTACCAGATGAGCGCCGTGCACGCTCTCGAGGCCGCGCTGGGAGTTACGCCTCCGCCCGAGATTCGCGCCTTGCGCCGCCTGCTCTATTGCGCAGAGTGGATTGAGAGCCACGCACTGCACATCTACATGTTGAACGCTCCGGACTTTCTCGGGTACGAGAGCGTCATAACGCTGGCGGCTGATCATCCTCGAGAGGTGGAGCGAGCCCTGCGCCTGAAGAAAATCGGCAACGAACTCCTCGCCCTGCTTGGCGGGCGTTCGGTTCATCCCGTTTCCGTGTGTGTGGGCGGTTTTTACAAGGCTCCGCGCCGCAAAGATCTCGAAGCTCTGCTGGCGGAGTTGCGCTGGGCCGTGGAAGCATCGCAGGAGACGTTGAAGTTCGTCCTCACCCTGTCGTATCCCGACTACGCACCTGACTACGAATTCGTGTCCGTCTCGCATCCCAACGAATACCCGATGAACGAACGGCGGATCGTGTCCTCGAAGGGAGTGGATATCGAGCCGCAAGACTTCGAGCACATCTATCTCGAGGAGCACATTGCGCACTCGACCGCGCTTCATTCTTCTCGCGCGGACAGCGGCACGAGCTACTTCGTCGGACCTCTGGCCAGGATTAATCTGAACATGGACAAGCTGATGCCCACAGCGCTCAAGGCTGCCCGCACCTGCGGCGTCTCGTGGCCCTGCCGCAATCCTTATATGGGCATCATCGCTCGCGCCATCGAACTGATCCACGCCTGCGAAGAGGCCATCGCCATCATCCAGGCCTACCGTGAGCCCGCCCAGAGCCGGGTGGAGTTGAAAGTGCGCGCCGGGGAAGGCTGCGCCGCCACCGAAGCCCCGCGCGGCCTGCTCTATCATCGTTATCGCATTAACGACCAGGGCCTCGTGGAGTTTGCCAGAATCGTTCCTCCCACCGCGCAGAACTACCATCGCATGGAGGATGACCTCAAAGCGATTCTCCCCGGCGTGCTCAACCAGTCCGAAGCTGAGATTGCCCAGGTCTGCGAAAAGCTCATCCGCACCTACGATCCTTGCATTTCCTGCTCGACGCATTTTGTGAAGCTGCGGCTGGAACGGAGCTGAATTCCACTATCAACTCGATCGTCAGGATGCCGGCAGCGGAACATGCGCCTCAATCCGGGTATCCTCACCGGCCTTCGATTCGACCGTCAGGCTGCCGCCGACGAGCCGAACACGCTCTTCCATACTTGCCAGTCCAAGGCCTCCTTCTCCCCGCGCGGCGTTGACCTCAAAGCCTCTGCCGAAATCCTGGATCACCAGCACAAATTTGACGTGCGTCAAGACATCATATAGACTTCTTGATTCAGTTTCGGCGGGAGTTCAAATGGGAAGCAGCTTTCGCAAACCAGTCGCTCCAAATCAGGACAAGCGGTGGCGGATCGTGGACGCCACGATGCGCCGGCTTGGAAACGAATCGCACGCACTTATTGAAGCACTTCATACCGTCCAGGAGTCTTTTGGTTACCTGGACACCGACTCTCTTCGGTATGTCGCCAACAGCCTGCGCGTCCCCTTGAGCCAGGCCTACGGGGTAGCGACTTTTTATCACTATTTCAGCCTCAAACCGCCTGGGGCGCACACCTGCGTGGTCTGCACGGGAACGGCGTGTTACATCAAAGGGGCTGCGAAGCTGTTGCAGACGATCGAGCAGAAGTTCGGAATCCGTCCGGGGGAGACGACCGAGGACGGGAACCTTTCCTTGGTGACGGCGCGCTGCCTCGGTTCCTGCGGACTCGCGCCTGTTGCCGTATTCGACCAGCAGATCTCCGGAATGGTGACCCAGGAGGCGCTATTGGCAAAGCTCGGGAGGTTCGAGAAACATGACGCCTGAAGAACTCGGCGAAATTGCCGCGACTCAACAGGAAGCTGTCTTGCGTTTCAAGCACCGGATTCACGTCTGCACGGCGGCGAGTTGCCTCTCCTCGGGAAGTGACCGGGTCAAGCAGGAGCTGGTGAAAGAGGTCGTCACTCAAGGGCAGGACAAGCAATGCCAGGTTAAGGGCGTCGGCTGCATGGGTCTTTGTGCGAAAGGCCCGCTGGTCTCGGTCAAGCCGCACAACCTGATGTACCAGAATGTGACGCCGCAGGATGCCGCGGACATCATCAAGTCGATGGACGGGAGTCCGGTGGGTCGCCTGGAGTGCGCGACCGACCAGCCGTTCTTCAGACGGCAAGTGAAGATTGTGCTCGAGAATTCGGGCCGCGTCGATCCGGAAAAGATCGGAGACTACATTGCGGCCAACGGCTACGAAGGACTGCTCAAGGTCCTCACCGAGTTCTCTCCAGGTGAGGTCATCGAGCAAGTGCTGCGCAGCGGCCTGCGGGGCAGGGGCGGAGCCGGCTTCTCGACCGGTCTGAAGTGGAGCATGGTCTCCAAAGCCGATAGCGATCGTAAGTACGTCATCTGTAATGGCGACGAAGGCGACCCGGGCGCCTTCATGGATCGCAGCGTGCTCGAGGGCGACCCGCACCGGGTGCTCGAAGGCATGGCCATCGCCGGTTATGCGGTAGGCTCCTCACTAGGCTACATATATGTGCGGGCCGAGTATCCGTTGGCGATCAAAAACCTGAAGACTGCGATCCGCCAGGCTCAGCATCACGGTCTATTGGGCGCCAACATTTTTGGGACGACTTTCAGCTTCAATGTCGATCTACGCTTGGGCGCCGGAGCATTTGTGTGTGGAGAGGAGACGGCTCTTATCGCCTCGATCGAAGGCAAGCGGGGCATGCCGCGGACTCGTCCGCCTTATCCTTCGCAAGAGGGGATTTGGGGCGAACCCACTCTCATCAACAACGTGGAGACCTTCGCCAACATCGCACCGATTATCCGCAACGGCGGCGACTGGTTCGCTCGCATCGGCACCGAAAAGAGCAAGGGGACCAAGGTCTTTGCGCTCGCCGGCCGGGTTGCCAACACGGGCCTAATCGAAGTGCCCATGGGGATCACACTCCGGGACATCATTTTTGAAATCGGCGGCGGCATACCGGAGGGACGACGGTTCAAGGCGGTCCAGACCGGCGGCCCTTCCGGAGGGTGCATTCCGGAAGAGTCTCTGGACATGCCCGTGGATTATGAATCCCTCAAGAAACTGGGCTCTATCATGGGTTCCGGCGGCATGATCGTTATGGACGACTCCTCCTGCATGGTGGATGTTGCCAAGTACTTCATGGAGTTTTGCAAAACGGAGTCCTGCGGAAAGTGCGTGCCGTGCCGCGTGGGCACTTACCAGATGCACGGTCTTCTCGAGCGAATCACGGACGGCAGCGCCAGCGCGCAGGACCTGGCGACACTCGAAGAGCTCTGCGATCTGGTCCAGAACACCAGCTTGTGCGGGCTCGGCCAGTCCGCTCCCAATCCGGTCCTCAGCACTCTGCGCTATTTTCGCGAAGAATATCGCGCCCACATCGAAGACAAGGAGTGCCCCGCAAACGTCTGCCAGATTCACAGTGCCAGGGAGGTGCCGGCTTGAGCCCTCAAGTACGCGTCATTACGCTGCATGTCGACGGGAAGGAAGTCAGCGCTCGCGGCGACCAGACTATTCTGCAGGTTGCGCGCGAGAACAGCATGTTCATTCCCACGCTTTGTTATCTCAGTGGACTGTCGCTGGTGGGCGCGTGCCGATTGTGCCTGGTGGAAGTGAAAGGCTCTCCGAAGCTTCAACCGGCCTGCGTCACTCGTGTAGAAGAAAACATGGAAGTGTCGCTCAACTCGGAGCGCCTCTCCAAGTATCGAAGGATGATTCTCGAGCTGTTGTTCTCCGAACGGAACCACATCTGCTCGGTGTGCGTTTCGAACGGGCACTGCGAACTGCAAAACCTCGCCCAGAACCTCGAGATGACGCATGTGCACTTTCCGTATCGCTACCCGAAGCTCGAGCTTGACAGCTCCCACAACAGGTTTCTCTACGATCCTAATCGTTGCATCTCGTGCACCCGCTGCGTGCGGGTTTGCGATGAGATTGAGGGCGCCCACACCTGGGACATCATGGGCCGCGGCGTGGATCTGAAGGTTATCACCGACTTGAATCAGCCCTGGGGCAATTCGGACACCTGCACCGGCTGCGGCAAGTGCATTCACGTGTGCCCCACCGGCGCGCTGGCGGAGAAAGGAAAGTCGGTCACGGAAATGTCGAAGCGGCGGCAATTCCTGCCCTACTTGACATTAATGCGGGAGGGGCGCTGGTGAGCAGGCCGCGCGTGGCGACAATGTGGTTGGACGGTTGTTCAGGCTGTCACATGTCTCTTCTGGATATGGACGACCGGCTGCTCGAATTGGCGGGCAAGATGGAGCTCGTCTACAGCCCCATCGTCGACATGAAGGAATTTCCTGATAATGTCGACATCACCCTCGTGGAAGGGGCCGTAGGAAACGAAGAGGATTTACACAAGCTGCGCATCGCGCGTGAGAGGTCCCGGCTCCTGGTTTCATTGGGGGACTGTGCGGTGACGGCGAACGTGCCGTCGATGCGAAACTCTTTTGGCCGCAAGAAGGTTCTCGAGAGGGCGTACACGGAAAACGCGACGCTGCGACCAGGACCGCCGCAGGAAGGTGTGCCCGCGCTCCTGCCGGCTTCCCGCCCCCTGCATGAAATAGTTACGATCGATGTTTTTGTGCCCGGGTGTCCGCCCTCGGCCGATACGATCTACTACGTGCTGAACGAACTGCTCGAGGGGAGATGCCCTGATCTGCGCGATAAATCGAATTTCGGTTAGGCTTTCGCCGCTTGCGCTGTCATCCTGAGCGCCGCGAAGGATCTCTGCAGTTCGTCGTAATTCCCGGAAAGAGCATCCCACTGCGGAGATCCTTCGCGGCGCTCAGGATGACAGCAGGGGCGGCATTTAGAGGAAGTAATGGAGAACACCAATTCCACAACCCAGCGTGAGATCGTAATCAGCCCGGTGACCCGAATTGAAGGGCACGGCAAGATCACGATCTATCTGGACGAAAATGGCAAGGTCGAGGACGCACATTTTCACGTCACGCAGTTTCGCGGATTTGAGAAGCTCTGCGAAGGACGGCCCTTTTATGAGATGCCTTCGCTGATGGCCCGAATTTGCGGCATCTGTCCCGTCAGCCATCTGGTAGCATCCGCCAAGGCTTGCGATTCGATTCTGGCCACTCGAATTCCGCCGGTAGCGGCGAAGTTACGCAGTATCTTAAATCTCGCGCAGATTGTTCAATCTCACGCACTGAGCTTCTTCCATCTCTCGTCGCCTGATTTCCTGCTGGGGATGGACGGCGATCCTGCCAAGCGGAATATCTTCGGGGTCTTTGAGGCAAATCCTGAGCTCGCCCGTAACGGAATCCGCCTGCGCCAAATCGGGCAACAGATTATTGAGTGGATGGCGGGGAAGAGAATTCATCCCGCCTGGGTAGTTGCGGGCGGTGTGAGCGAGCCGCTTCCAGGCGAGGTGCGCGACAAGATTCTGGCCATGCTTCCGGAGGCTCTGAAGATCACCCAGGGCACTCTGGACTGGTTTAAAGGTTTACTGGACCAGTTTCGCGAGGAGATCCGGACCTTCGCGAATTTCCCCACGCTTTTTCTGGGCCTGGTCACCCCGAATGGTGAGCTCGAGACTTACAACGGCGTCCTTCGTATTGTCGATTCACGCGGCTCGATCATTGCGGATAAGTTGGACGTGCTCAACTATCAGGATTACATCGGCGAAGCCGTGGAGCCGTTCAGTTATCTGAAGTCGCCTTATTACAAGCCCCTCGGCTACCCGGAGGGAATCTACCGCGTTGGCCCGCTGGCGCGTTTGAATATCATCGACCGCTGCGGAACTCCTCTCGCCGACCAGGAATGGGCGGAATTCAGGGAATTAGATCGCGGCGCCGTGCTGAGTTCTTTCTACTACCACTATGCCCGCCTCCTGGAAGCGCTCTATGGCATCGAGCGCATGGAGCAGCTCCTGAACGATCCCGAAATCCTCTCGAAGCACGTACGCGCGTTTGCCGGACCCAACAACCTGGAAGGAATCGGCGTTGCGGAAGCGCCGCGCGGTACGCTCATTCACCACTACAAGATTGATGACAGTGGGTTAATTACTTGGGCCAATCTCATCATCGCCACAGGGCACAATAACCTGGCGCTGAATCGCGGCGTGTTTCAAGTGGCGAAGCATTTCGTTAATGGCGCCAAACTTTCAGAGGGAATGCTGAACCGTGTGGAGGCTGTGGTTCGCGCCTTTGACCCGTGCCTAAGTTGTTCCACACACGCCGTGGGTCATATGGCTCTGCAAATTCAACTGATGGCTGCGGATGGCACGATCGTGGATGAAATCCGGCGCAATTGAGCCGAAAGTTGCGTCAAAGCACTACGGAGCATAGAGCTTCACAACAAAATTCAAAGTGCTCACCGAGAAAATGTCCGGACACTCCTTTGAAAACTCTAAGTCCGATGTGGTGATGCGTTATTAATTGCGACCAAGTGTCGCATTGCACGCGGTCGAACCCACCTCAGGGCCTAGCAAGTACTGCGCCATTCCACGCATTGCTTGTGACCTCTTTTTTCCGCCTTTCCAACAAATCAAAGTGAATCAATGAGTTAAACCTAATCTCAAATGGCAAACTGCATGCAATATGCAGAACATATGTAGACCACGGGGCTCCTACGGGTCTGGGGTGAGCGGTTTTGTGAAGAGGGAGGAGTGTGTGTATGGCAACCATGATCTCAGTTCCGCTGCCGGAATCGGAACAGGAATTCCTGGATAAGGTGATTGCCCAACAGTTGGGGCGGCCGGGCGCTCTGCTGGGCATACTGGAAAAAGCCCAGGACCACCAGCCTCGAAAGTTTCTGTCGCGCGAGATGCTGGAATACGTCGCAGCAAAAACCGGCGCGCCCTTGGCGCGGGTTTACAGCGTGGTCACGTTCTACGGGCTCTTCAACCTCGAGCCGCAAGGTAGGAACACCATTTGCGTGTGCCGCGGCACGGCTTGCCACACGCGCGGCTCGCGCGCTCTGATGGAACGGCTCATGCTTGATCTGGGACTTCACGATCTGGACGAAGAGTCGGCAGATAAGATCGCATTCAACACGAGCGACGGCAAGTACACGATTCGCACTGTGGCTTGCTTTGGGCAATGCGCCCTCGCACCGGTCGTGGAAGTGAATCACGAAGTGTACGGTCACATGAACGAGCAAACACTGGAACGTGAATTAGAGCATCTGGAAAGGGAGACTGCAAAGAAATGAAGCCCATTCGTGATTTGAGCACCTACAGCGCCCTTCGTGGGACAGGAATGGCAAAGCTGTTGCCCTTCCACCCTCGCATCGCCGTCGGAATGGGGACCTGCGGCGCGGGCAATGGAGCGGAAGCGGTTTTCCATGCCTTCGCAGACACCATCGATAAACGCGGCCTGGATGTTCAACTGGCGCGCGTCGGCTGCTTCGGTTTCTGTGCGCAGGAGCCGTTGGTCAACGTCCGACTTCCCGGCAGGCCATTGGTGATTCTCCACCGTGTGCAGAGCAACCACGTGGACGAGATCCTTGATGATGTCATGATGGGGAATATCCCCACGAGCCCGGCCCTATGCAAAATTGAGGAGTGGGACCATATCACGGCACACAAGAAGTGCCGTTCTTCAAAGGCCAAAAGAAGATTGTTTTGCGCAATTGCGGGCTCATTAACCCCGATGACGTGGAAGAGTTTGCGGCGGCCGGTGGCTATCTTTCGCTCTACAACGTGCTGATCGAGAACCGGCCCGAAGTGGTCATCGAGCAGATCAAAGCCGCCAAATTACGCGGGCGCGGCGGCGCCGGATTTTCCACCGGCCAGAAGTGGGATTTTCTCCGTAAGGCCGTGGCGGATAGGAAGTACATCATCTGTAACGCCGACGAGGGCGATCCCGGCGCGTACATGAATCGCAACGAAATTGAGAGCGACCCGCATTCGCTCCTGGAAGGCATGACGATTGCCGGCTTCCTGACTGGCGCCACCATGGGCATCATTTACGTGCGCGCCGAGTATCCGCTGGCCGTGCACCGCCTCGAGCGCGCCATCGAACAGGCCAAGGAGTACGGGTTCCTAGGCGAAAATATCCTTGGCCGCGGCTTCAATTTCGACATTGAACTGGTGGAAGGTGCGGGTGCTTTCGTGTGCGGCGAGGAAACGGCGCTGATCGCTTCGCTCGAAGGCCACGCCGGGCGCCCTCGTCCGAGGCCGCCCTTCCCCGCGCAAAAGGGCTTGTGGGGATGCCCGACGAATATCAATAACGTCGAAACCTGGTACAACGTGGCGCCCATCATCGCCAAAGGGCCTGCATGGTTTACTGAAACCGGAAGCGCCAAAAGTCCTGGAACCAAGGTGTTTTCCCTGGTCGGCAAGGTGAAGAACACCGGCTTAGTGGAAATGCCTCTGGGAACGGAGCTCAAGACTTTTGTCTACGATGTCGGTGGGGGCGCGATCAACGGGCACTCGATCAAAGCGGTTCAAACCGGCGGGCCTTCCGGTGGATGCATTCCCCATGAGATGTTCGATACGCCGGTAGACTACGAGTCGCTGTCAAAACTCGGTTCGATTATGGGCTCCGGCGGCATGGTGGTGATGGACGATGATAACTGCATGGTGGATGTGGCTCGCTACTTCATCGAGTTCACCCACGCCGAATCCTGCGGCAAGTGCGTACCCTGCCGCGTCGGACTCGATAAGGGCCTGCGGCTTCTCAACAACTTCACCCAGGGCAAGGGCACGGAAGAAGACCTGAACACTCTGGACGAATTGGGGCGAATGATCCGCGACACTTCGCTGTGCGGCCTGGGCCAGACTGCCCCCAATCCGGTGCTCACCACCATGCGGCATTTCCGCCACGAGTTCGAGGACCATCTGCGCGCGCACCGCTGCCGCGCCGGCGCGTGCCAGGACCTGGCGCTCTCGCCCTGCGAGAACAGTTGCCCCTTGCACATGAATATTCCCCGCTTCCTTCAGCTTTACAAGGAGGGGCGAGTGGACGATGCCTTCGAGTCTGTCATCCTGGATAATCCTCTTCCGGCGTCCACAGGCCGTGTCTGCCAGCATCCCTGCGACAACCGTTGCCGCAGGCAGACCATTGATGAATCGGTGAACATGCGCGAGGTCCACCGGCTGATCGCAGACGCTGTCCTGCTTTCGGATCGCTTCGACGAAATGGCCCGGCGAGTCGCGGCGCATAAGATGGCGGCCACAGGCAAGAAAATCGCGGTGGTGGGCGCGGGCCCTACCGGCCTGACCGCGGCATACTACCTTGCCCTCTTTGGTCACGAAGTAAGCGTTTTTGACTCACACTCCGAGGCGGGCGGAATGTTGCGCTACGCGCTGCCTGAATACCGTCTACCCAAGTCGGTTCTCGCCAAAGAAATCGAGTTGATTGGGGGTTTGGGCGTCAAGTTCGAGTTCAACAAGAGCGTCGGGGCCGATGTATTACTGAACACTCTGGGAGCTGATTTCGACGCCGTCTTTCTATCCATCGGAACCTGGAAAGAGGCCTGGGTTTACTTGCCGGGAACTGAGTTGAAGGGTGTGATGCCGGCGCTTCTGTTCCTGGAGAGCGTTGCCAAGAACGAACCCGTCCCGCTCGGCCGGAGAGTGGCCGTCGTCGGGGGAGGCAATGCGGCGATCGATTCAGCCCGCACAGCCTTGCGCATGGGTGCGACGGTTACAGTGATCTACCGCCGTGAGCGGAAAGACATGCCAGCCATTCAGGAAGAAGTCGAGGCCGCGGAGCAGGAGGGCGCTCATTTTGTTTTTCTATCGGCTCCCCATCGCATCGTGGGAGAGAATGGAGCCGTGAAAGGCATCGAGGTGGTCAAAACGCGCCTCGGTGAGTTTGACCAATCGGGCCGCCGCCGCCCCATTTCCACTGAGGAAATCCAGAGCTTCAAGTGCGATACGGTGATTCTGGCCGTGGGTGAGGCGGTGGACCGCGACTTCTGCAAAGCTTCCGGTCTAACCATCAAGGAGAACGGCACACTGGAGTTTGACCGGTACACGCTGGAAACCAGCCGCGACAAATTCTACGCGGGTGGGGATTTGATCAGCGGCGCCTCAAACGTTTCCAATGCCATGGGTTACGGGAAGAAGGCAGCGCGGAGGATCGACCAGCGGCTGATGGGTGAGTCGCGCATGGAAAGGTTGCTGCTACATGTAGATTACGATCAGGAGCCGCCGGAGCACGTCAATGAGAGCGGCCGGCATCACTCCCACCCGCTGCCTGCGAAACAGCGAGTGAAGGATTTCCAGGAAGCTGTGCTGGCGCTGACGGCTGAGGAAGCTGTCGAAGAGGCGAGCCGTTGCTTGCGCTGCGACGTTCGCGATTCGAACACAGTGGGAGCCCAACGCTAAGATCGGGAGATCATCAGATCGGGTGATCCGGTGATCGGGTGATCGGGTGAACAGAACGAATGAGGAGCTCCGGTGATCGGATGGTCGGACAGGTAAGCTGATCGGGAGATCGTATGAGCAGGAAGGACAATGCAATTTTACGGGTTTTGTTCTCCCGATCACCGGATCACCCGATCACCCGGTTAGATAAGGAGATTCGATATGCCGCAAGAAATTTCCGTCCGGATCGACGGCGAATTATGCCGGGCCACGGAGGGCCAGACGATCCTGGACGTTGCGCGGACGAATAAGAAGTACATCCCGACACTTTGCTTCCTGGAAGGCCTCAGCCCCTCGGGTTCCTGCCGTCTCTGCCTGGTCGAGGTGGCCGGGGTGGGGCGCCTCCTGCCGGCCTGCACCACGCCGATCCAGAACGGCATGTCGGTGACCACCAATTCCGAGAAGCTCATGCGGCATCGGCAGATGACGATCGAGTTCCTGCTGCTGGAGCGAAACCACTACTGCGCGGTGTGTGTGAGCAACAATCACTGCGAATTGCAAGTCATGGCTATGCGTTTGGGAATCACACACGTGCGTTTCCCGTACAACTATCCGCGCTTGCCGGTGGATGTCTCACACCAACGCTATGTGCTTGACCAGAACCGCTGCATCCTCTGCACGCGGTGCGTGCGTGTGTGCGCCGAGGTGGAGGGGGCGAACGTTTGGGAAATGAGCGCCCGAGGCATTAACTCCCGCCTGGTTTCTGATCTTTGTGGGACTTGGGGTGAATCGGAAGCCTGCACGAGTTGCGGCAAATGCGTGCAAGTGTGCCCCACCGGAGCGCTGGCGGAAAAAGGCCGTTCAGTGGAAGAAATGACCAAGAACACCGAGAACATCAAATTCCTCGCCGCGCGGCGGGCAGTGCATGTGTGAAGTGGGCAGGTGGGCAGTAGGCAGATGGGCAGGTCGGCAGACAGGCAGTGGGCAGTAGGGAGAAAAGCAATAGGCAGAAGGCAGTAGGCAGAAAGCAGAAGGCAAAAGGCAAACTGCAAAGGGCAGAAAGCTGGTAGCGGAAGGCAGAGAGTCGCAAGTAGAAGACACGAGGCGGTAGGCAGAAGTCAGAAATCAGAATCCAGAAGGCAAAAGACAGAAGGCTTGGTCTTGAATCTGGAATCTCAAATCTTGAATCAGTCTGGGCTGGCAGCGCGATCTGCCGGCCTGCCCACTGCCCATTTGCCGATCTGCCGACCTGCCGACCTGCCTACTTCCCCCAGACTGGAGTTAGCTCATGAAAAAAGCGAAAGTGGCAACGATGTGGCTGGACGGATGTTCCGGCTGCCACATGTCGATCCTGGATATTGACGAGGCGCTGGCCTCGATTGCTCCCAAGATCGACTTGGTGTACGGCCCCCTCGTCGACGCTCAGGAGATACCTGAAGACGTCGACGTGGCGATTGTAGAGGGCGCGGTCAGCAGCCAGGAGGATTACGAGAAAATCCAGCACCTTCGCGAGCGGGCTCGTCTGCTGGTCGCCTTGGGCGATTGCGCCGTCACCAGCAACGTGCCGGCCATGCGCAATTCCATTCCGGTCAAGAAGCTTCTGGAGCGAGTTTACCTCCAGGGCGTCGACGAGAAGCCACGCATTCCCACCGAAGGAGTCCCGCCTCTGCTCAAGCGAGCCTTGCCATTACAGGAGGTGGTGAAGGTGGACTTATTCGTGCCCGGATGTCCACCACCCGCGGCCGCCATCGGCTACGTCCTGGGAGAGTTGCTGAACGGACGAATGCCGGACCTAAACTCGAAGGTCAAGTTTGGTTGAAGGAATCGGGTGATCGGGTGATCGGGAGATCGGGTGAGCAAGATCCCGTGATCCCGCGAGATTTGGTACTTAGCTTACGGTGTCAGCAGAATGCTTGATAAGCATCTTGAGCTTCGGGATCGAACGAAGCAGCTTGCGATTCGCGTCCTCAAGCTTTGCGGTTCGTTGCCGAGGACGGATGCCGCACACACGATCGGACGGCAACTTCTTCGTTCGGGAACATCGGTGGCGGCGAACTATCGGGCGGTAGGGCGAGCGCGCTCCCAAGCGGAGTTTGTGGCCAAAATGGGAGTGGTGATCGAGGAAGCCGATGAATCGGTCTTCTGGCTGGAACTCCTGGTGGAAAGCGGCATGGTTCCCAAGCCCCGCCTGGAAGCGCTTACCGCCGAGGCTAACGAGCTGGTCGCGATCTTTGTGGCCTCACAGAAGACGGCGAGACGAAAGTGAACGGGGGCAGCGCTGGGCTTTTTTGTTCACCCGATCACCGGATCACCCGATTGTTGGGGGAAGGAAACCAATGAGGAAAATCACGATCGACGCCGTCACTCGCATTGAGGGTCACGCCAAAGTCTCGATTCAGCTTGATGATAACGGCAAGGTGACGAGTACACAGCTTCATGTGACCCAGATACGCGGTTTTGAGAAGTTTACGGAAGGGCGGCCGTACTACGAAATGCCGTCCATCACGGCGCGCATCTGCGGAATCTGCCCGATCAGCCATCTTTTAGCCGCTTCCAAGGCCTGTGACGCCATCATGAGCGTGCGCATTCCTGAAACGGCGGCACTGCTCCGCGAGGTCCTGCATTGCGGCCAGGTGGTGCAGTCGCACGCCTTGAGCTTCTTCCACCTTTCCGCCCCCGACCTTTTGCTGGGAATGGATTCGGACCCCGCTAGTCGCAATGTGCTGGGACTGCTCGAAAAGTTCCCCGACATCGCCCGCGACGGTATTGCCTTGCGCAAGTTTGGGCAGCAGGTGATCGAGGGTCTCGCCAAGGAGCGAATTCACCCCTCCTGGGTGGTTCCGGGGGGAGTGAATACGCCACTCGAACCCGCCGTCCGCGATAAAATCCTCTCCGGTTTGCCCGACGCCAGAGCTACCGTCCGGCGCACCCTGAAGTTCTTCAAAGGCATGTTGGATCAGTTCAAGGAGGAAATCGAACACTTTGGGAATGCTCCTAGCATGTATGCGGGCCTGGTGGATGCGGCGGGGAAACTCCAACTTTACGACGGCGGAATCCGGTTTAAAGATGCGGATGGCAAGATTGTGGCAGATCACGTTACTACACGGGATTACCGCAATTTCATTGGCGAGGCGGCCCTGCCGAATTCCTACTTGAAGGCGCCTTACTTCAAGCCCGTGGGCTTCCCCGACGGGGTTTATCGAGTCGGCCCCCTGGCTCGTCTAAACGTCGCCAGGAGCTGTGGTACCTCCATGGCCGATGCTGAGTTCACCGAATTCCACCAGCGCTTGGGGAAGATCGTGCCAGGCTCCTTCCATTTCCATTATGCCCGGTTGATTGAAGCGCTTTACGGGTTGGAACGGATGGAAGCCCTGTTGAATGATCCGGCAGTACTGGGCAAGCAGATTCGGGCTCACGCCGGCGTCAATTGCCTGGAAGGCGTCGGCATGATCGAAGCGCCGCGCGGGATTCTGATTCACCACTACAAGGTCAATGAAGAAGGGGCCATCACCTGGGCAAACCTGATTGTTGCGACTGGGCACAACAACCTGGCTATCAATCGCAGCATCCAGCAGGTGGCTCAGCATTTCGTGGACGGCAACCACCTCCAGGAAGGGATGCTGAACCGGGTTTCGGCAGTCGTGCGCGCCTACGACCCTTGCTTCAGTTGCTCCACCCATGCTTCCGGCCAAATCGCCATGCACATTCAGTTGTTTGGCCCGCAAGGCTCCTTGCTCGATGAGTTGAAAAGTGCTTAACTTCGTAGGGGCGGCCACAAGGGTCGCCCCTACATTTGCATGGGCAAGGTGCTGATCATCGGCTACGGGAATCCGTTGCGAAGCGACGACGGGCTCGGCTGGCACGCCAGCCGCATGATTGCCCAGGAACTTGCCGGCCACAACGCTGAAGTCATCACCTGCCATCAACTCACCCCGGAACTCGCCGAAGCACTCAGCCAGTCGAGTCACGCGGTGTTTATCGATGCCGATGCTGAAGGCGAGCCGGGCGAGATCCATTGGCGGGAGGTCCGGCCCCAAGCCGAAGCTTCCTCAGCGCTCACACACACTTGCTCACCTGCTGGGTTGCTAGCGAGCGCGGCACAGCTCTATGGCCGGTGCCCGCAGGCGGTTGCGGTCACCGTCACCGCTCAGTCGTTCGAATTCGGAGATTCACTTTCATCCGTTGTTTCTGCGGCTCTTCCGAAGGTAGTCGAGCGGGTTCTTCAGTTTGCCTGCACTGATGGGCTACGAACTGAATCCTAGAGGATGTAGACGTGATCGCGAATGCCAGCCGGATGATGATTGTCGGTTGTGGCAACCCCGACGCCGGCGATGACAGCGTGGGGTTGGAGATTGTCCGGCGGCTGCAGGAGCGCGGCGACTGCGGCTGCGACCTGCGCGCGGAACCTGCGCCAGGCGTTGATCTGTTGGAACTTTTCCCCCTCGCCGATGTGATCCTTTTTGTGGACGCAGTATTAAGCTCTGACGCCCCGGGTACCCTCTACCTCGCTCCGCTTCCTTCAAAGGAACTTGAGCCGCGAGCCTTAGGGTCTTTGTCCAGCCACGGTTGGGGGATCGGCGAGGTTCTTAAACTGGCCAATGCGCTCGGGCGGCCAGCGCCGCGTCTATTCCTGCTGGGGATTGAGGCAGCGACGGTCGCTGAAGGCGCTCCCCGCTCGGCCACTGTCGAGGAGGCTATCGCGCTCGTCGTGGAACGTATTTCTGCTCTGAAGCTTCTCCTCCTGACCTCCGGGGTTTCATCGACCCGGATGTTCTCTCCAAGCGAGCATTCCTTTCCCGGGCCGGCTTGAGTCTGACGCACGCTCCGAGTACAATGAGACGGGCTATTTGGCGCACTTCTTTGGTAACAGAATTGCCCCATTTTAGTCGTGGGAGATTCACCATGTGCCTGGCAGTTCCTGGGAAGATTTTGGAGACTAAAGAAGAAAACGGTAGCCGCCTCGGCCGAGTCCAGTTCGGCGGCATCACGCGACAGGTGCAACTGGATTTTGTGCCGGAGGCGGGGATTGGCGACTATGTGATTGTCCACGTGGGCTTTGCGCTAAGTAAAGTGGATGCGGAGGAAGCCGAACGCACCTATCAGTTACTTGAGCAAATGGGGTTGCTTGAGGAGGAATTGGGCTCCGGCCAGGATTCAGGAGTCAGGAGTCAGGATTCAGGCTCATCTGGGTCGGGCTCGGCTGAATCCTGAATCCCGAATCCTGAATCCTGCTTTTATGAAGTACCTTGACGAATATCGGGATGCGCGACTTGCCCGGGGTTTAATCGCCGACATCACTAAGCGTGTCAGCAGGCCGTGGGTGCTCATGGAAATCTGCGGCGGCCAGACCCACACGCTGATGCGTTATGGGATTGACGAGCTAATCCCACCTCAAATCGAACTGGTCCACGGTCCTGGTTGTCCGGTCTGCGTAACCGCTCTCGAAACCATTGATAAGGCCATCCAAATCGCATCGCTTCCCGGCGTGACGCTGGTCTCTTACGGAGACATGCTGCGCGTGCCGGGCTCGCATTCCGATCTGTTTCATGTGAAAGCGGACGGCGGGGACATCCGGGTTGCTTATTCTCCGATGGAGGCGTTGAAGATCGCCCGAGCCAATCCTCAGCGTAAGGTAGCATTCTTTGGCATTGGCTTCGAGACCACTGCACCGGCCAACGCCATGGCGGTTTGGCAAGCTGCGCGGGAGGGGCTCGAGAATTTCTCCATGCTGGCTTCGCATTTCCTCGTTCCGCCCGCGATTCGCATGCTGCTCGAGTCGACGGCGAATCGCGTCCAGGGGTTTATTGCTCCGGGCCACGTCTGCACGGTCATGGGCTACCGGCAGTATGACGAACTCTCCCGCAAGTATCGCGTTCCGATCGTGGTGGGCGGCTTTGAGCCTGTGGATTTGCTCGAGGCGATTTCAATGCTGGTGGTCCAGCTCGAACAAGGGCGGGCGGAGGCTGAAAACCAGTACGTCCGCTCGGTGGCCTACGAAGGAAATCGCCCTGCCCAGGAGCTCATGGAAAAGGTGTTCGAGGTTTGTGACCGGAAATGGCGAGGGATTGGTGTCATCCCTCAAAGTGGGTTGCGCCTGAAGGAGGAATTTGCGGCGCACGACGCGGAGAAGATCTTCGATGTTGCGGGAACAGTTGCGGAAGAACCTGTTGAATGCATCAGCGCCCTGGTGTTGCAAGGCTTGAAAAAGCCGGTTGACTGTCCGGCTTTTGCGGTGCGCTGTACGCCTGAGACGCCGCTGGGCGCGCCCATGGTTTCAGGCGAAGGCGCCTGCGCAGCGTACTACCAGTATCGCCGCCCCACTGCGTATCGCTGACCTGCAGGTCAGCACCATGCGAGGTCCCATGATGCCGACCTGAAGGTCGGCGCTACGCAAGATCGAAAAGGCTAATCGTGCCAGACAACCGCAATCCGCTCGAGAGCCTCACGTGTCCGGCGCCGCTGCCTGCCGGAGATAAGATCCTGCTTGGCCACGGCAGCGGCGGGCGCCTGAGCGCCGCTCTCTTGCGAGAAGTCTTCCTTCCGGCGTTTAACAATCCAGCTCTGGCCCAGCTTAACGACCAGGCGGTTGTAAACGTTCAGGGCATTCGCCTGGCATTCACCACGGATTCGTTCGTCGTCAAGCCATTGTTCTTTCCCGGTGGCGACATTGGTTCGTTGGCTGTGTACGGAACGGTGAACGACCTGGCCATGGGAGGCGCGGAGCCGCTCTTCCTCAGCGCCGGTTTCATTATCGAAGAGGGACTGCCGCTCGAAACGTTGCGCCGAGTTGTGACGTCGTTGCGGTCGGCGGCCCAAAGCGTCGGTGTCGATGTGGTCACCGGCGACACCAAAGTCGTGGAGAAGGGAAAAGGGGACGGCCTCTTTATTAACACTTCGGGAATCGGGCGCGTTCCAGCCGGTCTAAACCTGTCGGCGGACCAGGCGCGGCCCGGAGACTCCATTCTCCTCAGCGGCACGCTGGGTGATCACGGCATTGCTATCCTTTCGCAACGCGAGGGCCTCGAGTTCGAGGCGCCCATCGCAAGCGATCTCGCCCCATTGCACTCATTGGTTGCGGCGATGCTCGGGGTTACGCATTCCATTCGCTGTCTCCGCGACCCTACCCGAGGCGGGCTTTCGAGCACCTTGAACGAATTTGCCGCCCAGTCGCGGGTGGGAATCGTCATTGAAGAGTCTGCCATTCCCGTTCGCGAAGAGGTGAAAGGCGCCTGCGAGTTGCTCGGCTTGGACCCGCTTTACGTGGCGAACGAAGGGAAGCTCGTGGCCGTCGTCGCCGCTCAGGAGGCGGACCGGCTTTTGGGGGCCATGCGTGGCCATCCGCTGGGCGCGAACGCTCGCGCGATCGGGAAGGTCGTGGAAGCGCACCCCGGAGTGGTTACGATGCGGACCTGCCTCGGCACTTCCCGCATTGTGGACATGCTCGCGGGTGACCAGTTGCCGAGGATATGCTAGGGGGCAGGGGCTGGGGGCTAGGGACTAGGGGCTGGGGAAAGAACCACCAAACCGGCTTTGTGCCGGGCAGCAGCCCGTAGGTGGAGAACCAATGTCAGGGCTGCCTGGTACTCAGATGGCGCTTAAGACAAGCACCCGCGAGTTGGTTTTCCCTAGCCCCTAGCCCCCAGTCCCTAGCCCCCAACTTTCCCATGCACGAACTGAGCATTGCCAACTCGATTCTGGAGGCCGTGCGCAAAGAGCGCGAACGGCTGAACGGCGCGCGAGTTACCAAAGTGGGCGTGCGCATCGGGGAGTTGGCAGGCGTGGATCCGGACGCCCTGAGCTTCGGGTTTGAGGTCTTGGTTAAGGACACCGATTTCGAGCCATTGGCCTTGGGCATCGAGTTTATTTCGCGCCGCCATGAATGCTCGCACTGCCGGCACGTGTTCAAGGTGGCGGACTATCGGATGGATTGCCCCGCCTGCGGCTCCACCGAAACCCGCTGCATTGGCGGCGACGAACTCGAGCTGTCCTACCTTGAAGTGGAGGAGTCATGAGCCGCTTGCCGCTTGAAAAGAAAGTCCTGAGCGAGAACGACCGCATCGCCCAGCGGTTGCGGGAGCGCTTCCTGGCGCGAGGCTTGTTCTGCTTGAACTTTATCAGCTCGCCCGGGGCAGGGAAGACGTCGCTGCTCGAGCGCACGCTCGAACGCTTCATCCCCAGCGAGCGGGTGGCGCTGTTGACGGGCGATATTCAGACCGACAACGATGCGCAGAGACTGGCCCGATTCGGATTTCCGGTGAAACAGATCACCACCGGGGGGACATGCCACCTGGACGCGCGGATGATCGAGCGGGCGCTCGAGGACTGGCCGCTCGAGTCCCTCAATACCCTGCTGATTGAGAACGTGGGCAACCTCGTCTGCCCTTCGAGCTACGACCTTGGCGAAGCAGCCAAAGTGGTGGTGCTCAGTGTAGCGGAAGGCGAAGACAAACCTCTCAAGTATCCTTCCATCTTCTTCAAATCTGAATTGATGATTCTGAATAAGATCGATCTGCTCCCTTACGTGTCCTTTGAACTGGCCAAGGCGCGCGCTCATGCGCTTCAGGTGCATCCCGGCATGGAGATTGTCGAACTATCCTGCAAGACCGGCGCGGGATTTGACGATTGGATGAAGTGGCTGGAGCGGAGAAGGGAAGCTGCCAGGGCTCGCGAAGTACCTGTACCGGGTCAACATAGACCCGCGTAGCGAAGGACAAATCAGTCGAGTGGGATGAGTAGATTGAACCGACGGTTTCGATGCCAGCGGTAGGCTCTAAAATCGCGATCCAGGGTGAGAATGTCTCCAGTATCTAGCTCGTCGGCCAGTTGAATCAGGCATGCATCGGCAAAATCCGGAGCGAGGTCGCGATACTTGCGGAGGGTGCTCCAAACGGCCGCCGCGGAATGAGCAATCCGAAAGGGAATCTGGAACACGCCCCGCTCGACGTTCTCAAGGACCGCCTCAGAAGCTCCCTGAAGCCCGCGGAGGAGATAGCAACTCTCTGCAATGACTGCCTCGCAGGTGACGATAGGATGGCCGAGACCTTCCAGAGTGGCGACGCAGGAAGCGTGCTCGGTCTCGCTGCGGTCGAGCAGCGCCACGATGACGCCAGTGTCCAAAAGCACGGGAATCACTGACCGAAACCCCGGAGATGTTTTTTGTTGGATCCAAGGTCGGGCAGGCCGGAGGCAAAACGACCGACTCCAATCACCCGCTTAGCCGGCGGAATGCCATAGCATGCCTCCAGCAACTTAACTCCCTCGCGTACGACGCGAGATTGGCTCCAGCCGGTACGGCGGACAAGGCGTTCCAGGGACACTTGGGAGCGGCGGTCCAATCGAGCTTGTAAAGTCGTCCTCATACCAGTAGTGTACCACAAATCATATAGCGTAGTACATAGCGCTCTGCTGTACGGGTGCGCGACATAGAAGTTGGAAGGGGCTTGTTTCTTTTTTTGTCGCGTTTGTCCTTGCGTATATGATACGCTAGGAAGAGGAGGACCTCGATATGCCCCTTTCTCTTCCAGATTTAGCC
>JBELAJ010000232.1:0-15615 GCA_049508935.1 Terriglobia bacterium | reverse complement strand
ATGTGCTTGACGCGCATGCGCGCCGTGGCTTACGGGATGCTCGACGCCGCGGCGGCGATGGGCTCCAAAGTGATCGCCAGCGGTTCCGATGCCTCTGACCATCCCGAAGAATACTTGCGGCGCGGTTTTGACTATGTCCTGCTCGGAGAGGCCGAATGGACATTGGTGGAACTGGTCCAGGAGTTATTGGGGAACTCGGATTGCCGACCCGAGCAAATCCCCGGCGTTACCTTTCTCGATCCCGCAACGGACGAGCTGGTGCAGAGTCCTCGCCGGCCCCTTCTGCGAGATCTTGATACGCTTCCCCTGCCGGCTCGAGACCTTATCCAGCCGGAGTTGTACCGCAATGCCTGGCGCGAGAGACATGGCTTCTTCTCGATGAACCTGGTCGCCAGCCGCGGCTGCCCGTACCGCTGCAACTGGTGCGCGCGGCCCATTTACGGCGACTCGTTCCACGTGCGCTCTGCGGAGGGCGTGGCGGAGGAGATGCAGGAGCTCAAAGCGCGCTATGGAGCCGATCACCTCTGGTTCGCCGACGACGTGTTCGGACTGAGGCATCGTTGGGTGGAGGAGTTGGCCGAAGCGGTTGAACGACGCGATGCGCGCATTCCGTTCAAGATTCAATCTCGAGTCAATCTGGTTACCTCGGAGGTGGCGTCCGCGTTGCGCCGGGCCGGGTGTACTGAAGTGTGGATGGGGGTCGAGTCCGGGTCGCAGAAGATTCTCAATGCTATGGAAAAAGGCTCGCGCGTGGAATTGGTGCCCGTGGCGCGCGAGAACCTGCGCCGTGAAGGAATTCGGGCCTGCTTCTTCCTTCAGTTCGGCTACCCGGGCGAAACGTGGGAAGACATTCAGAATACCGTCGAACTGGTGCGTGAGTCACGCCCGGAAGATATCGGAGTCTCGGTTTCTTATCCTCTTCCCGGAACCAGGTTCTACGAGCGGGTACGCGAGGAGCTGGGAGCGAAAAGAAACTGGGTGGACAGTGACGACCTTTCGGTAATGTTCAACGGGACCTATACCAATGATTTCTACCGCGCCCTGCGCGATGCCTTGCATGCCGAGGTTGACTTGTGGGCTGCCCAGGTACATCGGGGAAACGGGAATGGCAGACCGGATGGGAATGGAACGCAGGGGAATCCGGCAGAAGTCGCGCGGCTTTGGCAGACAGTGGAACGAATGGAAAAGAGCTGCCGCAATCCCGAACCGACGCTGGTGTAGCGCGGGCCAGTGGCCCGCTCCCCAGCCGGCGAGACGCCAGCGCTACGCAACGACCATGGACCTGCTTTTGACCCACGGCTACTTCCTCCATGAAGATCCCAAGGAGCTTCAGATCATGAAGCCCTACGTGCCTCTTGGGATCCTCTATATCTGCTCGCACGTGCGCAAGAAGGGCGTGGACGTGGAAGTATTCGACACGACCTTCTCCTCTCGGGCAGAGCTTTGTAACGTGTTGCGGAGCGTGCCGCCGTCCGTCCTCGGCGTCTATGCAAACCTCATGACGCGCACCAATGTGATCGAGATTCTGAGGCTCGCGAAAGAAGCAGGATGGCACACCGTCGTGGGCGGGCCCGAACCAGGCGCGTACGCGGCCGAATACCTGGAAGCAGGCGCGGACGTAGTGGTGATCGGAGAGGGCGAAATCACTGTGGAAGAATTGCTCCCGGCCCTGAGCGCTTCGCGGGCCGGGTGTCGCGATCTTGCCGCCAGGTTGGAGAATATTTGCGGGATCGCCTTCCGCGGTGCAGATGGCTCTCTGCGCCGCACTCCTCCGCGCCGTCAGATAGCCGATCTCGACGCGCAACCATGGCCGGAGCGGGAGGCTGTGGACGTGGATCGGTACGTCAGAGTGTGGCGCGAGCACCATGGCATGGGGTCGGTTTCTCTGATCACCGCGCGCGGCTGCCCTTATCGTTGCCGGTGGTGTAGCCACGAGGTATTCGGGAAGACGCACCGCCGCAGACGACCTGCCGCGGTGGCGGACGAGTTGGAGTGGCTGCTCAAACGCTATCAACCGGACATGGCGTGGCTGGCCGACGATGTCTTCACAATCCATCACGGATGGCTGTTCCAATATGCAGCGGAGCTGAAGCGCCGCGGACTGAGGATTCCGTTTGAGTGTATCTCCCGCGCCGATCGGCTGAACGCTCAAGTAGTCGATACCTTGGCTGAGCTTGGCTGCTTCCGCGTCTGGATCGGTTCGGAAAGTGGTTCGCAACGAATTCTCGATGCCATGCAACGCGACGTGACGGTGGAGCAGGTTCAGACAGCCGTCTCTCTAGCCAAATCGCGCGGCATCAAGACGGGAATGTTTCTGATGTGGGGTTACCTGGGTGAAGAAATCGAAGATATCGAAGCCACGGTTGACCACGTCAAGAAGACAGACCCCGATGTGTTCTTTACGACGGTTTCTTATCCCATCAAGGGCACGCCTTACTTCGGTGATGTCGCGCAGCAGGTTGTTTCTTTGAAATCCTGGGCCGGGGGATCGGACCGGGACTACCGTATTCGTGGAAGGCACTCCCGCCGCTTCTATCAGAACGCGGACCAACTGCTTCGTAACGAAGTCGAATTGAGCCGGCTCTTGAATGGGAACGGCGAGCCGATCGACCCCGTGGTGGTTGCCGAGCTTCAGGGGAAGATTACAAAGGCGCGGGAAGGGCTGCGCGCCTCCGGCGGGGAAGTGGAGGCTTGATCTTGATGCCGGCGGCACTTGCCGCTTCAGCCCGTGAAGCGCCATTCGACCATGTGGCGGAAACCTACGATGTGGTCTTTACCAATTCCCTCATTGGCCGCGCGCAACGTGACTCGGTGTGGGAGGAGTTAGACCGTTGTTTCCGTCCCGGCCAACGCATTGTCGAACTCAACTGTGGCACAGGGGTGGACGCAGTTCACCTGGCGGAACGAGGAGTTGAGGTGCTGGCCTGCGACGTCGCTCCCCGCATGATCCACGTGGCGCGCCGGCGAATCGCATCGCAGGAAGGTCCGACGCGAGTTGACTTTCGCGTGTTGGCCACCGAGGACATCGCCGTCCTGGTTGACGAGGGCCCGTTTGACGGGATGTTCTCTAATTTCGGGGGACTGAATTGCGTGCCGGACCTTTCGGCGGTGGCTCGCGATTTGGCGAAGCTTCTGACGCCTGGAGCAAGAGCTTTGCTGTGCATGGCCGGACGCGCAGTGGCCTGGGAAATCATCTGGTACCTGGCAAAGGGAAACCCTCGAAAGGCGCTGCGGCGTTTTCGGCGCGGGGGAACGGCGGGGCGGCTGGTTGAAGGCGTGACGGTCGAGGTTCACTACCCATCGGCGCGCACGATGGCTCGCCTGTTCGCTCCGGATTTCCTCGCTCCGGATTTCCGCTTGCTGCAGCTCAAGGGGGTTGGTGTTACGGTGCCGCCGTCTTATTTGGAGCCGCTCGCGCAACGCTTTCCAAGAGTACTGAGATCACTGACGGCCGCTGACCGCCTGGTGAGTCGCGTTCCTGTGTTTCGCGCCTTGGCGGATCATCTTCTTCTGGAATTTGAGCGCGTGGAGTAGCAGGGAGAAAGATTTACCACAGAGGGCGCAGAGAACACAGAGGACGAGCCGGAGCGTTTCTCTCCGTGATCTCTGTGCGCTCTGTGGTGAAGCTTTTCCGGTGGTGAGGAGATCGCATGATCGTGCTCTACAACCCTAAGGCGACGAGGCCCGTCAACCGGCGCTTTCCGCTCTCGGTGCTTTCCATCGCAGCGATTCTCGAAGGCCGGGAAGAGTACGAAATCGTGGATGGCAATCTTGATCTGAATCCCCAGGAGACGCTTGCGGCGCTGATGCGGGAGAAGCCGGTCGAGTTGCTGGCAGTCACGGTAATGCCCGGTCCCCAAACCAAGAGCGTTGTGGAGACCTTGCCGGCGCTTCGGCAGAGCTTTCCCCACATCCCAACTGTTTGGGGAGGGTACTTCCCCACCAACTACACGGAAGCGGCGCTGAATGCGCCCTACGTGGATTTTGCCGTGCGCGGCCAGGGTGAAGACACGTTCCTCGATCTTCTGAGTGCGCTGCGAGGAGACCGCAACTTCGAGGGTATTCCCGGGCTTTCATACAAAGACTCAACTGGCAAGCACATTCACAACCCCGAGCGACCTTTGAAAAGCCCCGGAGCATTTCCGTGGTTTCCCTACCACCGTCTTCCCGTCGAGAAGTACCTGCTACCCACTTATCTCGGCAAGCGGACGGCCGTCCATCAAGCCAGCATCGGATGTCCTTACAGTTGTAACTTCTGCGGTGTGACGACCTTCTCCGGGAGCCGGGAGAAAATGGAGCCGCCGGAGCGAACCGCCGCCATACTTCAGCATTTGGTGGAGAAATACCGTGCTGACGCGGTGCAGTTCTATGACAACAACTTCTTCCTGAGGGAGGATGACGCGCGGGAATTGGCTGAGCGCATGCAGCCACTCAAACTGCGCTGGTGGTGCGAGGCGCGGATCGATGCGATGCTGCGCTATTCCGACGCGACGCTTGAGGCGATCCGTCGCGCTGGGCTCACGATGGTTTATGTGGGCGCCGAATCCGGCTCCGATTGGGTGCTGAAGGAAATGAAGAAGCAGCTCAGGGCGGAGCAGATCCTTGAATTCGCAGCGCGCATCCAGAAATTCGGCATCATCCCTGAACTTTCTTTTTGCATGGGCAATCCCAAAGCTCCCGAGCAAGATACGCAAGAATGCCTGGCCTTTATTCGCAAGGTGAAGCGCCTGAACCCGGAGGCGGAAATCGTGGTCAATACCTATACGCCCGTTCCGCAGCGCGAAAGGATGTACGGGGGCGTGGAAGACCAAGTCCAGTTTCCTGAGACTCCGGAAGAGTGGGCAATCGACCGATGGCAACGGTTTACCACCCAGAAAGACCCTGCGGCGCCCTGGCTGCGACCGCACACAAAACGGCTGATCGATAACTTCGAGTTGGTCATTACCTCGCGCTGGCCAACCATGCAGGACATCAGTCTTCCTCGCTGGGGGCGTTGGCTTTTGAAGCTGCTGAGCGATTGGCGTTACCGGCTCAGTTTCTACTCCTTCCCCTTCGAATTGAGATGGACGCAGCGCTACTTCAAGCTCCGCAAGCCTAAAGAGGAGAGCCTGTGAAGGGGGTCGAGAGTCAAGAATTGAGAGTCGAAAGTCGCGAGTCAAATTGTGTTTCGCCTGGCGAGGGCTACAAGCTCTGGGCCGCCAGCTACGACGACGACCCGAACCCGCTGCTGGCCCTTGAAGAGCGCGCACTGCGTCCCATGCTGCCTGAATTACGGCAGAAGGATGTCCTGGATATCGGTTGTGGGACAGGTCGTTGGCTCTCGAATCTCCTTGGCCTCGGAGCGCGTTCGGTGGTGGGAGTCGATGCCAGCCTCGAGATGCTCATGCGCGCCACCGCCAAGCCCTTGCTTGGAAATCGGCTCGTGCTGGCGCATGCCCATGCGCTTCCGCTTCACGCAGAATCGGCGGACGTGATTGTGTGCTCTTTTGCCGTCGGTCATATCCTCGACACGCGAGCGTTTGCCGGTGAACTCGCACGCGTGGCACGCCGGAGCGCAGATCTCTTTGTCACCGACATGCACCCTGCAGCGCAGGCGCAGGGATGGCGGTGTGCCTTTCGGTGTGCGGATCGGAGCTTGGAAATCGAAACCGTCAGCCACGCCTTGCCGGATCTCCGCAGGTCATTTGAAAGCGAAGGCTTCAGCTTTGTGAACTCCGGCGATTTCCATTTCGGTGAACCGGAACGGCGAATCTTTTGGGCGGCGGGGAAGCACGCCGTGTTCGAGGCGGCCCGCGTCATACCTGCGGTGCTGGTTCTTCATTTCAGACTGACCGGTCAGGGGTCTTAGACCCGCCCAATGGAATGATAATCGGAGTCGTCGCCCCCGCGGAAGCGGGGGCCCATCGCCAGTCCAATGGATCCCCGCTTGCGCGGGAATGACGTGAGTTTAGAGAGCATTCAATTGACTGACCTCGAAACCATATCAAGCTCCGCGCATGGCGCGCCGACAGGTTTCGATCCTCACCTTCGCTCGCTGCCGATCCTTATTTTGTTCCCTCACAATCGTTGCAATTGCCGTTGCGTGATGTGTGACATCTGGCGGATCAAGCAGGTCAGGGAGATTACAGTCGACGACCTTCAAGCGCACGTCGAGTCTATGAGAGAACTTCAGGTCCGGCGGGTAGTCTTCTCCGGGGGCGAACCGCAGATGCACTCTGATCTTGCGGCGCTCTGCCGCTTGCTTAGGGCTGACGGCGTGCGGCTCACCCTGCTCACCGCCGGTCTATTACTCGAAGCGCAAGCTGCGACGATTGCAAAGACGATGGATGATGTGATTGTCTCGCTCGACGGCCCGCCCGAAATTCACAATCAGATTCGGCGTGTACACGATGCATTTGAAACCCTCGCGCGTGGCGTACGCTCCTTGCGGGAGATCAGGCCCCAGATCGAGATTCGAGGACGTGCGACCGTGCAAAAGGCGAATTGTACGCACCTCCGGGCCATCGTCGCCGCTGCCCGGCAGTTGGGCTTGAATTCCGTTTCTTTCCTTGCGGCCGACGTTACCTCGGAGGCATTTAACCGTCCCGGCGGCTGGCCCACGAAACGTCAAGGCACAGTTGCCCTCGGACCTGAAGGAATTGCCGCGCTCGAGCAAGAGACTGAGCTCCTAATTGAGCAGCATAAGGAGGAGATCGAAAGCGGCTTTGTGGTGGAGAGTGCGGAGAAACTCCGCCGCATCGTGCGCCATTTTCGGGTGCAACTTGGTGAGCTTCCGCCGGCGGCGCCAACCTGCAACGCGCCCTGGGTTTCTGCGGTCATCGAAGCGGACGGCTCCGTGCGCCCCTGCTTCTTCCATAGGCCCATTGGCAACATTCACGAGAAGTCACTGACTGAAATCATCAACGGTGATCCTGCTGTGGAATTCCGGCGGCAACTCGATATCCCCGCCAACTCGGTCTGCCAGCGCTGCGTCTGTTCGTTGCACCTCACACCGGAGGAGACGGCGCAGCCGGAATGACATCGCGGCGCGCTTACGCCGCCATGTCTCCGTCTCAATTCACGTCGCATGACGGCGTAATGCCACCGCGTCGGTCGTATCGTCAGCCTGGGAAGCAGTGGGTTATTCTTATCCCGCTTGTCCGGCTTGGCGAGCGTGCATCTTTTCAAACGCGGCGCGTCCGCGCTTTTCGATTTCCGCCGGGGTCAAGTCTTCTTTGTGCGTCCCCATCGACCACCTGTGGCCGAACGGATCCGTGACCATACCATGGCGATCTCCCCAGAACTGATCCATCACGGGCATTACGGCCTTGGCGCCGGCCGCAATGGCCTGATTGAACAGCTTATCCACGTCCTCGACGTAGAGGTGGATGGTCACGGGCGAATCCCCCAGCGCAAGGGGTGACTTGGCGCCCATGCCGGGGAACTCCTCGGCCAACATCAGGATCGAATCGCCGATCTTGAGATCAGCGTTCATGATCTTCCCGTCGGGAGAGTAGTGGGTGCCACGCACTTGAGCGCCAAACGCCTGCTTATAGAAATCGATGGCCCGTGGGGCATCTTTCACGGTCAAGTATGGGGTTAGGGTGTGGAATCCTTCTGGAATCGGTTTCGCTGCCATGTTTGCCTCCTCCAAAGTATTCAATGGAATTCACTGCCGAAGCACTGAAAAGCATGGGGCAACCGGTGAGACCCGTGTTCTCAACCGGCAACCTAATAACTTCTGTTTTCGAGCCCCTGCTCTCTATTCATCGTATCACACGCAGGCAGGAACTTGGCAAGGCGCTGTGCGATCTGATAGTGTCTCCGTTTGAATTTGTAGCGGCAAGTTTACCTCGCCAAATGGCGGCGTAAAGCCGCCCCTACTTCGAACCGAGACACTGCCTGCGATCTCACAGGAACAGTCAGTCGGCACCTCAAGAGCGGCCGGAGGGAATCGCTGCCTCTAATCGCAGCAGGAACAGCTTCACCTCATCGGGACTCTCGAGGACGAAGCGCGCGGCCGTGCGCGGATGCTTGCCAACGCGGATGGTAAGTCCACAGGGAAGGGCCCTGAAAGCCGTCTCGTCTGTACCGTCGTCGCCGACAAATATGGGGAGTGTGGGTTGTGGCAGCCCGGAGAGAAGCGCCACGACCGAAGAGCCCTTGCCGGAAATCTGGCGCGGAAGCAGTTCCCACACTTTGTGACCCGGGAGCATGTGGATGTGCGGTTTTAGATCACGAAGAACCTCTTCGACAATCACCCGCGCCAACCGGACTGTCTGCGGCGAGGCGGTGCGGTAATGAACGGCGAGGGCCAGGCCTTTGTCCTCCAACCTGATTTCAGGCAAGCTCGAGAGGCGCCGCTCGAGTTCCTGCCGGGCTTTCCGGAGCAGGCCCCGCTCCGCCCTCAGTAGAGGGACGCGCCTCCCTTCCCAGCCGTGCAGCCCGAGCACACGAATGCCCCGCACCGAAACAAGCCTAGAAATGTCAGCTAGTCGTCGGCCACTGATGACATACAGGGTCAGTCGCTCGTGCCGCGCCAGGTCGCGGAGGGCCGTCCGCAAAGGCGGATCCAGTGGCTTCACGTCGCTGGGCAGTTTGCGAAGCGCCGCCAAGGTCCCGTCAAAATCCAGAAAGAGCGCCAAACGCTGGGCAGAGCGGATCGAACGGGCCACTCGGGGCCAGCAATCGAACAGATGGGGAGCCACCGCGCCCCCGGCGACACTTGAGGAGGGCGCGTGGTCCCGTCGCCTCTTTGGTCCCGCGTCTGTGTCATGACCCTCACTTCCTTTCACGATCAAGTCCCCTCCGGAATCTTGCCACTGAAACAGGATTCGATCGACCGCAAGTACTCCCGGTTGCGACGGGCGCTTTCCCTCGGCGATCCCATTCCGGGCAGGACATCCTGCTCCACCAGCACGTAGCCGTCATACCCACGCCGCGCGAGCCAGCGCAGAACCGCGGGAAAGTCCACCGAACCCTTTCCCAATTCGCAGAACACGCCGTGCCGCAGGGCAGTGAAGTAGTCCCACTCTTCCGCTCGCGCCCGCTCCGCTATCTTTGGATCGCAATCCTTGAAGTGGACATACCAGACGCGGTCGCCCAGGCCTTCGAGCGCCTCGACCACCCTGCCATGGCCCGCACCATATGTGAAGTGACCTGTATCGAAAACCAATCCCACTTTCCGCGGGTCAGTCAATTCCAGGAACCGGGCAATCTCTTCCGGCGTCTCGACGTAGCCGGCGCAATGGTGATGAAAAACCGTGCGCAGGCCGCTTTCCTCGAGTACTGCCTGAGCCAGGCGATTCGCCCCGCCGGCGAAGATGTTCCACTCCGCTGCAGTCAACCCCATGCCCGGTGGAATTTGCCCTGCCAGGCGCGTACGCCGCGGGTCCGTGCCGTTGTTATCCGCCAGCACCAGGTACGGTGGAGGAGTAGAGGTGACGGCCGCCAGCAGCCGCGCAGTCTTCACCGCGCAGGCGAAACCGGCATCATGTGCCTGAGGGTCTTTCAAGGCCACTGGCACAAATGCTCCCAGCATCACCAGTCCCCGCCGCGTGAGTTCGTTCCGGAGCACTTCGGGTTCTGTGGGCATATAACCCCAATCACCCAATTCAGTTCCCGTGTATCCCGTCTCGACCAGTTCGTCCAGCATGCGGGAATACCCGATCTGTTCGCCCTGAGCCGCTTCGAATTCCAGCGTCCCCCACGAGCACGGAGCATTGCCGACCAGTAGCTTTCGCATGCGCTACTCTCCAGTCTTCGCGCCGGCGATATGGTAACGCTGCTGTCGCCGGGCTTCGACGTAACGCGCGCGCGATTCCCGCACGCTCGCCATCTCCGATACTTCTGCCACGGCGACGTCCCACCAGGATTCGTACCCCGGCACGCGCTCCTCCCGCTCGGTCTCGATCACCACCACGGTGGTCCGGTCCAGACTCTTGGCTTTCTCGAGAGCCCGCTTGAACTCCTCGATGCCGCGGGCCCGTATCGCGCACGCTCCCAGACTGCGCGCGTTGGCCTCGAAGTCCACCGGCAGGAAGTCTCCCTCGAGCCGACCGGACTCCGCCACCCGCAGGCGGTACTCGGTGCCAAAACCCTTCTGGCCGAGGGACGCGCTCAGCCCGCCGATGCTCGCAAACCCGTGGTTATCGACCAGCACGATGATGATTTTCACACCCTCCTGCACGGACGTGACAATCTCGCCCGGCATCATCAGGTAAGTCCCGTCACCGACAAAAACGTAAACTTCGCGCGTCGGGTCCGCCAGCTTGGCGCCCATCGCTCCAGGGATTTCGTAGCCCATGCACGAATAGCCGTATTCGAGGTGGTAACTGTTGGGCGTGCGGGTGCGCCACAGCTTGTGCAGATCGCCGGGATGGCTTCCGGCCGCGGAAACCAGAATGTCGCGAGGCCCCGCAGCCTCCCACATCGCCCCAATCACTTCGCTTTGTGCCGGACGCGGCTCGAGTCCGAGGTGGAAGAGACGATCCACCTCGGCTTCCCACTCCTGCTTCGAGCAAGAAATTTGGTCCGCATAGCCCTTTTCCACGCGATAGCCGGCCAGCGCTGCGGTGAGCCGCTCGAGCGCCACACGCGCGTCCGACACGAGAGGAATCGCGCCCACCTTGAAAGCGTCGAACTCTGCCGTGTTGATGTTCACAAAGCGCACATGAGGATTCTGGAACGCGGTCATGGAGGCGGTGGTGAAATCCGAATACCGTGTACCGACGCCGATCACCAGGTCAGCATCCCGCGCCAAGCGGTTGGCGGCGAGCGTTCCAGTAGCCCCAATCGCTCCGGCACACTGCGGATGATCGTAAGCAAGTGAGCCTTTGCCGGCTTGCGTTTCACCCACGGGAATACCCGTGGCGGCGCAAAGCTTCGCAAGCGCCTGGGAGGCTTCGCTGTACAGCACTCCGCCGCCTGCCACCAGGAACGGCTTGCGGCTGCGGCGAATCGCTTCCACGGCCCGGGCAAAACTCACGCCGTCGGGCTCAGGACGCCGGATGAGCCAGACGCGCTTGCCGAAAAGCTCTTCGGGGTAGTCGTAGGCCTCCGCCTGCACGTCTTGCGGCAGGGCCAGCGTCACCGCTCCACAATCGGATGGCGAGGTCAGGACGCGCATCGCTTCCGGCAGCGCGGTGATCAACTGTTCGGGGCGGTAGATGCGGTCCCAGTAGCGCGAGACGGGCTTGAAACAATCGTTCACGCCGATATCCTGCGTCGAGGGCGACTCGAGTTGCTGCAGCACCGGGGCCACATTTCGCCGCGCGAAGATGTCGCCGGGAAGCAATAAGACCGGCAGACGATTGATCGTCGCCAGGGCAGCGCCCGTAATCATATTCGTGGCGCCAGGGCCAATCGAGGAGGTGCAGGCGAAAGTGCGCAGGCGATTGCTGGTCTTGGCGTATCCGCACGCCAGGTGGACCGCCGCCTGCTCGTTGCGGACGGGAATGTACGGCAGATCCAGGTTCTGCTGCAAAGCCTGTCCGATCCCCGCCACGTTGCCATGGCCGAAGATTCCGAGCACGCCGGAAAAGAACCGGTGCTCCACCCCATCGCGCTCCACATACTGGTGCTTCAGGAAATCCAGCAGCGCTTGGGCCATCGTCAGTCTTCTGGTTTTCATGGCTTCCTCCTGTCCCTGTCCTCATACGCACACTATCAAACGGTCCATTGCGGCGCCGCTCGCTTCACTCATCGACGCAAGGGCCTTCTCGACGCTCCAACCCTCGTGGATGATCCCGCCTGCCGCCTCGGCCATGGCCAGAGGGTCCTCTGCCCCTGGGTAGAGAACATTGCGGCCAACCAGCGCTCCTCGCACGTTGGTCCCGGCTTCGAGTGCGCGCTCGAGTTGACGCAGGAACGGCGCGGGATCACCGGCCGATTCGCCGCCCAGAAGGAGGATCGGCAAGGTGGTGGAACGCGCCACGGTCTGATAACTCTCGCAGTAGGGTAGCTTCAACCACAAGTAGCGGCTGCTATCACCCAAGGCCGAGGCCACTCCTGCGAGGCGGGCCAAGGCCTCTGGAGTTTTCACCACGTTATAACCTTTATCACCTCGCTTCACCGGCAGCGGTTCAAGGAAAACGGGCAAGCGCAGAGCATTGCACTCCGTTATGGCTTGCCCGCTCGCCAGAATTGTGTGCAGCGAGGCAGGGTCATTCTCATCCACCCGCAACAGAACCTTGGCCCCGTCCAGCCGCCAGGCGTGGCACGCCGCCGGCGTCGCGCCCGTCATGGGGTCATCGATTTCCCAGCTTGAGCCTGCCAGCCCGCCGCGGTTTAGGCTGGCGATGAGCAGCTTGTTGTCGAGCAGCGTTGCCACCCCCGCGGCGCGGAGCAAGCCGTCGATGGAGAGCAAGTCCTCGAGAATGTCCATCGTCGCCATTACACCATCCACCCGAGCGCTCGAAAGCACGCGCAGGATGCGCGCCAGGTAGTCACGCCGGTCCGCCATAGCCAGAGGGTTGTCGCCAACCTGCGTCACATTCCGAGCCGGGTGATCGGCGGCAAGAATGTTGAGCTTCCCGGTTGGCGCAAGTTGTTGCCGGCGGATGCGCGCTGCGGCCACGCGGAACGCATACTCCGGATCGCTGACCCGGGTTGTCGTCAAGCGCTCGAGCAGCGCGTCAGGCAGGAACTCACAACTCGAAAACAGATGGGCAGTGCTCATGCGCTCATCCTCTTCGCCTGGCTGAGGATCAGGGTCTCCACTTCTTCCCGAGTCGGCATGGCTTCCGAGCAGCTCAGGCGGCTCACCACGATGGCGGCAGCCGCGTTTCCGAACTGCAGGCACTCGATTACAGGTTTGCCCGCCAGCAGGGCGTAAATGAATCCAGAAGCAAACCCGTCGCCGGCCCCGATGGTGGAAACCACCTCGACCTCGTAGGGTGGCAGGAACACCGAATCCCGGCCTTGCCACACCCGGGTTCCCTCTTCACCCAGCTTGCTCACCAACATCGGAATCCGCTCGCGCAGCGCCTCTGTGGCGCGCTCGAGTTTCTCTTCTCCTGCTACAAGGCTCAACTCTTGTTGGTTGCCGATCAGCACATCGACGAAGGGCAACGCCAGCCGCACCGCTTGCCCCGCCGCCGCCGGGTTGGGCCAGGACATGGCCCGGTAGTCCACGTCAAACACCACGCGCCGCCCCGCCGCCTTAGCTCGCTCTAGAGCCAGATAGGTGGATTCGCGCGAAGGCGAAGCGCACAAGGACGTGCCGTTGGTGATAAACATCTCGCGTCCGGCAAGGTAGGCGAGATCATCCTCGGTCACCCGCAGCATGGTGTCGACGGCATCGTGGCGGTAGAAGACTTGCAGGAATTGGTCCGGCGGCGACACCTCCGTGATGGCGAGCGAAGGCAGATAGCCGGGCGCCCGGTGGATGTGACTTGTCTCTACCTTCTCAGCCTGCAGAAACTGGATCAGGAATTCGCTCAGACTGTCATCGCCCAGGCAGCTTATGATTCCCACGCTCGCGCCCAGCCGTGAAAGCCCCACCGCCATGTTCGCGCTGCTTCCACCCAGGTAACGCGAAAAGCGTCGCACTTGGGGTAGCTTGACGTGCGGCTCCTCGGAGTACAGGTCATAGCCGATCCGCCCAAGCACCGTAATTTCCATAAGGTTATCTGCTCCTTCACACCAGCGGCAGGCGAGGATCCTGCTCGCGCCACTCGCCGCGCACCCAGGCGTAGTCGGGATCGTCGGAGGCGGCCATGGACCGGGCCGAGCCGGCCAGCGCGTTCAGGTAATACACGTCGTAACCGTGCGCCGCCACCACCGGGTGGTAACCTTCCGGCACGCGCACCAACTCGCCATCCCGCACTGTCAGAGTCGCATCAATCCGCCGGTTTGGCGTATATACCTTCTGAATGGCATAGCCTTCCGGGCGCCGCACCCGGTAGTAGTAAATCTCTTCCAAATCGACTTCGTGCGGCGGGTTGTGCACGTCGTGCTTGTGGGGAGGATAGCTCGACCAGTTGCCAGCCGGGGTGTACACCTCGACGATCAACAGTCGATGCGCAGGAAATTCCGGAGTAATCATGTGGTTAATCTGTCGAGTGGCGTTTCCGCCTCCCCGGATTTCCACCCGCACTTCGTCGGGCGACATCAGCCTAGCCTCGTGTTCCTCGTCCGCCTTAGCGTAGCACAAGGCCAGGTCAGCGCCCGTGCTGGTGGAGACGCGAAAACGCGTGCGAGGCGGCAGGTAGAGAGTGTAGGGTTTGCCGTCAAACACGTGCGCCCGCGCTCCGAAGTCCCGCCACTCGCCACTCGAGGACTCGACCGAACAGCGCCCGCCAAGCACCACGATCCCAAGCTCATAGTCTCCCGATTCCGCTTCGTACTGCCCGCGCGCGCTCAGCTTCAAATTCTGGAAGGCCAAATACTCGAATCCAAGGCTGTCCCAGCGCCCGGTGAGCCGGTCAGCCTTGACCAAAAGTTCATCCCTCATTGTTCCTCCCGCGGGCGATCCCCAGGCAACCGCCGGCGCGAACTCCCTTTCCTATTCTACTACGCGCGGCTTGGATTTCATGGCTCGCATGTCGGGCGGGGAACCGATAACTAACAAATAACCATCAGGGTATTTTCACTCGGACTATCGTCGAGAAAACCATAGCAATGCATCTATCGATCGGAATACCCCAACATTTTCCCACGTCGGCTTGACGAAGGAGGCGAGGAAGCATATCTCGGATGGCGCAGACGTGCCGTTTTTGGCATGTCTGCACTTCTGGTTGTCGAGTAGGGCTTATAATGTAGCGCCGACCTTCAGGTCGGCAAATGCTGGCCTAAAGGCCAGCGCTACGAATCAAATTGGGGCACGACCCGGCGTTTTCACCCCTTCAACGTCTACACCGAAAAAAAGCGCCGGGAGAAACTGAACTATGCAGAGCGACATAAATTGTGGCACGGGCGTCCCGCCCGTGATCACGGCCGGGACGGCCGTGCCACGAAGGGATGCGCAATTATTCAGGTCGTTCTGTATAGATGCACAATAACCCGGCCCGGCGCGGCCTCGTGAGTTCGGCTGGGGATTGGCCGTGGTCAAGCTGGCGGTGTTACTACTTGCATGACGTGTCCGTGCTCCGCATGGATCCACTGGACTGAGCGCGCAGCACAGACCTGTCCCTTCGGGACATCGCTGACTCCAAATGCCAGGAGTCCGCGCCAACCCGCCCGCAACGCTAGGCGTCCGCTCCATCGTCTCCAAAGAATTCTGCGAGTTGTTTCAGAAATGTCGGCTTAAGGGACGTTGCCAAGCCGAGCCTTCGGATGCCTTCAATCCTCTCCATCAGTCTGGAAAATGCAAGGAACCCGCAGACGGTAGAGAGAGGTTTTTCGAGCAGATTGAATGTCGGACGCAAGAGTTCTTGCTCGACCTTGTCTCGCCTGTCGTCGGGAGCAACCAGAAAGAGGTCGATTTCCAGATTGGGCTGAAGAGCGAGCAAATCACTCATCCGTAGCAACCCCGAATAAATCGAAGTCGTGCTCTCCACTTCAAACGCCGCGACAATCGAGTTGCCTTTCAGCCACAGGACGTCGATCAACTCTATCGTCTGGTTGGTAGCGCGGTTAAACTGAGTCGGAAGCTCAGCGACCATGCCCGGCAGTTCGCCTAAAGTCTGATTGGTC
>JBELAJ010000231.1:0-12304 GCA_049508935.1 Terriglobia bacterium | reverse complement strand
TTCCCGACGAGATCCGCGAGCCCTGGAGCGGCGCCAAAGCGCGGCGAAGTGTGGTGGGTGCGCCTCGACCCAAGTCTCGGGTCAGAGATTAGGAAGACACGTCCCTGTCTGGTGCTCAGCACAGACGTTGTCAATCGGTACAGAAGGACAGTGGTGGTGATTCCGCTCTCCACATCGCCTGAGGCAAGCCCGCCTCTTCTCGTTCCCGTCGTGTGCGCCGGCCGCTCGGCTGTCGCAGTGGTTGACCAGATTCGAGCCATAGCAAAAGAGAGGCTAGTAGCTCGGCTGGACATCGTTTCCACAGACCAACTCCGCGCCGTTGAAGAGGGCCTGCGCCAAATCCTGGAGTTATAGCGCCTCGACTAGTGCTGTGACCACCGCAGTTTGGCGGTCGCGGCGTTTCCGCCTGGCCAGGGCGCGCGGAGTAAAGTCACGTCTCTTGCCGCGCGTCACTCGATCTGTGATTACGCGAAGCTCGTAAGGGCACGCCGCGGCGTGCCTCTGTGAGCGTCGTACGTGCTTGTCGAGGGATCAGCCCCGCAGTTTGCTGCTTGTTTTCCGGGTACTTTGGTGCTAGAGATTGAAATCCAAGACTGCTCTAAAGTCTTTGTTTGCGGGTGCTTCGCAGGTCGATGCGCGCGAAGATGGAGGTCTTTCGCACGAGCCAAGGGTCTGCCAGGTTTGGCCAGGGTGTACAATCGCGAATGAAACCGCGTTCGAAGTAGCTGGGATTTGCAATGGCAAAGAACTCTCCGCAGTCAAGCTCTGAGTGGCGAGATTTCGTTCTATTGGTGTTTGTGGCATTCGTTATCTACAATGTCAACTGCCGCTCAATTAGCACTAACGATAGTGCGCCCGCACGCGTGCTGCCGTTTAATCTGGTGCTTCACGGAAGCTTCTACCTCGAACCCTGGATCGAGCCGTATCTGCCCCGGGCCCGGGGCTTTTATGGAGTTTACTACGCTGCCAAAATCGGCCCCCACTGGCTTTCCAACTACCCCGTGATATTGCCCGTTGTAATCAGTCCTCTCTATGTATTCCCAGCACGGTGGTTCTCTCGGTTGCACATTGACCCGGCAACTGGAGATCTGAGGGCACAGGCGATAGTTGACGTAATGGAGAAGTTGAGCGCTTCGCTGGTGGCTGCACTTTCGGTAGGTGTCCTCTACTTTGCGTTGCGCAGGGCGGCCACGCGGCGCGCAAGCTTGGTCTTGGCCCTCGTTTATGCGTTCGCCAGCAGCACTTGGAGCATCTCAAGCCAGTCCCTCTGGCGCCAGGGCTTTACGGAACTGGCTTTTGCACTGCTCCTTTGCGCGCTACTCAGCGACTCCCAATCATGGTTCTACCCGTTGTGCGTGGGCGCCGCGGTTACGCTGCTAGTCTCAAATGCTATGCAATTCCTCCCGTTCCTCGTCCTCCTCACGGGCTTCATGATCATTCGACAGCCCAAGCGGGTTTGGTTGTTCTGCGTTCCAGTAGCAATCGTCGGGGGCCTTACCCTGGCCTATAACCTGCACTACTGCGGCTCAGTTTCTGGAGCCTATTTTCTGCCTAAAGTCGGCTTGAACCCGTCCGTTGCGGCGGTTGCCGATGCTTGGGATCGTTCTCCTGGCAGTTTATTTGCCAAGTTTCGCCCACTCTACAGGACCCCTGGCTGCTACCACCTACTGGATGGAATTGCAGGGCAGTTGATCAGTCCCAGTCGTGGACTACTGATCTTCATACCTTGGACGGTCTTCGCTCTCTGGGGATGCGCGCGGGCATGGAAAGAGCACCGTTTCGGCTGGGAGCGATGTTTACTCCTGGGAATCGCCGCGGTGTTCTGCTTACACGCGCGCTTTGGATAGTGGTGGGGCGGTTGGTGCTTTGGACCGCGTTATTGCACGGATTTCCTCCCGCTCCTGGTTTTCTTCCTTGTGCGGGTATGGGCCCAGATCCTCACCCGTCCGGTGCTCCGCGTGGTGTTTGGCATCGCCGTGGCCGTGGCGTTCTGGATCCAGATCGTAGGCGCGTGCTATTACCGTCCTCTCGAGAGCATTAATTGGGACGCATCTCCGGCGAACGTCGACCTCAACCACAAGCGTCTCTGGGACTGGCGGGACACAACTATCAGTCGTTCCTGGCATTCCGAGCGGCCTGAACCGCTGCTCTATTTCGAGGCTTGGTACCTGTTGCAGAGCAACGGAGAGCAGGAGCACGCCCGAAACTGATTGCGCACGGCCGAGTCTGCGTATCACAGTAATTATCAAAGGAGCAGGTCGACAAATGGTCAGCGAGCTACTCAGTACGAACTAGAAACACGGATACGCTGATGGCGAACCTATCATCGACCTAGGATTCACGCCCATGATCGACCGCCCCTTTCGGAATCTTCTGCAGTCACGCGCCTGGCTTCTGGCCGGGATGACGGGAGTATTGCTTCGGGGCCTTCCTGACCTTCGGTATCCCATTGCAATTGACCAAGCGCTCTTCTGCTCGATGGGCCAGCGACTCCTCCGCGGCAGCCTGCTTTACCGTGACGTTTGGGACATCAAACCGCCGGGGATTTTCTACATCTACGCGCTGATCGTGAAGATTTTCGGACCCGTGCCGTGGTGCGTAGGCGTGGTGGATGTTCTCTGGCTAATGGCCATCTCGCTGTGCATATTTTACTTCGCCCGTCGCTTCGTCGGAGAGCCTGCGGCGGCCCTGGCTATGGTTTTCAATGCTGTTAGACATTGCCGTCAAGGCTACGTCCATGCTGGGCAGGCCGACACGTTCCTGATGCTTTTCGTATTTGCAGCTTGGTTCCTATTGGTGCAAATCGGGCCGGGGTTCCGCCCAGCCACGGATGACGCGAGTGCCGGTCTGAGGTCGTCACAAGGCGGACAAGAACGGCCGATACGCCGTCGGTCAGCTTCTTTGAAGGCATTAGCCCGGTACCTTCGGTTCGTGGCGGCGGGTCTCGCGTTAGGGGCTGCGTTCTGGTTGAAATACAACTCCGCATTGTTTGTACCGGCGCTCCTGCTGCTGCCTGTCGTTGATTTCCGAGGGTGGGATCAGGGGTCAACACGGGTGCGAATGGTGGTTGGTTGGAAGCGCTGGCTGACCCGTGCTTGGTTCGTTGGCATCGGCTTTGCTGTTGCGATCGCCGGCGGTATAGCCTACTTCTGGTTTTCCGGCGCGTGGCCGGCAATGCGAGAGAGCCAGTTCGAAATACTGCCACGCTTTGCCGCCGGGCACTTCCGGTGGATGGCCGAGCAGGAAGGTCTCCAATCCCTGGTGACGGCTCTGCGCCTAACCCAGTTTCACCTTGGCTACTTGACTGAGGTCATGGTTCCGGTCAGTTTGCTGATTGCCTGGAGGCGGCGGGAAGTTCGTTTTCTTGCTCCCGTATGCTTCCTGGGGTTAACAGGATACCTTTGCGCGGCCCTGCAGGGCCAATTCAACTCATATTATTTCGAAACTTGTTATCCGTTCATTTCGATCTTCTGGGGATACGTGTTGGTCAACCTCTGGAGAGGATTCAGGTTTGCTCGCCGGGTGTTCGGGCAACAAGGATGGTCCCTGGCCCGTGCCATGCTCTGGGTCATACTCGCAAGCCTGGTCTTCGCCTTACTGTCAGAAGAAGGCGTACGAATTGTGCAACAGTACGCTTTCCTCCGTGACTGGTGGAGAAATCCGGAGGTTTCGTACAGTGTCTATTGGAACCAGATTGTGTTTGAGAAGCTGGGAGACAAGCTGCGGATAATCACCTACGTGAAGAAGAACTCCAAGCCTGCGGATGAGGTCTTTGTGTGGGGACATGCCAGTCTGATTAATTTCCTAGCGCAGCGGGATAGCCCTGGCCGGTTCCTCTACAATTGGCCGTTGATGGCCGATTGGCGTCAACCTCAGTGGTGCCAAGAGTTGGCCAATACGTTGCAGGCCGACCGCCCCCGGTACTTTGTAGTGGAGCGCCATGATGCGGCTCCCGTCTTAACCCACACCGAGTTGGACTCAGAAGAGTACCTTCGTCTTCGACAATGTCCTCCACTAACCGATTATTTCATCAGCAACTATCGGCCCGCAGTTAGTTATACCGATTTTGAACTATACGAACTAAACGTGCCCCCGAAAGGGTAGCGAGCGAAGAGGCAATCCTACTTGGTTTCCTCTGTTGCTTTTCCCGGTTTCCAGGCGAGCCGCGGTCGAGGGAAAAGTGCGCCCACCTCTGGGCTAGACACTCACTCAGAACTTCAGAGTAGGGTTTCGCACGTACAGCCACGAAAGAGCCACCATAGCAACGCAGGTCACCAGTATTCCAGGTACTAGGCCGTGCTGACGGTAGGCGAAGGTTATTAAGTGCCTGCCGGGCGCGGCGTACACGGCGCGGAAAAGCTGATTGGCGCGGAGCACCGGGACTTCGCGGCCATCAATGCTCGCGCGCCAATTTGGATCGTAGCGGTCGAGCAGGACTACATACCCGGGCCGTGAAAGCTCGGCCTTCAGTGCCACTCGATTGGGCTGGTGCTCGCTGATCTCGACGCCACCTACGGAGCCCGAGCCATGCACGGCGGGAGCGGTGCCGGGATCAACGGCTAAGATCACCTTGTCCGCGGCATCGAATTGCGGCGATGCCAACTCGGAGAGGGTCTCGATCGGGCTCTTGGTGAAAACAGACGTACCTGCCACATACGCACGAGGCAAAAAGTAAGGGTTCTCGAACAGGTAGCTCGGTTTGGCAGAGCCGGTGAAGATCTCGCTGACCACCGTTGCGTCTGAAGTAACATGCCGGGTGGGGCGAATGATGTACTTCGTGTTGGTCCGGCCCAGCAGGCAATCCACCCGGAGAGCATCAGGAGCTTGGGTGAGGAGGTAAATCCACATGTCGAAGAGAAAAGGAGGCAGCGAGCGGTCGTCGAAATCCAGATTGAGGCTTCCCTCCACACCCTGAGACATCGACCCAGTAGCCAATAAGAGCCTTTGGCGGAATATCCCCTGTGCGACATGCGGAATCGCGGCGGCCTCGGGGATAGAGCTAAAATTCACGAAATTCTGAAGGCCTTTCGAGGCAGCAGAAACGCGGGTTAGCGAAGTGACGCGGTATGTCCCTGGCGAACCTCTGAGTTGGGAAACAACGGGAGGTACATAGTCATAGAAAGCACGAGGGACCGAAGGGTTGGCGCCAAAGCCCTCCGCAAAAAGCTGGACCATCCCTAGAATGGCGAATACCGGCACACCCCAAATTGCCCAGCGTTTCTTACTTACGAGGCCGATCAGGAGCAGAAGCCCGGCGAGGAGGAAGCCGGCGATTCCGGGCAGGTAAAGTCGTACCATGGCTTCCAGGTAATGAGCCATCTGCGAGACTTCGTTCGCCGGATGGCCCTGCAGGAGGAGCGTCCAAGCCACGGGTCGCAACGCGAGATCTGGCACGGCGCTGACCGCTAGCCAAATCAGCACGCAACACCCGAGCAATGCCCCCAGTGGCCACAGGGCCCGATTGCGCCGGGCCTGCCACAAGGCTACTTCTCCTCGGACAGCGTCTAATCCCCACCCGGCCAGGATCGCGACCAGCATCACGAAGGGGACAAGCAGTTTCACGGGAAAGCGCACCAGGCAGAGCACGGGGACAAGCAAGTATGCGAGTGAAAAAAGCGGAGTGAAGTGGCCAAAGGAGAGCAAGAGAATCGTTATTGCCGACCCTCCCACGAAGTTCCGGCGGCGGTCCCGTCCCAGAGCCCAGCCGCAGAGAGCAAAGAACAGCGGCACGAAACCCACAAATACGGAAATGAAGTAGGGGCTGTTACCGTCATCTGCGATGGTGTTCCAGGTTGTCGGTGAGGTCAAGGCGGGCCCATAGAATCCCGGCACAAGCATCTCCATCAACAGGAGAGGCTGGAACGCCCAGTTTGCCGTCTCGCGGAATAGCATCCCCTGCGCTCCACGGTGCGAGTTAGCTAAGAAACCTACCGACGGCAAAAACTGGACGGAGCAGAGCGCGAGCATGAAGCACCCCGAAAGCATGAACCCGGCCAGGATGCGCAAATTTGCAGAAGAAATAAGAGGATGAAGTGTTCCTTCAATATATAGGGCGTAAGCAAAACAAAGACCGACAGTTGCTATCAGGGTAAATGGCTCAGCGGCCAGAAACTGCAAGGCAAAAACCAAGGTCAGAAGAATCCAGGGGCGAACTGCTATTGGTGGCGCGGGCGTCCCGCCCGCTGTGGCACGGGCATCCTGCCCGTGCGCAGGAGCGGGACGCTCCTGCCACGGCGGGCGAGACGCCCGCGCTCCTTGCACGGCCCGGTCCGTGGCGAGCAGTGCCCAAGGCATCCAGGCCGCACAGGCAGCGTGGTTATACAAGTTGCCGAGCGACAGCAAGGGGCCGCTGAAAGCAAAGGCAAATCCTGCGAAGAATGCGGCCTGGCGGCTTTGACCCCAGCGCCGACACAGGAGGTACGCGCCGATGCCTGCTAGCGCCACGTGCACGACGTAAAAAAACGGGTAGGCGAAATCTATAGGCAGAAGGATCATGAACAGCGTGTAGGGGTAGAAGAATAACTGGTTGGGATTCTCAAGGAGTGGCTGCCCACAGTTCAAGTAAGGGTTCCAATACGGCAACTCGCCCTGGCGGCAGATTTGTTGAATGAAGCGCGCGCAGGGATAGGTGAAATTTGAGACATCGCGAAACCAAAGCATGGAAGGAGTGAAGATCACCTTCCAAAACATGGCCAGCGCGCCCAGCGCCAGGACAGCCGCGAGCGCCAAGTCGATGCGATCGAGCGGCGGGCCAACCGCCAAAGAAGCATGCGGCGCGCGATCAGTCTCGGCTTGCCCTCGGAGTGACGTGATCACACTCATAAGCATTCGGAGTCTCGGATAAAGCGAGCTAAAGCTTTACCGCAGAGGCCGCAGCGCGGCCTTTCGGGCGCATCCAAAATTCCAGATTCAAAATTCCAGACCAGAAATCCCTGCGCGCTGCAAAAGATCTTGAGAATTAGCAGTACAGAGTTTGCAGAGAAATCTGATCGCACCGCCGTATCATACATTGTTTGAGGCGTCGAGGAATGGTACTTTTGAGCAGCGGGGGTGATCCATGCAGGCAGTCCGATTCCACGAGCACGGCGGTCTCGAGGTGCTGAAATACGAAGCTGCCCCGGACCCAGAAATCGCGGCCGACGAGGTATTAGTGAGGGTCAAGGCGTGCGCCCTGAATCACCTGGACCTTTGGCTCCGGCAGGGGGTGAGCGATTGGAAGCTTCCGCTCCCTCACATCGTGGGGAGCGACATTTCCGGGGAAGTCGCGGAAGTGGGAGCGCAGGTGAAGCGTGTGAAGGCAGGCGAGCGCGTTCTGTTGTGCCCGGGGATCAGTTGCGGGCAGTGCGAGGCGTGCTTCAAAGGACTGGACAGCGCCTGCCGGAACTACACGGTTCTCGGAGTCTTCGTGGACGGCGGATATGCGGAACTGGTGAAGGCCCCCGAGGCGAATGTCATACCCATCCCCGGTGATCTGAGCTTCGACGAAGCTGCCGCGGTGCCGTTGGTTTTTCTTACCGCCTGGCACATGTTATTCACCCGCGCTCAACTCAGGCCGGGCGAAGATGTGCTGGTCATCGGCGGCGGTTCGGGCGTAGGCAGCGCGGCCATCCAGATCGCGAAGGCCGTGAACGCGCGCGTGATTGCCACTGCCGGAGCAGACTGGAAACTGGAGAAGGCACGGGCCCTCGGCGCCGACGAGGTCATCAATCACAGCCGGCAGTCGATTTCCGGCGAGGTCAGGCGCTTTACGGCGAAGCGCGGTGTAGATGTGATCGTCGAGCACGTGGGCGCGGCCGTGTGGGAAGAATGCTTCAACTCGCTTGCGACCTACGGGCGCCTTGTGACGTGCGGCGTGACCAGCGGAGGAGAGGTGAAGCTGAACGTCCAGGGCCTTTTTGGACGGCAACGCACCGTGATGGGTTCGTTCATGGGCGGCAAGGCGGAATTGCTCGAAGCTCTCAAATTGATTGCGCGGCGCAAGCTAAAGGCCGTGATTGACTCTGCCTTTCCGCTCCAGGAGGCTGCTGCCGCCCAAAGAAAAATGGAAAGCCGGGAGTTCTTCGGAAAGATTCTGCTCCATCCGTAGGGAAGCGGAAAATGGAAACTGGAAACTGGAAAATGGAAACCGGAAACTGGAAAATGGAAACTCGAAAATCTCCGATCGGAGCGTGTCGTTCTGAGTGGTGATGGGTGTGCGGCCCACCCAAAGGAATGAAAATCTTCCACGTCGTCACCCCCGCGAAAGCGGGGGGCCATTGTTGGTCGAGGAACCAATGGATTCCCGCGTTCGCGGGAATGACGTGATTTTCGGGAAAGCGACGAAGCTCCGCAATTGCCGTTTAACGTTACAACTGCAGGGATTCTTCGCTACGCTCAGAATGGCACCAACTCGAGACGGTAGAGGGGAAATTGGCGCTGGAAATTGAAGGCTGAAAGGCCGACAATGTAATCCGAAACTGGAACTTGAAAGCCCGGGGGGGCGTGCAATTTCGGTCATCGAGCTTCTATGTAGAGCGACATAAATTGTGGCACGGGCGTCCCGCCCGTGATCACGGCCGAGACGGCCGTGCCACGAAGGGATGCGCAATTATTCAAGTCGTTCTGTATAGTTTCGAGTTCCTGTTATTGATTTACGACTTTTGACTTTTAACTCTCGACTTTCAACTCGTGAAGAGGAGGAGACGACGCCATGAGTACGACTACACAAAAAACGCTTCGCCTGGCCGAGTGTATGTCGCGGCTGGGCACCGAGACGGCGTTCGAGGTGCTGGTGCGCGCACGTGCTCTGGAAGCGCAGGGCAGAGAGATCGTTCATCTGGAAATCGGGGAGCCCGATTTCGCGACGCCCGCCAACATCGTGGAAGCCGGCGTCCGAGCGTTGCGCGACGGTTGGACGCACTACGGGCCGTCGGCCGGTTTGCCTCAGCTTCGGGAAGCTGCGGCGGAGTACACCGCCAGGCATTCGGGGATTCCGGTTGACCCGAGCGAGGTCGTCATCACGCCCGGCGGCAAACCCATCATGTTCTTTGTCATTCTGGCCCTGGTCGAGCACGGTGATGAAGTTCTTTATCCCAATCCCGGCTTTCCTATTTACGAATCCATGATTAACTTCGTTGGCGCGCAGGCCGTTCCCTATGGTTTGCGCGAGGACCAGAACTTCGATGTCGATGTGGATGAGATCCTCGATAAGATTACGGACCGCACGCGCTTGCTCATCCTCAATAGCCCGCAGAATCCCACCGGCGGCGTGATCAGCCGCGAAGGGCTGAAGGCGCTTGCGGATACGCTTGCGGGGCGCGATATCGCGGTGCTGTCCGACGAAATCTATCATCAGTTGATCTACGCGGGCGAGCACACAAGCATAGCCCAGTTCCCCGGCATGAAGGAGTCGACGATTATCCTGAACGGATTTTCGAAAACTTATGCGATGACTGGCTGGCGGATGGGCTGGGGCGTGATGCGGCCGGACCTGGCGAAGTGGATTGCACAGTTGATGACCAATTGCAACTCCTGCACGGCCAGCTTCAGCCAGATTGCGGGCGTTGAAGCACTGCGGGGCGATCAAAGCTCCGTCGCGCTGATGCGCGAGGAGTTCCGCCGGCGCCGCAGCGTCATCGTCGACGGCTTGAACCGCATCCCGGGATTCAGTTGCCGACAGCCCCACGGAGCCTTTTACGTCTTTCCCAACATCAAAGGCACGAAGTGGAGTTCCGGCGCCCTGGCCGACGCCATCCTGAAGGAAGCCGGCGTGGCGTGCCTCTCCGGAACCGCTTTTGGAGCGTGGGGCGAAGGATATCTGCGGTTCTCTTTTGCCAACTCAGTGGAGAACCTCCAGAAGGCGTTGGGTTGGATCGGAGATTGGGCGAAGAAGAAGCTCTAGTTGAATAGTCCCCAAACGTCCAGGGCGAGCGGCCTTCTGTAGGGCAGCACGGACAGCGGAGTGCTCGGCCCCGCGTTTACGACGACTTACCACCGATCTCAGTGCTAGAAGCATCGAAAAGACTGAGCTTGCAAGCGTGGCTTGATCCGCAAGTCACTTAAAGTGCCCCTGAGTGCTGAAGTGGCGGAGAGTTGCGATGTCAGTAGGCGTTGGGAACTGGCGGCATGGGGGTGTATTCTGACCATATGAATAGAGCGGACTTCAAGAAATTGGCCTTAACGCGATTGGACGACGCGAGAATCCTGCTCGGTAAGAAAAGATACAGCGCCGCCTACTATGTCGCTGGATATGTCATCGAGTGTGCGCTCAAGGCCTGCCTTGCAAAGAAGGTCAGGCTCCATGAGTTCCCGCCCAAGCCAGACGAAGTCAGGAAGTCCTATTACACTCACGACCTTCAGGATTTAGCGAAAGCGAGCGGCCTCTTAGAGGAGCTCAAAACAGGACGCTCCAAATTGGGGACGTACTGGACGATTGTCAAAGATTGGAGCGGAGCGAGCCGTTACGACCCTCAGGATGGGAAACGAGCAAAAGACATCCTGCTTGCGATAGAGGATCCCACGGACGGAGTGCTGCAATGTATAAAACGGTTCTGGTGAAAGAGCTTGTCGAGGAGGGCGAGGAGCTTATCAAACGGCTGGAATCCCACCGTTTCCACATTGCGGCTGCCTTTTGGCATTACCTCGAGGACCTCGATCGCTGGCGCTTGGTAATCGTGTTCTCTAGCCTGGTTGACAGGGAAGGCCCCCTGCGTGTGTACACGCGCATCCAACAGGTCCTCGCGGAAATGCAAACGAGGGAACTTTCACTAAGCGACATTTCCGTGATGGGATTAAATGACTACGAGTTTCGGGAGCTTCGATCCCAAGTCAACCGGTCGGTTCATGCTAGCAACCGAACTCACCGGCCTTGGCCGAGAAGTCTGAATCCCAGTCGCCTAGAGGATGCGTACATTTACCGGTGGGCGGTTTGATCGCGTACTTTTTGACCTATTTGGCCTTATTTATTGACACTTAGCCGCTATCGAACAGGGCTGAAGTTCTTCTTCAGCAAGGGAACATCTCGGAGAGCAAAACCGATTCGGAGCCGAGTTGGCTAAAAAACCAAATCGCTTTCGCGTTTTCGCCACCTGCGACATTGGCAAGGAGGCATTTGATGTTTTGAGAGAGCGCGGTTACGAAGTTGAAGTCTACCCCGACCCCGAGCCGCCGTTGAAGAGCCTGATCATTGAGAAAGTACGTTCGGGGATTGATGCGCTCGTCACTACGCTTCGCGACCGCATCGACGAGGAAGTTTTCGAGGTCGGACGTGGCAGCTTGAAAGTCGTGGCCCAGTACGCCGTGGGGTTTGACAACATCAACCGAGCGGCCGCCAACCGCCACCACATTCCCTTTACCAACACTGCTGACGTGCTCACCGAGGCCACGGCGGAATTTGCGCTTTTCATTCTAGGCAACGCGGCGCGCAGGCTCTGCCCCAGCGAGCGATTGGTGCGCGACAACCGCTGGGGAATCTGGCACCCCTACCTGCCGTTTCTGGGTGATGAAGTGACGGGCAAGACCATCGCGGTCATCGGCACAGGCCGCATCGGCCAGGCCTTTATCAAAAAGGCGATGAGCTTCGACGTAGATTTCCTCTGTTACGACGGCGGCGTTGAAGACCACGACTTCGCGCGGAAGATCCAGGAGGCCATGGATGTTCGCTTCAAGAACGGCTTCACCCCCGAGCGGCACACCATCACCTACGTGAGCTTCGAGGCGGCGCTAAGAGGAGCGGACTTCGTTAGCGTTCATGTCCCCTTGGTGCAGGAGGGGGAAGGTAAGAATCCCACTTATCATTTGTTCAACGAAAAAACGCTTCGCTGGATGAAGCCCACCGCTTTCCTGGTGAATACTGCGCGCGGCGCCGTGGTGGACGAGAAGGCGTTGGTGGATGCCCTGCGCGAAGGGGTGATTGCCGGCGCAGCGCTGGATGTCTACGAACAGGAACCCCTGCCAGCGGACTCCCCACTGCGCGATCCGAAACTCGAAAATCGTGTCCGCCTCTTCTCTCACTTCGCGAGCGCCGGCCGCGTCACGCGCCTTTCCCCCGACCCCAACAAGGGTATGGCCGGCCGTTGCGTGCAGGGAGTCATCGACGTTCTGGAGGGGCGCTACGGCGGCAACCCTGCAGACATGCCATACGTGGTGAACAAAGAAGCGTTCTTAAAGGGCGAAGTCTAAAGTCTAAAGTTTAAAGTCTAGAGTCTAGCCCGCATTTCTCACAAGCTCTCTGCCGCCGACTTTGCGGCGCGGTGGACGGTCATTTCGAGCTTACTTTGTCCTGGCAAGGTCGAAAATACGCCTGTGGATAACTGCCCGAGACAGC
>JBELAJ010000230.1:0-12545 GCA_049508935.1 Terriglobia bacterium | reverse complement strand
GTGCGTGGGGCTTCGCCCCGTCTTCCCGGTGCCCCCGGGTGCCCCATTTTTAATAAACACCCCCCCCCCTGGGGTTGGGGGTCTCGCCCCCGGGCGCATAGACCCGCGGGCGCGCGAGGGGTGCGGGCTCGCTTCGTAAATTCGCGAGTATCAGTCGGGCTGCGGCGCGATGGATGGGTCACCCGGACAGCGGGAAACTACAACTGAGATGGGGTTTGGTTAACTACAACTGAGATGGGGTTTGGTTGGACAACGTGGCTTGCGAGGGGAAGAAACCCCTCACCCGTCCCACGACGGCTGATAAAAGCGCCGTCGCGGGCCACCCTCTCCCCAAGGGAGAGGGCAGTCTTTCCGAAATCCAAAGAGGAGATCGCCAAACCCGCGCCGAACCCTGATCACATCCGAGGCTGGGAAAGGGAAATTGACAGCGCGCGAAGCAAGGTGAGAAAGTTGGAAGAGCGATTGGAGAAGTGACAATGTCCAAAACAAACGCTCCCACCATTCCCGACGTTCGCTCTCTCAAAGACTTCATGGAAGAGTATCAGGACATGATGCGGGACGCGCAGCAAGGGGTCAAGAAGGTCTTGGCCCTCAACCCACAAACGGAAAAGTTCTGGGATGAATTAACGGATGTGGCCACCAAAATCAGCTTAGTGGGCGATCGCTCCAACACCCTTTGGGATGAGATCGTCCGGCTGATCGATCAACTCCCTGAGGATTAGACAATCGCGTCCTTAGGACTCTCAACTTTCGACTCTCGACTCCTCGACTTCCTAGGTATTCTGGCTTTCCACCAGTTCCCGGGCGCGCTGGCCGGCGCGGACCACAGCTTTGATCAAAGTAACTCGCAGGCCGCCTTCCTCGAGTTCGAGCAGGCCGTCGATTGTACAACCCGCCGGCGTGGTGACGATGTCTTTCAATTTGGCAGGGTGCTCGCCGGTCTGGAGCACCATGGCGGACGCGCCCAGCAAGGTCTGGGCGGAGAGTTCGGTGGAGAGGTCGCGCGGCAATCCCATCTTTACTCCAGCCTCGGCGAGCGACTCGATAATCAAGTAAACGTAGGCGGGGCCGGAGGCCGAAAGGCCGGTGATGGCGTCCATATGTTCTTCGTTCACGACGACGATCCGGCCCATGGAACTGAAAATCTCGCGTGCCATCAGGATGTCGTCTTCGGTGGCGTGCCGACCCGCTGCGAGGGCCGTCATGCCCTGGCGGATGAGGCAAGGCGTGTTGGGCATGGCCCGCACCACGCGCACGGCCCGTCCCAACTCACGCTCGATCAAGGCGGTGGTGACCGAGGCTGCAACCGAAATGAGCACCGCATCCTTTCTCAAAACTTTCCTGATTTCGTGCAAAACACCTTTCACCTGCTGCGGCTTCAAGCACATAAGGACCAGGTCGGCTCCGGAGACCGCCTGAAGGTTGTTCGTATGGGCTTTGACGCCATAGATCTCTTTTAGGTAATCAGCCCGCGGCCTGTCGGCTTCCGCTACGGTCGCTTCGACGCTCGCCACAGGAATAAGCTGCGAGCCTAAGACTCCTGAGAGCAATGCTTCACCCAGCTTTCCGGCGCCGATGAGAGCGAGTTTTTTGACACGGAAGTGAAAAGGCTTAGCGGCCCGAGCGGCCTTCTGAGAAACGTCTGTTGCTGGTTTCATATCACTCCTGCGAACTGGCAGCTTGCCGAAAAACCCATTGGCCTGTCATCCTGAGGAGCCAAAGGCGGTCCTGAGTGCAACGAAGGAAGGATCTCTGTAGTTCGTTGGAACTGCCACTGCCGAAATTCTTCGCTTCGCTCAGAATGACAGGACCCGAGGGTTTTTCATCAGCCTGCCGGGCGCGACCCACGGGGTTGCTGGGTGGGGTTATCGTCTCGCCTCGGCCTGGGCAGCGGTGACTTCCTCTTTCGAGCCCTGGATCCAAGGCATCATTTTCCGCAACTCACTTCCAACCTTCTCGATCAGATTGTCTGCAGCCTTGGCGCGCATTTCGAGGAACTTCTTGCGGCCTTGGGCGTTCTCGTCCATCCACTCTTTCGCGAAGCTTCCATTCTGAACGTCGGCGAGGATTTTCTTCATGGCCTCACGCACATGCGCGTCAATCACCTTGGGTCCGCGGGTGTAGTCGCCGTATTCAGCCGTGTCACTCACCGAGTAGCGCATATACTTGATGCCACCCTGATAAATCAAGTCCACGATCAGCTTCAATTCGTGCAGGCACTCGAAATAGGCGATCTCCGGCTGGTAGCCCGCCTCGACCAGGGTTTCAAATCCCGCCGTGATCAGCGCCGACACGCCGCCGCACAGCACCGTTTGTTCACCGAACAAATCTGTTTCGGTCTCCTCTTTGAAGGTGGTGCGGATGACACCTGCCTTGAGGCTCCCGAGCCCTCTGGCGTAAGCCAGCGCGGTTTCGACGGCGTGGCCGGAGGCGTCCTGTTGGACGGCGAGCAGGGCCGGGACGCCGATGCCTTCCTGGAACAACTCGCGCAAGCGGTGGCCGGGACACTTGGGTGCAATCATGACGACATCCACGGTCGGAGGGGGGGTGATGAACTTGAAGTGAATACTGAACCCGTGGGCAAACAACAACGTCTTCCCTTCGCCAAGGTTGGGCTCCACCTGTTCCTTGTAGGCTTTGGGCTGCACGTGATCAGGGATGAGTAAGGCAATGAGGTCGCCACGCCGCGCGGCTTCAGCCGCGTCAACGACTTCAAAACCCGCCTCCTTGGCTTTCGCCTGAGGAGTGGAGGGACGCACTTCGCCCACAATAACTTTTAACCCGCTGTCGCGCAGATTAAGCGCATGCGCGTGGCCCTGGCTTCCGTAACCGATCACCGCGACCGTTTTACCGGTCAAGGCCTTTAAATCTCCGTCATTTTCGTAATAGACTTTTGCCATTTCGTTTCCCCATGAATTGAAATATACACTTCCGTTCTCATCCCTTTGGGCGGGCCGCAGGCCCATCACCATTCGGAATGAAAACCCCGTAGGGCTCTTTGCAGAATATCAGTTCTTTACCTGGTCCTGTATGGGAAAATCAAGCCGGAACTGCCGCAAGCTCCGGTTGCGGGGCGCTACGTGTAGTCCTGACGCAAGCGAAGGGATGAAACGCCGCGTCTCGAGAGCCTACCGAGGTGGAGATTCGCCGCCTCTCCGCCGGAATCTCCAACAGATATTTCCCATGACTGGCAAAGATCAGCTTCGAATGTGGAAACGCCTCGAGCACTCGAGTGACTCCCGAGTTGTCCTCTTCGGAGTCGATGAAAACAAAGGAAGCGTTCGGAAAGGGTTCATGCCGGTAGCAAGTGACGTGCTGCACTCCCTCCGTCTTCCGCAAGAAGTTGAAGAGGTAATCGACATCGGCCTCCGCCGAATCCACAACGCCCATCAGGGAGAACCCCAACGGACGCGCCGTCATCGTCAGGGTGGTAATCTTCAGGCTCTTGCGGCGGAAGATATTCATCAGCCGGCAGACCGATATCATGTCGTTGTTCGTTTCAAGAGTCAGTAACCACTGCATAACCCACCCCTTTTCGATCTCAATCGCATTCGGACGTAGGGGTAGGGCTTGCCCTACCCTCGGAAGGGGACGGTAAGCCGTCCCCCTACATGGCCTCGCTATACCGCCCACAGATCGTCGAGTGCTTCCTCTTCCACCAACACGTGCGGCGGCTCCACGACCATTTCCGCCAGCGACGCTCCCGGCGGAACAATGGGATAAACGTTTTCGGCCGGATCAACCCAGAAGTCGATCAGGCGCGGCTCGCGATCGCTCAGAAAATCCTGCACCGCATCCGCAACGTCTGTACGGTGTTCGACCCGCGCCCCGCGAATCCCGTAAGCATCGGCCAACTTTACAAAGTCCGGGGCGAAATCCAGGTCGATGTCGCAATAGCGCTTCTCGAAGAAGATCTCCTGCCACTGGCGGACCATCCCCAACGCGCGATTGTTGATGATGGCGATCTTGACCGGAACCCGGTACTGCACCACGGTGGAGAGATCGTTCAGAGTCATCTGGAACCCGCCGTCCCCGACGATGGCGATCACCTGCCGGTCGGGGAACGCCATTTGCGCCCCCATGGCCGCCGGGAATCCGTAGCCCATCGAGCCGAGCCCGCTCGACGAGAGCCAGGCCCGCGGGCGCGTGAAATTCCAGAATTGCGCGCCCCACATCTGGTGCTGCCCCACGTCGACCGCCACGATGGCATCCTCACTGGCATATTGCGAAAGGGTCTCGATCACGAATTGCGGCTTGACGTTGTTGGCGTACTTGTCGTAGGTCAGCGGGTGCTCGGAACGCCAGGATTCGATGCGTTGCAGCCACTGCTGTCTCTCCATCCGGGGCGGGCTGTTCCGCCGCTTCAATACTGCAAGCAGGGCGCGCAGAGTTTCCTTGGCGTCGCCGACCAACGCCACATCCACGCGCACGTTCTTGTTGACCTCGGAGGGGTCCACGTCCAGGTGGATCTTCTTCGCGTTGGTAGCAAAACCGTTCAAGCGTCCCGTGACGCGGTCATCAAACCGCGCGCCGACAGCGATCAGCAAGTCGCATTGGCAGATGGCCGTGTTGGTGGCATAGGACCCGTGCATTCCTAACATGCCCAAAGAGAGGGGGTGACGCGACGGGAAGCAGCCCAGGCCCATCAGCGTAGTGGTGAGCGGAATGTGGGTTAAATCGGCGAGCTCGCGCAACTCCTCAGACGCGTTGGCGGTGATCACGCCGCCGCCCACATAGAGCACCGCCCGTTTGCTCTCCAGGATCATGTCCGCGGCGCGCTCCAGGTCGTCATCGGTCCACTCGTGCGGGAGCTCCGAAGGTACAGGGCCGGCAGCCGGAGGGAAGTTGGCCTCAGCAGTTTCCATCAGCACGCTCTTAGGAAGATCCACCAGCACCGGGCCAGGCCGTCCGGAAACGGCGGACTTAAAGGCAGCCTGAATCACGCCCGGAATCTCGGACGCCGACCGCACCAGGAACGATTGCTTGGTGCTGGGAAGGCTGATGCCGATGGTATCGGCCTCCTGGAAGGCATCCTTGCCGATCAGCGCGAGGGGCACTTGGCCCGTCAACGCCACCACGGGGATGGAATCCATCATCGCCGAGGTCAGGCCGGTGATCAGATTTGTCGCCCCGGGCCCCGAGGTGCCAAGACAAACCCCGGGCTTGCCGGTGACGCGCGCGTAGCCATCGGCGGCAAAAGCAGCAGCCTGCTCGTGCCGCACCAGAAGGTGACGAATGCCGGCGCTGTAGAGGGCGTCGTAAAGGGGCAACACAGCACCGCCGGGAAGCCCGAAAAACACCTCCACCTGCTGACGACGGAGACTTTCCAATAAGAGTTCCGAACCCGAAAAAAGTTTAGGCATCTTCTCTCCCGCTCCGATGGCGGAGGGCGCTTGCTACCGACCAGTCGGTAGGTAGATTACCATTCTACCCTGCCCCCGTCAATCTTTTATTTCGGCGCTCGCACCTGCCGTTGCACCGATTGCTTTCTTAAGGGGTTTGCCGCTCAGCTCGCAGGCCGGCGGCTACATAATCGCGATGGATGTTTCTGTGGGTACGCCGCACAGCGCTTTGGCCGGCGGCGCCGTAAGGATGAGACGGATAACGTTCCTGTTGAAAAGCGAATAATACATTGTTTTGACACCCCCTCGAGCCCACGGACCACCGCTCTAGGGGTTCAAACGATGTAAGGATAAGCCAGATAGGTGGTCAAGCACAATTCAATTTACTTATCACTGCCATAAAAGTAATCTATCGCCTAATAAGTAGCTCAGGCACTCCTGCCTGAGCCGTTGGTCAAAGGCAATTTGTACCTAGCACAGGCCGGACCCGGGGCGCCGCCGGCGCTCACCGCAACAGTTCTTCCAGTTGCACCGACTCGTCCGTCTTCTCGTCGCGATACTTGATGATCACGGGAGTATAGAGGGAAAGGCCCAGTTCCTTGCCTCGGCCAGTGGTGATGGCGCGCGCGCCGGGGACCACCACCGCCCCCTCGGGGATTATCAGCGGCTTTTCAACCTCGCGTCGATAGACCGCGTCCCTCGCCAAATCGTAGACGGGAGTCGACCCGGTTAGAATCGTTCCGGCTGCCAAAACGCTTCCCTTGCGGACAATCGTCCCTTCGTAGACCCCGCAGTTGCCGCCCACCAGAACCAAGTCTTCCACAATCACGGGCATGGCTCCCACCGGTTCGAGCACGCCGCCGAGTTGTGCCCCGGCGCTCAGGTGAACGTGCTTCCCCACCTGCGCGCACGAACCCACCAAAGCGTGCGAGTCGATCATCGTGGCGTCGTCCACGTAGGCTCCTACGTTGACAAACATAGGCGGCATGCAGGTCACGTTCTTGCCGATGTAACAGCCGTCCCGAATTGAGGAGCCGCCGGGCACCACGCGCGCGCTCAGGTTCCAGCGAATCTGCTTCAAAGGGAACGTGTGCTTGTCGCGAAACTGAAAACCCGCAGGTCCCATCTCGGTAACGCGCCCGATCCTGAAGCCCAGCAGGATCCCCTTCTTTACCCAGGAATTCACCTTCCAGCCCGTCGGCGAATTCGCATCAGGCTCCGCCGCCCGAATCCGCCCCTCGTTCAGAGACAGTTTGAATTCATCGAATGCCGTATAGTATTCTTCGCCGGATTGCTCGGCCGGCGCGTCGTAGAGTTCCTCAATAGTCGCCTGAAGATTTGCCAATGTAGTTTCCACCTCTGCGCAGCTACAGGCCAAGGACGCGTCTTAGCCCGTCCTCCACCCGAACCAGCAAATGAGTGGGGATTACTCCCACCCGCTCCGTGAAGAGCATCTTGTCAACTGTTACAACCTGAGACACGTTCACAACCGAATCCCTGGGGAGTCCCGTTTCTTTCGATCCGCAGTGCACATTACCTGGCGCCGCTGCCAGTCGTAGGTTCGTAGTCAGGATCACCGCGAGCGCCGTCTTGATTTTGCTCTCGTTGAATTCGTCAGCTTGGATAACCAGAACCGGACGGGGAAACCCTGGGCCTGACCCCGTTGGCGGGGGTAGGGCGGCCCACCAGATCTCGCCTCGGCGCATCACCACTCCTCAGGACCAACCGACAGGCTTTGCATACGTGCGACCTCAGGATCAAGGGAGGAATCTTCCGTCGCATAAATGGCATCGAGTGCTTCCTTTACACCCTTCGCTTCCTGCCTTTTCAGATAGGCCTCGACCGCTCGGGCGTAGAAGCGGCTGCGGGATACCTTCTGCCGCTTCGCTTCCCGTTCCGCCGCCCGGAAGAGAGGGTCAGGAATCGAGATCGCTGTTTTCATAACAGCAGTATAACTCCGGTTATACCGCCGCACAAGTAGTCGTGTCATTGACAGATTGCGTTTTTCCGAGGTCCGGCTAAACTTGAAATAAGATGTCGACTTCGGGGTTGAAAAACATGAAGTCCCTTGCTTCTCTGGCCTGGGCGCACCCGCTCGTTCAGGAATGGTTCGCGCTGAGGTTCGGCTCGCCCACGGAACCTCAGGAGCAGGGCTGGCCGTCGATACTCGCTGGCAAATCCACGCTGATCTCGGCGCCCACTGGCTCGGGCAAGACGCTGGCGGCGTTTCTCGCCTGCATCGATCGCCTGATTCGCAAGTCCCTCGGCGGCGTCCTCGAGGACCGCACGGAAGTGCTTTATGTTTCCCCGCTCAAGGCATTGAGCAACGACATTCGCAAGAATCTGGAAGTGCCGCTGGCGGAAATCACCGCGCTCGCGGCCGCGCACGGGTTGCCGATGACGCCCGTCCGCGCGGCGGTGCGCACCGGCGACACGCTGGCGCCGGAGCGGCGGGCAATGCTGGCGCAGCCGCCCCACATTCTCGTGACGACCCCCGAATCTCTCTACATTCTGCTGACGGCGGAAAAAAGCCGCGCCCTCTTGCGCGATGTTGAAACCGTGATTGTGGATGAAATACACGCCGTGGCGGACGACAAACGCGGCGCGCACCTGGCGCTCTCGCTCGAAAGGCTGGAAGCGCTGGTCGAGCAGGCGCGACCGAGCCGGCCGCCAGTGCGCATTGGACTTTCCGCTACTCAAAAGCCGCTCGAGTTGGTTGCCAGGTTCTTAGCCGGCAGCGGCCGCGCGGAGCCAGTCATGGTGAACATCGGCCACCGCCGCGCGCTGGATCTTGCCGTCGAGGTGCCGCGCAGCGAGCTTGGTCCTATCGCCACGAACGACATATGGGAAGAGGTTTACGACCGGCTGGCGGAACTGGCGCAGCAGCACCGCTCGACTCTGGTCTTTGTGAACACACGCAGGCAGTCCGAGCGGATTGCGCATCACCTCGCGCGGCGCCTGGGCGCGGAGGCCGTGGCGGCGCATCACGGCAGCCTGGCGCGCAAAGTGCGGCTGGTTGCGGAGAACCGGCTGAAGGCAGGCGAGGTGCGCGTGCTGGTGGCCACCGCCTCACTCGAGCTCGGCATCGACATCGGCACGGTGGACCTGGTTTGCCAGATCAGCTCGCCTCATTCCATCGCGGTGGCTTTGCAGCGCGTCGGCCGCGCCGGCCATTGGCGAGGCGCGGTGCCCAAGGGCCGCCTTTTCGCCATGACCCGCGACGACCTGATCGAATGCGCGGCGCTGGTTCACGCCTTGCGGCAGGGCGAACTCGACCGCCTCGACATTCCGGACGCCCCCTTGGACGTCCTCGCTCAGCAGATCGTGGCGATGTGCGCTTCGGAAGATTGGAACGAGGAAGATCTCTATCAAGTAGTCCGTCGAGCCTATCCTTACCGCGATTTACCGCGCCAGGATTTCGACGCGCTGCTCGAAATCCTGTCCGAGGGGATTACCGCGCGCCGCGGCCGCTACGGCGCCTATCTGCATCGCGATCGCGTCGGGCATCGCCTGCGGGGACGGCGCGGCAGTCGCATGGTGGCCATTACCAATGGCGGCGCCATCCCTGAATCGGCGCTTTTCACGGTTGTCGCGCAGCCCGACGGCGTGACGGTGGGCACCGTGGCCGAGGATTTCGCCGTCGAAAGCATGGGCGGCGATGTTTTCCTCTTGGGCAACACCTCCTGGCGCATCTCGAGGGTCGAGGGCAATTCAGGACGCGTGCTGGTGGAGGATGCGCACGGCGCGGCCCCCAACATCCCCTTCTGGCTGGGCGAGGCCCCTGCCCGCACTCCCGAACTCTCCGCCCAAGTTGCAGCGATTCGCGAGAAAGTCAGCGAACTGGTAGCGCCGACCTTTAGGTCGGCACGTGGGGATCAGGATACCCATGCAACAGTCGGAGTTCGCCTGCAACATGCCGACCTGAAGGTCGGCGCTACGTCGGAAGCCGTGAGCTGGTTGAAAGACCAATGCGGTCTGGACGACTCCGGCGCCGAGCAGGCGGTGGAATACATCCTGGCCGGGCGCGCCATGCTGGGCGCGGTTCCAACCCAGCGAACGATCATTGCCGAGCGCTTCTTCGACGAAGGCGGCGGCATGCAACTGATCATCCACGCCCCGTTTGGCAGCCGGATCAACAAAGCCTGGGGTTTGGCTCTGCGCAAACGATTCTGCCGCTCTTTCAATTTTGAACTGCAAGCCGCCGCCACCGAGGACGGCCTGAACATCTCGCTCGGCGAGCAGCACAGTTTTCCCCTGGCCGACGTCTTCCATTTTCTTTTGCCACAATCCGCCGCGCCGGTCCTCGAACAGGCCGCGCTGGTTTCGCCCATCTTCGCCACGCGCTGGCGTTGGGATGCGACGCGCGCCCTGGCGCTGCCGCGCTTTCGCAACGGAAAGAAGATTCCGATTCAGATTCAGCGCATGCGCGCCGACGACCTGCTGGCCGCGGTCTTCCCGGACGCAGCCGCCTGCCAGGACAACCTCGAGGGCGACATTCGTATTCCGGACCATCCGCTGATCCGCGAAGTGATGAAGGACGTGCTTACGGAGGCGCTCGACCTCGAAGGCCTGAAGCGCGTCCTGCGCGGCATCGGCGACGGCAGCATCCGCTGCATCGCCGTGGACACGCCCGCTCCATCGCAGTTCTCCCACGAGATCTTGAATGCCAATCCCTACGCCTACCTCGACGATGCCCCCATCGAGGAGCGCCGCGCGCGCGCCGTCTCTCTGCGCCGGGTGATGCCGGAGACCGTGCTCACGGAAATCGGCCGCCTCGATCCCGCCGCCATCGCGCAGGTCCGCGAGGAAGCCTGGCCCGATGTCCGTGACGCAGACGAGTTGAACGAAGTGCTCCAGGTGTTTGTTGCCTTGCCCGAGAACTTCCTTCCGCCTGTGGCACAGGCACTCCTGCCTGTGCACACTGGTATTCCGGAAGCAGGGGTAGCAGAGCCACTCCTGCTTGTGCGGGAGGTTTTTTCAGAAGAGCCGAATGCACAGCCAAGAGTGGCTGTGCTACCGGTGGCCGCGCTGTGGGGCGATCTCTTTCGTGAACTCGTCGCCGGTAAACGCGCGGCCCGCGCCAGAGTAGGCGAACACGTCCTCTGGGTTGCGGCGGAAAAGGTCAAGTCTTTCTTGACGCTCTTCCCCGAGGCGCAATTCGAGACGCGCCCGGTCGAAGTCGATGAGCCTGCCCTTTCAAGAGACGACGCGCTGGTCCAGCTTGTTCGAGGCTGGATGGAACATTCCGGGCCGGTCGAGGTCGCGTGCTTCGCGCAAATCGTCGGTTTGCCGCCTGCGGATATCGAGTCTGCGATGCTGCGCCTCGAAGCCGAAGGCCGTGTGCTGCGTGGGCAGTTCACTCCGCGCCCTTCTTCGGTCAGCCTCAGTCCGTCTTCTGTCATTCTGAGCGAAGCGAAGAATCCCCGTAGTTCACCGGAGACGGCGGAATCAACTGCAGAGATTCTTCGCGGAGTTTACCCTGAGCGAAGCGAACGGGCTCAGAATGACATGCCAAGTGCTCAGGATGACACAACCGGGAGGGATGAGGGCCATCAACTTCCCATTGAGTGGTGTGATCGCAGGCTTTTGGCCCGCATTCACCGTCTCACGCTCGGCGCTCAGCGCAGGGAGATTCAGCCTGTCACTCGAGCACTATTCATGCGCTGGCTGCTCCGCTGGCAACATGTTGCCCCGGGCACGCAAGTGAGTGCCGAACGCGGCGTGCTGGAAGTCATCCGGCGACTGCAGGGATTCGAAGCGCCCGCCAATGCGTGGGAGTCGCAGATCCTGGCGCGTCGAGTCGCCGACTACGACTCGCAAATCCTCGACCACCTTTGCCTGACGGGAACCGTGGGCTGGGGCCGTTTGTCCCCGCACCCGGCATTGAGTGGCGCGGGCGTCCCGCCCGCGGTCGCGGGAGCGTCCCGCTCGCGCGCGAGGGAGCGCGGGCAGAGCTTGCCCCGAGTGGAACGAGGGGATGCCCGCGCCACCGCGGGCGAGACGCCCGCACTACAAGAGTCGGCCCGCCGCATCACTCCTTCCAGCGTCGCCCCCATCACCTTCTTCGTGAGGGAAGAATCGGATTGGATGATGCCGCGCCACGCCCCTGTTGCTGATGTGTCGCGAGCGCTCAGCGAAGTTGCGCGCGAGGTGCTCGATTACGTCCGGCAGCGCGGCGCTTCATTCTTCGCAGACATCGTGCGCGGGACCGGCCGTCTGAAGTCGGAAGTCGAAACGGCCCTCTGGGAACTCGTGGCCGCGGGTCTCTTCACCGCCGATGGCTTCGACAACCTGCGCGCCCTCATCGACCCCAAACGGCGCTCCGGGCAAGGCCGGGGGCGCAAGGCTCGCCCGCGCCATAGCACGGGTCGATGGTCGCTGCTCTTTCCAGGCGAGGCCGCGGACCGCTCGAAGGCTCTCGAAGCGGTTTGCGCCGTGCTGCTCGAGCGCTACGGCGTGGTGTTTCGCGAACTGACCTTGCGGGAGGAATTCCCGTTCAAGTGGCGGGAACTGTTGATTACATTCCGGCGCCTCGAAGATCGTGGAGAGGTGCGCGGCGGCCGCTTCGTGGACGGTTTCGTGGGTGAACAGTTTGCCCTGCCGTCAGCGCTCGAATCACTTCGCGCCGCGCGCCACGCCGATGCGGGAGCTCATCGCGATGCGCCCCTACATCCTGAACTGATAACCCTCTCCGCCGCCGACCCGCTGAACCTGGTGGGAATCATAATCCCCGGCGAGCGCGTCCCGGCAATCTGCGGCAAAGCCATCACGCTGCGGGACGGAGTTTTGGACTGTAGCCCGTTCATTGACCCGGCTAGCGCAGAGCGAAGCTCTGCGGCCTTGAAACCCTAGTACTCCCCCAATTTGGAATCGTGCCCTCTCCCGTGGGGAGAGGGTGTCCCGCTGCCGGCGTTCTCATCAGCCGGAGCGGGACGGGTGAGGGGTCGGTTGCGTCGTCATGTGCGGAAACAGCCGAGCCACACCTGCGGCTCTGCCGCCCCGTCTTGCGGAAAGGCTCCGCCTTTCCGGCCCTCCGCCGTTCAATCCCTGGTTCTTCGGCGAGGCTGTGCCTCGCCGGTTGACCCAACTTCCGCGGTCCAAAGGATTTTTTGGGCAGTTCCGGAGAGTAATGCTTTTGTTTGCAGCGCTCGTTCCCTTTCAGGCCTAAATAGTGACGAATACACACAAATATATTCCTTGACA
>JBELAJ010000023.1:0-28429 GCA_049508935.1 Terriglobia bacterium | reverse complement strand
TCCAGGTGCGTAACGTAGATGTCGAACCAGCCGTCGCCGTCCACATCGGCGGCGTCGGTGCCCATTCCGGCCTCGTATTTTCCGTCTTCGCTGGCGGCCACCCCGGACATGAAGGAGATATCCTCAAACGTGCCGTCTTTCTTGTTGATGAAGAGAGAATTCGGCCACGTGTCGTTGGCGATAAACACGTCGGTCCAGCCGTCGTTATTGAAATCCGCGAGGACCAGGCCCATGCCTTTTACCTCGGGGATGCCGAGACCGGAATTTTCGCTCACATCCGTAAACGTGCCGTCGTGGTTATTGTGGTAGAGCTTCAGCCGCAGCCCGCGATAGTTGTCCGGATGGCAGTAAGCGCGGTAGCCGGGCCGGTGCTCGCCGCAATACAAGTTGTTCTTGGGCGTCCAGTCGATGTAGTTGCACACCAGCAGGTCGAGATATCCGTCCTTGTCGTAATCAAACCAGCCGGCGCTGGTGGACCACTGGCCTTCGTCGGCGACGCCGGCCTTGGCGGTCACATCCGTGAAAGTCCCGTTGCCGTTGTTGTGGTAAAGGATGGCGTGGCCGTAGCCGGTGACGTAAAGGTCGGGGTAACCGTCGTTATCATAATCTCCCACGGCCACGCCCTGACCGTAGAGGCCCACGGCGCCGACCCCGGCCTTGTCTGTCACGTCCGTGAAGGTGCCATCGCCATTGTTATGATAGAGCGCGGAATGCAACGGGTGAGGAGGCTTGTACCACGCGGTCTCCGCCGTCTGCACCAGGTAAAGGTCCATCAACCCGTCCTGGTCGTAATCGATCCAGCCCAAGCCGTTGCCCATGGTCTCGATGTAGTTCTTTTCCGCCGTGAAGGTGTGATCGTGTTGGAAAGTGATGCCCGCCGCCTCGCGGATGTCCGTGAAGCGAACCGGGACTGAGATGGAAGGCGTGGCGGCCGGTTCGCCGCTCAAGTATTGGAGCGCCATGAAGCCGGCCGCGAAAGACAACACGATGAGGGCGGGCGGAATGAAGCGCCTGAGTCTCATAATGGGATTACTCAACAAGCCAGTTCTCAATTGCGAAACTTCCAACGTGAGAGAGACGCTCGAAATCGCTGTCGGAGGTAACGAGGATCAACTCGTAACGCTCGGCGAGAGCGGCGATCCATAAATCATTGTCCTGAAAACCTAACTCTCGGAGCTGCGCCCTTCTGCGTTTCACCTTCTCTCTCGGTCCATACCTCTCAAGTACCGCCGCCTTGAGCTCTCCGTAGCGATCGGCTGCGTCGCGATCGAGAGGCAAGACTTCAATGCCTCTCAGGAATTGGCCGACGCGTTCCGCGTTTGCGGACGGGTGGTCGGATTTGCGTGCCATAAACACCAGTTCGCCCTGGACGATCACGCAGGTCGCAGCGGGAGCATCCCCCAAATCCTCCAACTTCCGGATCAGGCTCGGGTGTCCCTTCAGAAGAAAGCTGCAATGGTTGGTGTCGAGGAGATAACCACTCAAAATGCCGCCCGCCCCCGCCAGGCATACACTTCCTGAAGCCGCTCCTCCAGGTCGTCACCGACCCAGGTGCCCGCGAACTTGAGTAAGGAGCGGGCGGTGGAAGTTCCGGTGCGTTGGGCCGGCTGCTGGCCCAGAGGTTCTTGAGGTGGATGGTTTTGGTTGGCCAAGTTGGTGATCCCTTCCCGCTGAAGAGCGCCGCGCGGCTTCGCTTCACCACGCTCCCATCGCGCCCAGGTGTTGGGGCTTACCCGCACTAACGCGGCGGCCGCCGCTTGCGTGAGCTTGAGGCGCAAACGAAGTTGCTTAAGAGATCGTGGGCTCATAAGGCCGTTCAAGAAGTCGCGAAGCTTAAGAAATCTACGGCCGCACAGATTGCAGAAACCGGCCGCAGACCTAACTATACATACGTATGGGCAGGCGGTCAACCCCACGAATGCGAGCGAACACCACAGGTCTTGAATTCGTATGAAATTCAAATCATACGCAACAATATGAAAATAGGCGAGCGAGGTCAAGTCACTATACCTAAAGACCTTCGGGAGAAGTTTGGGTTGAAGCCTGAAACGGAAGTGGAATTCAAAGTCGTCAATAACTCCATTCTGCTACGTAAGAAACCGGGAAGGCTGAACTTGGCCCGGTGGAAGGGCCGATGTGGGAAGCGCTTTAAGGAGTTGGGCTACGCTCGTGTAGACGAATTCATTGAAGACGTACGGCGACGATGATCGACGCCATCGACCCAAATGTTCTTCTCGAGATTCGCAGCAATTTAAAGCGCGAACACCAACAATGATGTGTGCGCAAGGCGAGGAGAGACCCCTCACCCGTCCCGTTCCGGCTGATGCAAGCGCCGGAGCGGGACACCCTCTCCCCTGGGGAGAGGGTTTACTTCTCTGTTGCCCCTCACTTGCCCAGCAGCTCGAAATACTTCCCCACCGCGTCGATCCCGCGATAGAAATTCGGCAGGTGGAACTTCTCATTGGGGGCGTGCAGGTTGTCGTCGGGCAGACCGAAGCCCATCATGACGCTGGGTATTTTCAGGTTCTTCTGGAAAACGCCGACGATCGGAATGGAGCCGCCGGAACGCGTGTAAACGGTCTTGTTCTTGAAGACCTGCTCCATGGCTTCGGCCGCGGCGGAGATCCAACGGCTCTCCGTGCTCACCACGGAAGCGGGCGCAGAACTGATCACTCGCACCGCGGTCTTGATTCCCTTGGGCGTGATCTTCTTCACGAAGGCGGTGTACTGGCGAATGACTTCCTTGGGGTTCATCTCCGGAACGAGGCGCATGCTGATTTTGGCGACGCCTACGGCGGGGATCACCGTCTTGGCGCCTTCGCCCGTAAAGCCTCCGCGGAAGCCATGGACCTCGAGTGTCGGCCTGGCCCAAGTGCGCTCGAGCACCGAGAAGCCTTTCTCGCCGGTCAGGGCGATCGAGCCGACTTCTTTGCGCAGGTATGCCTTCTCATTGAAGGGCAGCCGTTTCCACGCGGCCAATTCCTTCGCGGTGGGTTTCTTTACGCGCTGGTAAAAGCCCGGTATACGAATCTTCCCATCCGGCCCCTTGAGCTGGTTAATCATCTCCGCCAGGGCTTGGAAGGGATTGGGCGCCGCTCCGCCATAGACGCCCGAGTGCAGGTCGTGATTGGCGCCGCGCGCTTCGAGTTCCGTGTAAACCAGGCCGCGCAGGCCGGTAGTAATGGTGGGCAATTCGGGCGCGAACATTTCCGTGTCGCAGACCAGCGCCGCATCGGCTTTCAGCCGCTCCGGGTGGGCCGCCACGTACTCCTCGATGTGTTCTCCACCTACTTCCTCTTCGCCTTCGAGCAGGAATTTTATATTGATGGGAAGCTTGCCTTCCGTTTTCAGAAATCCTTCCACGGCTTTCGCCAGAAGATAAGTCTGCCCCTTGTCATCCACGGCGCCGCGAGCATAGATGTTGTCGTTGCGGATGGCGGGTTCGAAAGGCGGCGAAACCCACTCCTCGAGCGGATCGGGCGGCTGCACATCGTAGTGCCCGTAAAGCAGCAGGGTCGGTTTTCCGGGAGCCTCCAACCACTCCGCATAAAGGAGCGGATGCTGGCCTTCTTTGCCCGCGATGATCTCGACGTTCTTCATTCCCATATCGCGAAGCTCGCTGGCCAGAAACTCGACGGCGCGCTGCATATCCGGTTTGTGTTCGGGCAGGGTGCTGACGCTGGGAATCTTCAACAGATTCGTCAACCCTTGTAGAAATTGGTTACGATTCTCGTGATAATATTCGAATATGGTAGTTGCCACAGTTAGTACCCCCGATGTTGAAATTTTCAGTCCTGTGGCACGGGCATCCTGCCCGTGCACGATCACGGCCAAGATGGCCGTGCCAAATCAAAGTGAGTCACTACTTAACTCCTCGACTCCTTGACTTCTCGACTCATTCCCCGTGCTGCCCGTAGCGCTTGCGGACCACGGCCCCGTAATGAATGCCAGAAGCAATGGTGAGGGCCGCGGCAAGGTATGCAAAGGTCTGGACCAAGCCCCTCAAGACAAACGGCACGTGGGCCTGGAAACTGAGTGCCACAAAAACCGTCAACACCTGGACGACCGTGGAGGCCTTTCCCAAAGCTGTGGGGTAAAAAGGCCGATAACCCGCCACCAGGCTGATCAGCAGCGCGGTAATGATAATGGCGGCATCGCGGCTGATTACTATAATGGTCAACCACCAGGGGATTGCCTCGCGAAAAGCCAAGGCGAGATAGGCGGTAGTCATCAGGAGTTTATCCGCGATCGGGTCAAGCGCCACGCCCAGGGGAGTCTCTTGCTTGAGCAAGCGTGCCACAATCCCGTCGATCATATCCGAAAATGCCGCCGCAGCGAGCACCGCCAATGCGCCGCGATACCGCTGGTCAACGACCAGGATGGCGAAAAACGGAACGAAGGCCAGGCGCAGGATAGTGATTTGGTTCGCGGGCGTCAGGATGCGCGAAGTCATGGCTACGAGACAATATTGCGGCCCCGCGTGGCAGATGTCAAATTCACCCGTCGTTGCACCGCGGGGCTGCGCAGTTCCCGCAACGCATCCGAGGCGATCCAACGGGCGCCCGGCGAATCCAACTCATGAATCTGCTGCGCGATTTCAATCGCCGCCCGGTTTAGTTGCTGGTTTCGCTTGCCGATTTGGCGAAGCGCCCAGTTTACGGCCTTTCTCACGTAGTTCCGCTCGTCGCTTGCTTCCCTCTTGATGACGGTCAAGAGGCGCAGGAAGGTCTGGTTGGAGGCCGCTTTATCGCTCACTGCCAGGCAGGCCATCAGCGCGAACGCCGCCCTCTTCACGAATTCCTCCGGGCGCCCGCTCCACTCCCGGCATTTCCGGTAGGCGAAGGGGGTATAGCGGAAAAGGTTGAGGCACGTTCCATCGCAGACCGCCCAGGAATCGAAATCCTTCACCCAGCCTTCCATCAGCCGTTCGGACACGCACTGCCGCTCGGCGACCAAGCCCGCGAGATAACGAGCTTCCAGAATGCCCGTCGACCACAAGCGCTCGGCCAGGGCGTGGTCCTTGCCGATCTCTCGAGCCAGCTTCTTCAAGGCCGGCGTGGACCAGCCGAAGGCCTTGGCCGCAGTAATCCCGAAGCGTGCCATGCCACGCACTGCCGCCGGATCAGCTTGCGACTCGAGCCTTTTCAATACCTGATTGAATGTCATGTTTGCACTATTTCCTGGCGACCCCCTCACCCGGCCCCGTCAGCTGACGGACTGATGAAAGCGCCGGTTCGGTCCACCCTCTCCCCCAAGGGGGAGAGGGCTGCTTTCACAAGGGGGGTTCTTGACTGTCGACTCTCGACTCTTGACTCTCGACTGCCCTTCAGCCCTGCGGTGTCTCAATCCCGAGGTATTCCTGGATGCTCAATCCAACCAAGCTGCGGAATCGTTCTGAAAGCGAAGGGATCGAGCCGGAGGATTCATCCAGCGCCACGCGCTCCACACGGTGCATGGGGTAGAAAACCTGGGTCATTCCCACGCTGAATTCTTCCCGCGCCACGATCTGACGGACGAAGTCGTCGAAGGAGTTGAGTTCAATTCCGCGCGCCGTTACGCCCTTGGCGTCGAGCTCGAGCAGTTGCCCCCAGATTCTCTCCTTGGGCGATCCCAGGCTTACAATGACAATGCTATTGAGTTCCATAAAATGCCTCGACTGCAAAGCGTGCGTGAGGCGCTGCCTGGCGCCGCGCCAGGGCCATGTAGGTTGCCCAAGGGGTTGCCGTTCACCGGGCTGGCGGGTCCGCTCTCATGGCGCGGACTCCCTGCGCCCTCCCGCCCCAAAACGAAGAGAATACGCCCCTCCAGGCCGAATAGCCAGCCTGAGTTTCTCGCCACCGCTCGGGAAGAGCGGACCAGAATAGAGAATTGGAGTCGTGATTTCGGCGGGGCTGACGCCCCGCACCCAAGGCGAGCAACCCGGCTCAGGCGGGCATTTTCAAAGTTTCCGGGTGCACAGTGCGGCGACGACCGATTCATACGCTAGAGCAGGTCGCACAATCTTCCCGACAGCCCGCAAGTCAATCTACGATGTTGCGACAGTCCAAGTGCCGGTCACATTGAACGGTATCAGCCGGGCGGTCTCGAGCATCGAGCCGATGGTGGTGAAAACCTGGCTCAACTGGGTGATCGGCACCGCGCCGCTGCATACAGTGCTGGTCTTTCCACTTATCGTTTGGGGAACCGAAAAGAAATACTGTGACAACGGCGACGAGGCAATGCCCGCCATCGTGGAGCAGGGAGTATTGGCGGCGTTGCCCCCTATGGACGGTACGGATTCCCCAGAGGTGCACCCCGACGTCTCCGAGCCGTAGGAGATGGAGTAAATCTGAGTTGAGGTGCCATCGGATTGCGTGACTCCCCTGGCCCAAGCCGCGGCGTTGACGGCCTGTGTGCACTCCGCCGTGTCTGAGAAAAGGTGCCCATTCATTCCTTTGATTTGACCATTGCTCTCGGTCTGGTGCACGGTTCCCCCCATTTGCGTGGAGCTAGAACTTGCGTTGCCATCGCTGAGGAGAATCATGATGTCCTGTACATGCGAGGTGTGGTTATTGGTGAGGTAGGTTTGTGCCGCTACGATGGCGCCCGCATAGAATGTTCCCTCGCCGCCCGGAGTGGGCATCCCACAGTTATTCGTCCCCGCCCCGACGGTTTCAACGAGGTCGGAGCTCCAATTTAACGCCGCAGTGTCAGAAAGCCGATAATCGTTCCCAAACCCGAGGACCAGGTACTCCGGATTGTTGTTATACGCTGCGATGGGAGGGTTCGTCGCGGGGCACGTGTAATCGTCGGGTGCATATCTAGAATTAGCGGCCGTATTGGTCAAGCTTGAGGCAGCCGGGCAGCTTCCAGTCGTAACTCCCGAACTGGAGTCGCTGCATATGCCTGGAAACGCCATGATACCGACCTGGTCGATGGGCGTGCTGCTGCCGCAGCTCGACACTCCCACAGCGCAGGGGGCGAGTTCGGAGAGGAGGGTCTGAACGCCATACTGCGCACACTGCTCGGGTGTGTATGACCCGCTCGAACCGGTCACGCACCCCGTGTCCGTACCCGAACCCATGGACTCAGTGGTGTCCAGGATCACCATGACGTGGTACGGAATCGCTCCTCCGCCGCTGGCGCTGGCGATCGAGGTTGCCGTCAGGGTGAGCGTTTGGATGCCGAATATCTTGGCGAAAAACGTGGGCTCCGTCGCTGTCTCCACCACTTTGATGGCGTTGCAGCCTCCGGCCGGATTAGAGCCTGTGACTCCGCAGGAGGGATAGCTGGTGGCAGCAGCGCAGGGGGGAAGGTTATAGCCGGGGTACGTGGTGGCCGAGAGGCACGAAAAGCTGACATTCACGTTCGTGATGTTGAGGTCGTGATGCACGTTGTACAGAGCGCTGTACTTCGTGCTGCCGCTGTATTCAGTCACTACACTGTAGACCGATGTGGTGGTGGCACTGGGCATGGCAGCCCCTCCCGCGCTCGCCGCCGCATCGGTGTTGGCCTGCAGCTCGCGCTGGGCGTGCAGGGCGAAACCGATATCGATCGATAACGCCGCCATGCCTAGAATGGCGACCAGTGAGGCCGCTACCAGATAGAGGGCCTGCCCGGTTTGCTCGCGATAGAGCCTGCTAAAGAGAGATTTCATGTTCCACCTCATTCGATATATACCGTCGTTGTCGCGCTGATACAGTAAGTGGAGGACGGGCACAGCTTTACCCCGCCCTGCACGGGACTTTTGGAGCCACCCGGCATCGGACAAAGATTGATACTAGTGAATGGGATCGGCAGGTTACACGGATAGGTGGCGGTTACGGTCCCGGCATCGCCCGGCAGTAATGTCGCGGTACAGGTTGAGCCGTTGACGAAAGTCTGCGGCGCGATCGTGATCTGAGAGGTATTGAGGTTCCCCGCGGCGTTGGTGAGCGCCGTGTTCGCCTGCGTGCAAGCGATCGTCCCCTGCTGCCTGCCGGTTCCTAACACCCTTGCGCCGACCGCCACCGCATTGGCCAACTCGATGTGGTTGAAGAAGGTGATCCCTCCAAAGATGATCGACACCAGCATCATCGATAGAAACGGCAGCGCCATCGCGAACTCATACAACGCCCCGCCATCTTCTCGTCCGGGATGTATGCTTGAGCGCAGAACTCTGCGCCATGACTGTCGGGAATCCCATATCGTAGAACGTTGCATGGAACTGTAACCGTGCCTTTCTGACATTCAGAGCCGCCTCGACGTTGAATTTTCGATGGCGGCCTGCAATTCCGGATAACTCGTCGAAGGTCTCGGAAATCTCGTTTAAACCCGCCGCCTCAATCGATTCGCGCCGTTGCAATTGAATAAACGCAATAGGTGTATGGACAATTCACCGTGATCGTGCCGCCCGAGTTCGTGACTACAGTATTGCCCTGGGCTATGGAACAAAGGTTGATCCCCAGGCTTGGAAAATACATGCTGCACGGGTAGCTGGCGGCAACGGTTGCCAACTCCCCCATCGCTAGAATCTGGCAAGGCGAAGCGACCGAGCAAGTGGCGCCGGTGTACGGATTGGTTCCGGTGGTCACGTCCAATGAAGAGGTTCCGGCCCCGGAGCCGCTGGCGGCAGTGAACTCCGGGGGAGTCACGATCGTAATCTGCGATGTCTTCAGCCCGTAGGCGGCGGAGGTGAGGGCAGTCTGGAAGTCTGCGGAGACGGTCGGGTCGCCTCGTCCTCCGGCTACGGCCCTGGCGCCGATGGCAACCGCATTGGCCAGCACCGCCCGGTCGTAAGCCATAATCCCGCCGTAGAGGATGCCAACGAAAAATGTCGAGAGTACGATCGCCCCCACTCCAAACTCCAACACCGTCGAGCCTTCCTCGACTCGTGCGCGGGCTAACCAGCGTGGTCCCACGCGCATTTTCGACTTGATTTCAGGCACTTCAGGTGGCTTCATTGGAGTGTAACCGTACCTTTCATCAAAATATCATTCCTAGCAATGTGCCAGTCGATAAGTTAAATCTGTTCGGCTACGGACGGCAAGGTTACCGCTGTACTAGGCTTGAAGTACTGGCTTGCTCGTACCAGCCGGTATGGCAGCAGTCTTCGAACGGGAGAAGGTGATCTCCTACAAAAGCAGGCCCGGCAAGTATTCTCCCCACCTGCCAAGCCCGTTGCGGCAGAAGCTACTCCCATCAAACCTTCACTTCGGCATTTTGAGCGGAAAGATCAGTGGGCTGTATCGAGAATTCGAGAAGAGAGAATAGTCGGTGTGCGGAAGTGGCTCCGGTCGTTAGAGCCTGCCCTGAGCGGAGCGAAGGGTCGGCAGGTGTCAGCCGAAATAGGCCGCGGAATAACCCGTTTGACAGTCATCCTAAGGAGTACCCATGCGCTTGCAGGCCACCCGAGCGACTGAAAATCACCTCGTCGTCACCCCCGCGAAAGCGGGGGCCCATTTGCGGTCCGGAACGCAATGGATTCGAGCTTACGCGGGAATGACAGGGATGGATGGCTAATTGGAAGAGAGTTGCGGCGGTCAGAGACCGCCGCAACTACGTTGTTTGGCGCTACCAGATACCGCCGTTGTACCACGAAACCGGGAGCAACCGCGTCGTCAGGAAATCATAGCTGATATTTTTAAAAATCGAGCTCAAGCTGGTGATCGAGGGGTGAGCTGCGGATTGGCAGCCAGCAGAATCGTCGGAGTAGAATTTATTCGGGTCGGACGCGATATCCTCCATCGTGGTACACCCGGAGATGGGTTCAGACGTGGGATTTGGATCGGTTGAAGTGGGAGGGGGATTGCGGTCGTAGGCGCAACTGCTCGACGATGAAGTGGAGGACTGATAGGCGATCGCGTACACCCAGGTTTTGAGGCCTGCAGCATTGGTGGTGTTGGCGGCAGTCTGGGCGTTCGTGATGGCTTTGTGACACTGGTACTGTGCATCGCTCTGCGGAGTCGAGGTCGTGAAGTCACTGCAGTTTTGAGTGTATCGATTGCAATTACCCGAAGGGGCAGGAGGACCGTTGGTGTTCCATTTCGCCTGCGAGTCGCCGTCGCTGAGAAGGATGATGGCCCCTTGCATTTTCGCACGTTCGCCGCTTTGCGCGGAGAGACCGGCCTGGGCCGCATTGATCGTCGTCGCATAGTACGTGTTGTAGCCGTACGGGTTGTTACTTGCCCCAACCTGCAAGCCGTACGCGTTGGTCCCGCACCCCGCACCGTCCGCCCAGTCGACCGCCTTGACCGCGTCCGAGGAGCTGCCGTTCAAGCTGCTTGAGGCAGAGGTCTTGTAGTCGCTCGAAAGTGGAACAATGGAGATATAGGGAGGAGTGGACGTGCTTTCCGGTTGGTACGCGGCCATTTGATTGGTTACGTTGCTGGATTGGCAGTTCGAGTAGTCATTTTGAACAGCCGAACTGCTATAGAGTCCCGGGAACGTCAATATCGCCACCTCATCGACCGCGTTCGGGACGTTGCCGTTGGTGACCGAACCACAGGAAGACAACCCTGCGGTGCAAGGCGCGAGTTCGTTCAGTAAAGTCCGGACACCGTACTTGGCGCAATCCTCTTTGGTGGGGTTGCCGATACCCGGAACTGTGCAGTTTGAATCGGTTTGGAGCATCGACGGTGTGGTGTCGAGAATAATCTCGAGGTTGGCCGGCGACGGCGTCCCTCCCTTCATGGCCACGAGAGACTGCGCCTTGAGCGTGATGTAGTTAATGCCGAACAGCTTGCCGAAGAATGTCGGTGCATTCACGGTTTCTTCAACCGCCATGGCATTTGCGCTCGCCGTGTTATTGCACGCTAATCCCAGAGCGGTCAGTTGACTCAGGCACGTTGCTGTGGGGTAGGTGGCCGTCGAGTCCGAGACCATCGTCACACCGCCGCCCAGATCGTTATAAGCATTAATCCCCGAACTCAACACCGCGCTGTTCGGCGGGCAGGTGCGGCTACCGCCGAATCCGCCGCTCCCGACGCCGCTGAAGCAGTATGCGGTATTGATGGCCGTGGCGGAGGACAGGTTGTTGGATAGATCCAGCGCACCCGCAGTCGCTGCCGCATCCGCCGAGGCCTGCAGTTCGCGCTGGGCGTGCACCGCGAAACCGATATCAATTGACAGTGCAGCCATCCCTAAGAGGGAGACTAAGAGGCTGGCAACCAGGAAAATGGCTTGCCCTTCCTGCTCGTGATACAGCCTTCGAAAGAGATATTTCATGGTCCACCTCATTCGATTCGTAATGATGTCGTCGAACTTATGAAAGAGCCGTTGGCGTTTTGCACCGGACAAAGGTTGACCTTGGCGAATGGGATCGTCATCGAGCACGGATACGTAGCCGTCATGGTTACGTAGTCGCCCGCCACCAGGGCGCCGCACGTCGAGCCGCCGGGCCCCGTGAACCCCTCGGTGCCGGCACCAGAGTCGATCGTGATTTGCGCTGACTTAAGGTTCGTAGCCGCATTCGTGAGAGCTGTCTCACCCAGCGTGCAGGCAGTTGGAGGTCCGGCTCCGGCCCCTCGGTTGGTAGCAATCGTCCTCGCCCCCACCGCCACCGCATCGGCTAGTGTCACGTAGTCGTAGAACGTTATTCCGCCATAAATGATGCCGACCAGCAGCATCGACAGCAGCGGAAGGACCATCGCGAACTCAAACAGCGCATCGCCTTCCTCGCTGCACATTCGCAGCATCCGACGTATACCTGCACGCAATTTCGGTATGAAGCATGACTTGTCTGAGAGTTTCATTGGATAGTGACCGTGCCTTTCCCCGAAATACCACTCCGAGCTGTGTGCTGAAGATAAGTTTTCGCCTTTCTTCGCCGGAGGGCAAGATTACGAAGGTACCAGACGTGAATTGTCACATCGATTACCTCGCCCCTCCTGCTCGGGCGCTGGCGCACACCCATCTCGCCAGCCGCGGTACGGGAAAAATGACAGTGTAGAAGATTGAAGCCCCGCCCTACCGGTCTGGTCCAATCGCGGTGAGATGTTAAAGTCCGGCGTGGAGGGTCAAGATTGGGACTGAACTCGAAGGAGGGCAGCGTCTCGACTTGGGCGTAGCGCCGGCCCGGTGCCTGCGGGACCGGCGCTACGTGTCAAACCAGGATGCTCCGGAGAGAGAGAGGGAAATATCCTGGCACTGCGAGCTTGACGTACTTTGCGTCTTGCCGTGAAACCGCTTTGCCTTGCTTCTTCCTTTAGACTTCACACTTGGCTTGGCAATTCAACCGAAGCCGCTCGAACCCGGCGCACATCATGGAGCCGCTTGCGTCGCCTGCACCGCGCAATTGCCCGCCGTCGTGCAGTTGGTTCCGCTGGTCGTGGTTGCCACTTGGAAGTAAATCTCTGAGGCCCCCGTGGGGCTTGTGGCGGCGTTATCGACAATGATCCCACCCGTAGGGAAGCTATTTGACGCCGCAACCATATTGAACTCGCCCAGAGGGGTCATGCCGGTGCCGAAACTAGAGGGTGTGGTGACATTGAACGACATTAAGCAGCCGGTAGTGGTCGAGTCACCACAGCCTGTCGGGCTGCCGTAGAAAACGCTCAGGAAGATGTAGTCCGTGCCGCTCGAGCCGTTCTCCCCGCCACTCACAGTGATATCGGTCGGGTTATTGGTCGAAATAGTGAAGTCTCCGCCGGACCCGGAACTCGCCGCAGTAAGGGAAACCTTGTTGCCGGAGATGCTTGCCGGATGGGTAACGGCGCTGTTGGCGCTCGAGCCGTTGTTGCGGAAGCAGGCCGAACTGCTCGTGTAAACACATTCGCTCGCGCTGTTGTCAATTGCCGCCCGCAGATTCCCGGCCGCATCGTCCGCGCGGGTTGAACTGCCGGAGCCTGTATAATACAGCACCTGGTTCGAAGGACTACTACCACTAAGGGCAGTGACAAAGGTGTAGGTGATGCTCCCAACTGTAACGGTAGTCGTGCTCGTAAACCCGCCGCTTGGCACAGTGGTCATAGTCACGCTGCCGGTTGCGGTGACTGTTCCACCAACGTTCGGGTTGTCGAACTCCGTGACCGGTGAGCAGTGCCCGGCAGAGCCGATGCCGCTGCCAGAGAGTGCAGGGCCCGTGTTGGCGGTGGTGTTCATCACATTGGCAACGATAGGTATCTGGTACAAGATAGAGGGGAGGGCAGTCTGTCCACAGACATAGAGGTTTCCGTTTGGACTGGACGAGCTCGACGACGTGTAGTACGTGTTGTCAAAAGTACCCGCCAACTGATAGGCAGTGTGACTCGTGGCTCCTGTTCCCACCTGGGCTTCAGTGCCGCTGCTCCCGGTAGCGAAGCTCGCCGGCAGTTGAAAGACCCCGCTGGCGCCGCTGGCATCGTGCCCTACGAAGGCATAGACACTTTCGGCGCTGGAGTCCACCAGAGGGGCATCTCTGATGCCAAAATAACTGGCCAGATGGCCTGACGTAGCGTTTATCGAGGCTGTCGTGCTGCTGCACACCTTGCCGGAGTTGCCTGAGTTGACCGAATAAAGGTAGCCGTAGCTACCATTCGACACCCCATTATCCCCAACAAATACGCAGGCGGACGTGACATCGTAGACCGGACTGCTGATGCTGACGTTGGCGGCGGTATTAAGCTGGAGCGGCCAGCCGCTCGACGTTACCTCGGTAAGAACTCCCCTGAAGACCGGATTGAACTTGTGGAGGTACCCGGCGCTGTCGCCGACGTAAAGCGAGTCAGTCCCCCAATCGTAGTACGGATTCGACGTCAGGTCGTTGCTGCTTCCATTGAAAGTAACGCTGGTCATACAGGGAGCGGTACTACAGCCGTTGATGAGGTTGAGGTTGAAGTAGTTGGTGGGAGTCACAGAATTGGGCGTGATCGGGGAGCTGAGGCTGCCCGTGCCGGGGGGGGTATTAGGATACGTCACGAGAACCAGGCTGGCGACCCCACCTGATGAACTCTGGACGACAGCTAACTGCGAGCCGCCGTAATAGAGGACGGGCGCCAGAGTGACCGTGCCGCCGGTACTGTACGCCCAGTCGACCTCGGGCACCGTACCACCGCACCCACTGTAAAGGTTGTAGTAAGCAATAATGCTGGCCTGGGAGGATGACCCGCCCGTAGGGAAGACAACATAATCGGAGCAGCTCGCGCTCGAGGTGCTGAACGACCACTTGGCAGGGTAACTGTTATAACTCACGGCACTCGTGGTCTCCAGGTTTTCGTTCCAGTCGGTATGGATTGGTTGGCGCGATCTCATGACGGGTCTAGTGCCCTTCACAACCCGCAAGAAATCTTGCAACTCGCCGACATGTAATTCCTGGCCCGTGCCGATCTCCTGACCCAAGGCCGGCTCAATCATACTTGCGACGTATTCCGCGGCAGGTCCCTGCGCAGGGCTGCGGCGCCGCAACTGCTGCATAATGTAACGGGGATCGTTGACAATCCGCACCCACTCTTCGTGCCTGCCATCCCGGATTGCATCCTCTTCCGTGCCCGGATTGGAGAAAACCAGATGGTGATTAGTCCAATCATCCACGATGCCCGGGAACTCATTTGCGAGTTGCGGCCCGCGCGACAAGATGGAAACGTGCATACTGCGTTGCTGGCCGGACATGAAGACCGTGAGTCCGGCGAGGATAGTTAAAATGGCCAAACCAATCCATGGGCGAATAGGCCTACAATTATTGGAGCTCATTGCAAACACCTCGAACTCAGTCGGCTTTAAGGAATCGTCTCATATCGGACAGCGGGCTAGAAGCCCGCACCACCTACCCGCCGCTGGGTGGCGGCGGGCGGCGGGGAACGGAAATGGGGTCAGGGCATAGAGTCCTTTGGCCGTATCGCTAGTTCGTGTTCCATGGAACCAACATCGTACTCTGGAAATCATGGCTGATGTCGCTAAAGATAGTCGCCAATGACGCTATCGAACCGTGCGCGCCCGAGGAGCAGGGTGACGAGCCGTCGGAAGGCGTGCTGCCGTCGGCGTAGAACTTGTTGGCGTCGGAAGCAATCTTCGACATGGTGTAGCACCCGGTGTAGGTGGCCGAAGTGTCGGTTTGGCAACTGCCGTTCGGAGCGCCGTGTTTTGTTGACGCGCCAAACGCAATCGAGTACACCCAGGTGTAATTCCCCACGGCATTCTGTGTTCCCGCGGCATTCGCGGCGGCCTCGACGGCTTGATAGCATTCGTTAGTGTCAATACTTGGGTTGGCTGCCAGAGCCGCCGCAGTGAAATCGCCCGCGGTCGCTTCCGCGTCGCCATCGCTGAGGAGAATGATGGCGCTCTGCATGTTCGACCTTGGGGCCGTGAGATTGATAAGGTCGTTGTTCGCTTCGGTGAGAACTCCGGCGTAATAGGTACTCACTCCACCGGGATCCTGGAGGCCGTACTTGGTTGTGGAACAGCCGCTTTGGCTAAGCCAGGTAACCGTATCCACCACGTCCGAGCTGCCGGCGTTCAGAGTGCCTGCGTCGGAGGTTTTGTAATCACTCGAAGGCTGAACAACGGTGAAATAAGGAGGGGACGACGTGGGTGTGCCGTAGGGCACGATGGTGCCGTTGCTTGTGGATAGCGCATGAGCTTGGCAATCGTAGTCATAGGGGGCGTCCGTGGTAGCCGAAGCCAGCCCCGGGAAGGTCAGCACGCCCACCTCGTCGACCGGGTTGGGGACGTTGTAGCCGGTTGAAGCGCTGCCGGAGATCGCGCCGCAGGATGTGAGGCCCTTTGTACAGGGGTTGAGCAAGTTAAGAAAAGTCCGCACTCCCCACTTGGCGCAATCCTCTTTCTTGGGGCTCGCGACGCCACTCTGCGCGGCGCAGGTTGCGTCGTTATCAGCGTCTTGCATCGACGCCGTGGTGTCCATGATCACCATAACGTTGGCCGGTATGAGTGTTCCACCCTGGATGCCGGCCATCGAATTGGCGGTCAGGGTGATCTGCTTGATGCCAAACAGCTTGCCGAAGAAGGTCGGCGACTGGGCTGTTTCCGAGACGGCGACGGCGTTGGCGTCCGCCAAATCGTCGCAGGTCAATGCCAAGGTCGTCACCAGGGTATTCAAGCACTTTACCGCCGGGTAACCCGCGACCATGGACACGTTCATCAGATCATTAATCTGGTTGTAGGACCCTGCCACGCCGCTGTACTGAGTTGCGGCTGCCTGGGCTTGGCTGGCCTGAACATTGTACGACAGGATCTCCGCTCCCGCCGTCGCCGCCGCATCGGCCGAAGCTTGAAGCTCACGCTGGCCGTGCAGCGCATAACCAATGTCGATTGACAGTGCCGCCATCCCGATAATGACGAAAAGCAGGGCGATCACAAGGTACAGGACTTGCCCCTTCTCTTCTTTACACAGCCGGCCAAATTGGAAGTTCATGTTCCACCTCATTCAATGGTTACGCTCACTGTGGAGCTGATGCAGTAGGCATACGGACAGTTCCCTACGACGGTTCCGCCGGAGTTTTTAATCTGGCCCTGGGGAACAGGACACAGGTTGAGGTTGAGGCTTGGGAAGTTCAGGGCGCACGGATACGTGGCATTCACCGTCGCCGTCGAGAGAGTCGTGGTTCCCTGAACGGCGCTCGACGGTGTCAGGCTCGTGCAACTCAGAGACGCAGATGGGTTGAAAGTTTCCGTAATGGTGATCTGGTTTGGATTGAGATTTCCGGCAGCATTTTTGAGTGCGGTTTCCTCCAGCGTGCAAGCGGTTGGAGGGCCGGTCCCCGCGCCTGAATTGGTTGCAAGGATTCTGGCGCCCGTTTCCACGGCTTGCTCCAGCTCCACGTAGTCGTACAAAGTAATCCCGCCAAAGAGGATGCCAACCAAAAACAGCGACAGGACCGGCAACACCAATGCCAATTCATACAACGACTGGCCATCTTCGCGGGTGGCGCGAATGATGCTGAAGCGCCGAGTCCATTCTGGAAGGCGGAATCGAAAGCGTCTGGGTTGTTGCATTGAGGTGTACCCTACCTTTTCCGAAATTACGAAAACCCCTGTGCCGCGCTTCCGAAGACGAATAGTGAGCGCGAGCCTCACCGCTGTGTCACTCGATACGTACCGTTATTTGAGCGGTAACGCAGTACGCGGTCGGGCAACTCATCGTGACTACGCCGGAAGAATTCTCACTAGTGCCGTTCGCCATGGAGCAAAGGTTGATCCCCAGTCTCGGGAAATACATCGAGCACGGATAGGTGGCGGACAGGATGCCAAAGTCGCCTTGACTCAAGCCGCCCGTCGTAGTGGATCCGGATGTAACAGGACAGGAGGAGGTGGCGGTGGCAGCGGTGCTGTTGGGCCCGAGGAACGTGGGTGGCTCGACGGTGATAGACGACTGGTTCAGGCCATACGCATAAGCCTTCACCGCCGCCTCCGCCGCCGTGCAAGGGCTCAGACTACTCGAAGTTCCTGTGGCCCCGTTGTTGATTCGGCTGCTTGCCAGAACATTTGCGCCATTCTCCACCGCGTAGGCCAGCACCTCGTAGTCGTAGAAGGTCATGCCCCCATAGACTATGGCCACCAGCATTGGCCCCAAAATGAAAAGCCACCCCAAACCGAATTCAACTAGCGCCGAGGCCTCCTCATGGCCGGTGATGCGTCGAACCCCGCGCCAGGACACCCGAAAATTGAACCTGTTTGCCGGCTTCATTGGTTTGTAACCGTGCCTTTCTGCCGCATTGAATTTCTGGCCGAACTTGATGCTCCGAGTATTCTCTGTTACCGCGTTGCGGATCAAGTGTACCGATGTAACAGTACGGCGCCCCTACCGGTAACAGTACTGCCCTGGCGCCCAATGCAGCCGCGCCCCGGACATGCGAGAGTACAGGGCGCGGGCCTGGACTGCGGCCGGATCGGAAAAACAAGTTGTCTGGAATAGACTCCGTGGTGGGGCAGCAGAGCCAAGAATACCTCCCACCCTTGCGTATTCTAGGCGAGGGTGGGCGCTCTGTGAAGTATCGAACTAGTACTTCTGTCAATAGTACTTTTGGCCCAATACTAGTTGTGTAATCAGACATCTTTACTCCGTACCTTCTTTATTACTGGCCGAAAAAGTGCGTACACGGGGCAATAGGCCTTCCCTTGCGGCTCGTGCTTATAGCGACGAGCCTTCTTCGTGCTTGGCGCGAGAAGCCGCACGCCGCGCCTTGCGCAATGTTGACCGAAAGCCCGACTCGTTCGAAAGTTTCATTGGGCAGTAACCGCACATTTCTGTGAAGCCGAACGGCAGAGTCACCAACGGAATCGCCGGTTATGTCACGTCACCATCTGCCTCGGCTTTCCCACTGACCAGTGGGCACAAGCCACGGATACGACAACTTGTCTGTTTTGGAAAACCCTCTAACTCGATTGGGAACTGGGATTGCCAACGTCCCCGGCAACCCGCCTATTCCGCTGGACATTATCTCCGGAAAACCAGTCCCAGTAAAGTACTGAAATAGTAAATATGCACATCGTTATTTTTGCCGGGTTTCTTGGACATTCTGTCCAGCCAACTCCTTGATTCTCCAAGTCTTACACCCCTACAGATGAAGCACGACGGCAGAGGATTCAAAACTCTTTGTGATTTTTTTTGTCGCCGGTTGGGGGGACGAGATAATCTGTTGTACTCGCAGGGGGACCCGCCTTCGCTTCGGGCAGACCGGACCCTGCCCTGAACCCCCAGCGGGCCAAGCCAAAGAGAAATTATTGCGCCGGAATGCCTGGAGGGTGGATAATTCGGGTTGTTCGAAGCCAAAAAGGAAATCTTGGGTAAAATAGGCCACACACGATGAGGATTTGGCCGGCCGGCCTTCGGGCTTAAAGGGAACGACCGCCGTTGACCTCACGGGGAGAAATGCCCCTTACGCCATGCTTCGTCCACAGTCTTCTGCCCTCCTTGCTCTCGCGATTCTTCCACTGGCGTTGCCCTCCGCCGCTTCACAAATACCTTTGGCGATTGCGTCAGGAGCGACGGTAAGAGATATCGACGGACATCGACACAATCTCTTTGACCAGGACATGAAAGCGACGGTGTTGATCTTCGTCACGAGTGATTGCCCGGTTACGAACAGCTATATTCCTGAGATCAACCGAATCGCCGCTGACTATGAGGCTCGGAAGTTTGCTTTCTATGCTGTGTACACCGATCCAACAGTTTCGATCCCGGCAACGCGGATGCATGCCCGCGAGTTCGGTCTCCACATTCCGCTGATTCGAGACACCGCGCATTATCTAGTGCGAGGCGTCGGGGCAACGGTCACTCCTGAGGTCGCGGTACTTCAACCGGGGGGCAAGTTAGTCTATCTTGGCCCCATTGATGACCTGTATGTTGATTTCGGCAAGCGACGTCCGGCGCCAACGCAATGGTATCTCCGGCAGGCGCTGGATGCAGTTCTGAGCGGGAAGCCGGTGGCCATTCCCAGTGTCAAGCCGATCGGATGTTTTATCCCCGCGGAACCCTGAGCAGGAAGCATCTACGAGGGAAGCTCAGAATTGTCCCTCATGACTTCCTTATCACCATGCTTTTAAACTTGCCCATGCATCGACTACTTGCCACGCTGGCGCTGGGAGTTTGCGCCGCGCAGGCGCAGACCCTTACGTTTTACAAGCACATCGCTCCCATTGTTTACCAGTCCTGTGCGCCGTGCCACCGTCCCGGCGAGCCCGGACCCTTCCCGCTGCTCACTTACACTGACGTCCGCAAGCATAGCCAGCAGATCGTCTCGGTCATCAAGCGGCGCTACATGCCGCCCTGGCTACCCGAAGCAGGCTATGGAGATTTTCGGGACCAGCGGCGCCTGACCGACGAACAGATTCGGACCTTCGAGGAGTGGGTGCAGCAGGGCGCTCCAGCAGGTTCGCCCGCCGATGCTCCCGCGCTCCCCAAGTTCCATCCCGGCTGGCAACTCGGTGCTCCGGACTTGGTGCTCGATGCCGCCGCCCCTTATCATCTGCCCGCCGAGGGGCCGGACCAATACTGGAACTTCGTGCTGCCGCTCAAGGTGGCGGCCCCGCGCTGGGTAAAAGCGGTCGAGATCCGGCCGGGCAATCTCCGCGCCGTACACCATGCCAACATGTACGTCGATTGGCACATCGCCCAAAGCCATTCGGCGGCGAGCGCAAAGGAACCGCCCGAAGGCTTTGCCGGCATGGACCTGAGCATCGGGTCGGGCAGCGTCGATTCCGACAGCCATTTCCTGTTTTGGAAGCCCGGCGGGACCCCCTGGGTCGAACCCGCCGGTTTTGCCTGGCGCGCCGACCCCGGCACTTATCTGATCTTGAATGTCCACATGCGGACGACGGGTAAGCCGGAATTGGTGCAGCCCTCCGTGGGTTTGTACTTCACCAACCAATCGGCCACGAAATATCCCATGTTGCTGCCCCTTGAGCACGATGGCGCCCTCAACATCCCTCCCGGCGACGCGGACTTCCTGGTGAGCGACGACTTTGTGATCCCCATGGATATGGATGTGCTCGCCATCTACCCGCACGCACACTACCTGGGCCACCTGCTCGAAGGCTATGCGACCTTGCCCGGTGGAACTCGCAAGTGGCTGATCCGCATTCCGGATTGGGACGTGAGCTGGCAGTCCATCTACCGCGGCGCCTCACCCGTTTTCCTTCCCAAGGGCACGGTGGTTTCCATGCGTTTCCATTATGATAATTCGGCCGCCAATGTGCGCAATCCCCATCATCCTCCGCAGCGCGTGCAAGGCGGGAACCAGACCATCGACGAGATGGCGCACCTCTCGCTCCAGGTGCTGCCGCGCGGCGGGCAGGACCGCCGCCCGGAATTGCAGGAAGCCATCATGCTCCATCGCCTGGAGAAGTATCCGGGGGATTTTACGGCGCAGTTCAACCTGGGCGTCCGCATGGTGGCGCTCCACCGCAGCGCAGACGCCGCCCATTACTTGCGCGGGGCGGTGGCGGCGCAGCCGGACCATCCGGTGGCACTCGACACCCTCGGCGAGGCGCTCATGGCGGCGGGAAACCTGAACGAGGCGGCCGGATTCTTCGCCCGAGCGCTCCAGGCGAATCCGCACTATACCGAGGCGCACTCCAACCTGGCCTACACGCTCGTCCAACAACAGCGCTGGGAACCGGCGGCGGCCGAGTTCCGCCGGGTGCTTGCCGACAGTCCGAACGATGTGGAGGCGCGACTGCGTCTGGGCGCGGTGTCGCGGCTGTTGGGCTACCAGAGCGCCATGAAGGGCAATCTCCAAGCGGCGGTGGCGTACTGGCGTGAGTCGTTGCAATTCCGGCCGGATGACGCGCAGATGCACAACGACCTTGGTAGGGTGCTGGCTCAGCTCGGCCGCATCCGGGAAGCCGTGCCGGAATTTGAAGCCGCGCTGCGCCTCAATCCGGGTCTGGAGCCGGCCCGGCGGAACCTGCAGACCGCACGCGCGCAATTGGCCAAGGGAGAGCACTAATCGGTGTGAATCAACAATAAAACGCCCGCATGTTTCCGATTCGCGGAAAGAGCGCATAGCGTTTGATTTCGAGGATCTGCTTCAGGTGCCCGAGGTCGTGAAACGCCCACTCCGTCACCAACTCTCCGACGGAGATTTCGCCCACCTTTTGATGCGTTCCGCGCCGCTTCAGTTGGGCGGGCCTAAGCGTTCTGAGCCACTTCACATTCGCTTCGCGCTGGCGGGCCAGACTGGCGAGGCTTTTCAAGGGATGTTTCCGGTTGTATTTCATTTCCTCCCCGCGCTTCTCCTGGTCGAAGGAAGGGAGGAGAGGATGCTGCGCCTCAATCATCGCCGCTACACGTGACCGCATTCCGATCTCCTCGACGTCCGCCAGGTGTGCGAGGACTTCTTGCACGGACCACTTGTTCGCGGCAGGGCGTGTCTTCATTTCCTTCAAAGACATTGAGGAGAGTTCCTGCTTGAGCTTTCCCGGCGTGGAAGCGAGAATCACGAGCACATCCTTGAGCATGGTTACCTCCGGTGGGGAAAATCGAAACTGGAAAATGGAAAATCGAAACTGGAAAATCGAAAATCGTCGGCTAACCTCATTATTTGTTCCTGTACGCCCAATGCTGATCGGGGGGTGGAAACTTGAAATTCGGAAGTGGCGTCAGACCGTCGTGGGTTTTAATTCCATTTTCGAGTTTCCAGTTTCCATTTTCCAGTGACAGCAATCGTCAATCAACTGGCCTTTTTGAGCTCTTCCCGTAGCTTCGAGGCTTGCTCGAACTCGCGCTCTAACTCCGCGTCGCCCAAGTGACGCTTCATGAGGTCAAGCTTTTTACCCAAAGCGTCGAGCGCATATCGAATGTTCTCGAGGTTAGTCCGGCAAATGTCACCCCAAACGGAGTAGGGGCTTTCCGCCAAGCGAGTCACATCCCGGAAGCCGGAGGCTGCCAACTCGACCGGCAGTTGCGAGATATGGTCTTCCTCGGCAATCAAGCTGGCCAATCCGGAGGAAACGAGCTGCGGAAGATGGCTGAGAAAGGCCAAGGCGCGGTCATGCCTGGCCGGATCCATGAAATACGGGCGCGCGCCAACAGCCGCGACCAACGAGACGAAAGCCCTGATGCGAGGTTCCTCGAGATGCCCCTCCGCGAGCGGCGTCAGGACGTAACGAGCGTTGGTGAAGAGAGCGGCGTCGGCATTCTCCACTCCCGCGCGCTCTTTTCCGGCCAAGGGGTGCCCACCCAGGAACAACGGTTCCCCGCCGAAAGCTTCACGCGCGCGTTCGCAAATGAGCCGTTTGGTGCTGCCCACATCCGTCACCAGCGCTTCCGGCAAGGCGATGCCCTTCAAGCGCGGGATGCAATCCAAGATAGCTCCCACAGGCGGAGCCAAGATGATAAGTTGGGCTCCTCCGACGGCCTTGCGGAGGTCGTCCGTCCCATCGTCCACGGCGTCCAAGGCGAGCGCGCGAGCGACCGTCGAGGGCCGCCCGAATCCGATGCGCCGCGCCGCCAGCCCGTGCTTCTTCAGCGCCATTCCCCAGGACCCGCCGATCAGCCCCAGGCCGATAATCGTAACGTTCTCGAAAGTCATGTTCATTTAGGGGCTAGGGACTAGGGGCTAGGGGCTAGGGACTGGGGAAAAATTCTCAGCCCCGAGCTACCTCCGGCTGAAAGCCTTTTACTGGCCTGGTAAGACCTGCTAACTTGTCGCTGATGTCCCCAATCCCTAATCCCTAATCCCTAGTCCCTAACCCCTAATCCCTAGCCCCTAGCCCCTAGATCGTCCGCCCGACCGCCGGCGCAATCATGCGCAATTCCTGGATCAACCGCTCGAACTGCTCGGGATAAAGCGACTGCGCGCCGTCGGACAACGCCTTTTCCGGATCGTTATGGACTTCGATCAACAAGCCGTCCGCGCCCGCGGCCACTGCGGCTCGCGCCATTGGAGGCACTTTATCCCGACGGCCGGTACCGTGCGAGGGATCGACGATAATCGGCAGGTGGGAGAGCTTCTTTATGACAGGGATGGCGGAGATGTCGAGAGTATTCCGCGTGTAGCTCTCGAAAGTCCGAATGCCCCGCTCGCACAGAACGACGTTGTAATTACCCCCCATCATGATGTATTCGGCGGAGAGCAGGAGCTCCTCGAGAGTGGCGGCAATGCCGCGTTTCAGCAGCACCGGCTTCGCAACTTTCCCCACCTCCTTCAGCAGGTTATAGTTCTGCATGTTGCGCGCGCCCACCTGGAGCACGTCTACATAATCCATGACCATGGGAATCTGGGTAAGGTCCATGACCTCCGAAACCACCAGCAGGCCGTGTGCATCCGCGGCAGCCCGAAGCAGTTGTAGTCCTTTCATTCCCATTCCTTGAAAACTGTAAGGCGAGGTGCGAGGTTTGAACGCGCCGCCGCGCAACACTTGTGCCCCGTGCTTCGCCACAAAGGCGGCTACGGTCTCGATCTGCTCAGGGCTCTCCACGCTGCACGGGCCCGCCATCATCACAATCTGCTGGCCGCCCACGGCAACGCCCTTCCCGAGTTGAACTACCGAGCCTTCGGGGCGGAAATGACGGCTGGCGAGCTTGTAGGGCGCGGAGATTCGAACTACCTCCGAAACTCCCTCCAGGAGTTCAATATTCCGCGTGTCAAAATCGACGATGGCCCCCACCGCGCCCAGAACCGTTTGACGCGCCCCCGTGGAACGATGGATATCGAATCCCATTTCCATGAGCTTATTGATGGCGCTCTGGATCTGAGCTTCCGATGCGCCCTCTTGCATCACTACCACCATGCTTCGTCACTCCTTCTCTGTAGAACCGCTGCGATCCATGGCATGACGCTCCAGCGATCGGGCTTCGTCAATAATGCGCTCGAAAAGCCGGCGGATGGCGGCGTCGTCGAGAGGCCCGGCATTCGCCTTCACCACGTTGCGCAGAATCTGCATCTCGCGCTCCGGATGCCATGCCGGGAGCTTCAGGGCCTTCTTGATGTGGCCGATCTCGACGGCGCAGCGGGAGCGCTCGTTCAACAGCTTGAGTATCTGTTGATCGATCTCGTCGATTCGCCTGCGCCAGCCCTCGAGGTCATTCATGCGGGATTCTCCCCCGTCCCTTCTTTGAGCCAGCGGACCAACCGCTCAATCGCCGCCGGCCCTTCCCCGGCGTATTGCTCTTCAATAGCATGAACTACCGCGCTGCCAACGACCGCCGCATCTGCAACCGACTGCACGGCGCGCACCTGAGCCGGACTCGAAATCCCGAACCCCACTGCCAAGGGCAGCGAAGTGTGCCGCCGGGCCCGCTCCACCAGCGGTTGGAGGGTGGCGGATATCTCGCTGCGCTCGCCCGTCACTCCGGTGCGAGAAACCAGATAAAGAAAACCGGAGGAAAGCTGCGAGGCCCGCTCGAGCCGCGCGTCCGTTGACGTAGGCGAGGCCAGGAAAATCGTGTCGAGGTTTTGAGCGCGCATGACATCCACGTAGGCCGTGGCCTCTTCAGGGCTCAGGTCCACCGCCAGTGCGCCATCCACACCGGCCCGGGCGGCATCACGCGCAAAATTCTCCAGCCCGTACTGCAAGATCGGATTGTAATAGCTGAAGAGAATGATGGGCGCGCGCACGCTTTCCCGCCAGCCTGGAAATCGCTCCAGAATTCGCCGCAGCGTGGTTCCCCCTCGCACGGCGCGTTCGGAAGCGCGCTGGATCACCGGGCCGTCGGCGAGCGGGTCGGAAAAGGGAACCCCCAGTTCAATCACGTCCACGCCCGCGCGGTCCAGGGCGAGAAGCAGCTTACCCGTGGCATCGAGCGAGGGATCGCCCGCCGTGAGGTACACCACCAACCCCTTCGCCTGCCGCTCGCGTAGTTCGCGGAAACGGGAATCGATACGGGTTGTTGCTAAAGAACGCATTGCCGATTGGTGAGGATTCCGACCGTTCCAGAAATAGCCAACGGCCGCAAAAGACCCCGCCTCCCTTCAGCCTTGCTGCGTTCACAAAAGCTGGAGAAAGGACTCGACGTCGAGTCCGGCCTGCTTGAGGATGTGCGCGAGCGTTGAAGGCTTAATCGGGCGATGCGCCGGTACCGTGAGTTTCAAGAGCTCTTCACCCACTCGCTTTTTCAGCCTCAAGTGACTTCCGCGTTGGCGCACGACGATCCACCCGTCTCGTTGTAAGGCTCGCACCACGCGATCGTACGGTAAGCTCGGAACCTTGCTCACAGCTCAATCTCTTGCACGACGGCGTGCTCCGAGGGTGCTAAGTCATCCTCTGTCGGCTCGAGATAAAGCTCAATAGCCTCAGAAATATTCGCCAAAGCGTCCCGAACATCCTCGCCTTCGCTGATGCATCCCGGTAAAGAGGGGACGTAAGCAGTGTAGCCGCCTTCTTCACTCGGCTCGAGCACAACCTTGATCTTCATAATTCGTCAACCTCGCTCCCCAGTTTAGCACGCAGGCCTAGTCAGGCGATTAAAGGATCCCCTGCGACTGGAAAATCCCCAAGTCCTTGTCTCCCCGCCCCGAAAGATTGACCACAACAATTTCATCCCGGCGCATTTTGGGTGCGCGTTTGCTGACCTCGGCGACGGCATGAGCCGATTCGAGCGCCGAAATGATTCCTTCCTTGTGCGCAAGAAGGCGCGCCGCCTCGAGGGCCTCGTCGTCACTCACGCGCGTATACTCGACGCGGCCCTGCCGGTAAAGAGCGGCGTGTTCGGGGCCGATGGCGGCATAATCCAGGCCCGCTGAAACAGAGTGCGTGCCCGCAATCAACCCGTCTGCATCTTGCAGCACGTAGGTGTAAGTGCCTTGCAGCACGCCTGGGCTTCCACCGGAAAACCGCGCCGCATGCTCGCCCAGTTTCGGCCCGCGCCCTCCCGCTTCGACACCTATCATCTTGACTTGGCCATCCGGAATGAAATCGTAGAATAGGCCGATCGAGTTGCTTCCTCCGCCCACGCAGGCGACGAGCGCGTCGGGCAGTCTGCCGGTTTCCGTCAAAATCTGGCGACGAGCTTCCTGCCCGATGATCCTCTGGAACTCGCGCACCATGAGCGGGTAAGGGTGCGGCCCAAGCACCGAGCCCAGCAGGTAATGAGTGTTTTGGACGTTGGTCACCCAATCGCGCATGGCTTCGCTGATGGCATCTTTGAGCGTCCTGCTGCCCGAAGAAACCCCAACCACGCTGGCGCCCAGCAGGCGCATACGAAAAACATTGGGAGCTTGCCGGGCCATGTCCTCTTCGCCCATGTAGACGACGCACTCGAGGCCCAGTAACGCCGCCACCGTCGCCGTCGCCACGCCGTGCTGGCCCGCCCCCGTCTCCGCCACCAGGCGCGTCTTGCCCATGCGTTGCGCCAGCAGTCCCTGCCCAAGGCAGTTGTTGATTTTGTGCGCGCCCGTGTGCAGCAGATCTTCACGCTTCAAGTAAATCTGTGCGCCACCCAGGTGCTCAGTCAATCGCCGCGCGAGGAAAAGCGGCGTCGGGCGGCCGGCAAAATCCTTCAGCAGGCGCGCCAGTTCCGCCTTGAAACCTGAATCAGCGCGGGCCGCCTCAAAAGCTTGTTCCAATTGTTCGACCGGGTGCATCAAGGTTTCGGGCACATAGCGCCCGCCGAATTCCCCGAATCGCCCTCGCGCGTCCGGCCAGGTTTCGGATTGTCGTTGCTCCTGCATCGTTTCCATCCTCTGAAAATCGTGGCGCGGGCGTCTCGCCCGCGGTCGCGGGAGCATCTCGCTCCCGCGCACGGGCAGAGCCTGTCCTGAGCGGAGCGAAGGAATGCCCGTGCCACAGCGGGCGGGATGCCCGCGCCACATCCGTCCACCGTCGGGCGATTTCCATGGTTTCCGAGTGCCCGTTCGCCGGCGGGCATGAGCGACTGCTTTGGAGTTAGGTAGCGCGGACCCCCGCCGTTGAGGTCCGCGGCTCGTCTAACGGCCCACCGAAAAGCCGCAGACCGCAAAATCGCGGGTCTGCGCTACCCCGCTCATTCCCTGTCTGCTTCCGCCACTGCTGCGAAGAAAGCCCTAAGCTTGGCGGGGTCCTTGATCCCTGGGGCTGACTCGACGCCGCTGGCCACGTCGACGGCAAAGGGTCGAACCACTCGCACAGCCCGGCCAACGTTTTCCGGCGTCAGCCCGCCGGCCAGGATGATCGGTCCATATCGTTTCGCTTCTCGCGCGGCATTCCAGTCGAAAGTTTTTCCCGTGCCCCCGGGCCGGTCGGGATCGAAAGCATCGAGCAAGTACGCGCTCGGCTTGAGGTTGCCCAACTCTTCGACCTTGAAGCCTTCTCGTACCGGCACCGCGACCACCAGGGTAAAGGCAGAAAGTAACTCGTGTAAATCCGGAAATCCAGGGCCATGCAGTTGGACGGTGGTTACGCCTGCGTCGTGCGCTATTGAGATTACCCGGCCCGCGTCGGCCTCATTCGCAAAGACACCCGCTGCGGTCACAAAAGGAGGCAGTTGGTTCACAATGGCTCTCGCTGCTGCCGGCTCGACATACCTGGGAGAAGGCGGATAGAAATTGAATCCCAGCGCCGCTGCTCCCAGATCGACAGCCTGCTGCGCATCCTCGAGTCGGGTGATCCCGCAGATTTTAACACGCGTCGCCACGCTTCATGTCCTCGAGAAGCCGTGAAAGAGTAGAAACCTTCACCGCAGAGTTGCTGAGGCGCAGAGAAAGACCCTTTCTGCTTTGAAAATCGTGGCACGGGCGTCCCGCCCGTGAGCTGTTCGGCCGAAGCCACGGGCGAGACGCCCGTGCCACGCCTATGCGCCGCTCGCCCGCATGCCGTTCAGCATGTGTCTTAGTGCCGCGCCCGGATCGGTCGCCGTCATGAATCTCTCTCCGATCAGCACCGCATGGTACCCGGCTTCGGCGATTCGGAAGAGGTCTTCCGGGGTTTTTATTCCGCTTTCGCTCACGGCAATACAGTCCGCGGGAATTCCAGCCCGCAAGCGCAAGGAAGTCGCGAGATCCACCTCGAGGGTTTTGAGGTCGCGATTGTTGACGCCGATGATTTTCGCCCCGGCCTGGACCGCCCGCTCGAGTTCGACTTGATCGTGGACTTCAACCAAAGCGGCAACGCGCAGGTCCCG
>JBELAJ010000229.1:0-12367 GCA_049508935.1 Terriglobia bacterium | reverse complement strand
TCCCGAACTGGTCAACCCAGGAAGCCAGTTTATGGGTTAACCACTGGCGGTAACGCGCCCGGATGGTGGGGCGAATGTTGCCGCCGTGCACGTGTGAAAACTCGCGTACAAAACACGAATCCCAGAGGCGGGTCCGATCCGCGGCCGTGGCCTTCAAGTTACAAGTGTCCTCCACGGTGACGCAGAAGCAGGTGGGGCAAACACTCGTGCAGTTCGCACAGCTCAAACATCGCGCTCCCACCTTGTCCCACTGCGAGTGTTCGAGGTTGTCGTACAACAACTTGGGCAAGTCTTCGGTTCTAAGCTGTTTCTCAATAGATCGTTCGGCTTTTTGAAGCGCTTGTGCCGCGCGGCCCAGATCAAAAGCGGAGGCTCGCTCCCAAGAAGTGTTACGCAACATCTCGGAGCCCATTTCGGAACCGACTTCGATGACGAAAGAATCCGCCAACTCCGTCAACGCCAGGTCAAAGCCCTCGGTCGCTTTGGGACCGGTCTTCATCGAACTGCAAAAGCAGGTGGAATAGGCGCGTCCGCAGTGGGCCGCTAGTATAAAAATGCGCTCCCGCTGGCGCGCATAGTGCGGGTCGCGGAATTCGCCGCTCAGGAAAACGCGATCTTGAACAGCAATCGCGCTCAACTCGCAGGCACGAACGCCAATGAAAGCTCGCAACGGAACGGTTTCTTCCGCCGGTTTGAACACCCACTTTCCGTCCGTTTTCTCCACCGTGAACAGCTTCAGATTAGGAAGATGGAGGAACCTCTTCCAGCTTTGCGGCGTTACGCCGTAAGCGAAATACTCTTGCGACTGGGTCTGCTTCAGGCGGTACTTGCCCGGCTCTTGTTCCGCTGTCCAACCGATCGGAAGGTCCTCGATCGCCGCGATCTCATCGAGCACCACTGCCCCGTCACGCACCGTCGGTCCGACCAGGCTGAAACCGGAAGCCCGCAGGTTGTCAAAGACCTTCTGTAAAGCCAGTTTGGATATGATGACGTTCGCCGAAATTCTGGGAAGGTCTTGTGCCATGTGAATCGAGCCTCCTGGAGGCAAGAGTTTCTGTTTGTCCGGTCAGGGCCTCGGTGCCTTCGACAGCCAACTAAGCCTGAACACGGAACACACCGGGGACGTAGTTGAGCAACCTGTAGGCCAAATAGAATCTCAAAATCGGGGAACATTGTTTACAACTACAACACTTTTTAGGGGATAGCTCGGACATATGAACCGCGAAAGCGCCCCGCGCACCCACAACAAGCTTTGTGGCTTTTTCTTCATGGGGATAGAAGCCGTATGGCGAGGGAGACCATCCCCGCCAACTGGGTCAACACACGCACCGGCAGTCCAAGTCTGGCACGTTAGTGGCGGTGAGATTGACCATGGGGACTACATGTCCCGGTTGGAGGCGACCTTACAGTCTGCGGAAAACCCTTGCACCTTGTCATTCTGAGCGAAGCGAAGAATCCCAGCAGTTGCAGTTTCAAACAACTGCGGAGATCCTTCGCTGGTTCGAGAATCGCGGCGTGGGCGTCTCGCCCGCTGTGGCGGCAGCGTCCCGCTCCCGAGCGCGGGCGGGACGCGGCACCACCTTTGTGCACGATGGACTTTATTTTCCCGATGCCATCGCACTTCGGGTAAAATCGCCCGCTGGAAGGCGAACGCCAGGACACGGCCATCTGACAACGGGTCACATGATTGCAACCGTCACGCTGAATCCGGCAATTGACAAGAGCCTTACGGTTCCCCGCTTTGAGGTTGGTAAGACTAATCGCGGAGAAGTTGGGCGCACCGATGCGAGCGGCAAAGGAATCAATGTCGCCATGGCTTTGAAGCAATTCGGCGCGGACGTCTGTGCACTCGGCTTTATGGCGGGAAGCGACGGCCAGTTCATTCTCGAGGCGCTCGCCTCTAGCGGTATTCCAGCGGACTTCGTCAGCGTCCCGGGTGAAACGCGCGTCAACCTGAAAATCCGCGATCCCATCTACCGTACAGAAACCGAGCTTAACGAGCCTGGGTTCCAGGTACTGCCGGCACATCTCGAAGCGCTAAAACGAAAAATTAGAGAGTACGCCCCGCGCTGTGAGGTGATGACCTTCTCCGGAAGCTTGCCGCCCGGCGCTCCACCCAAGACGTATGCAGAGCTCATGAGAATTGCAAAGGCTCTAGGGTCAAAATGTATGCTGGACACGGACGGCCCGGCCCTGAGGCTTGGCCTACAAACCAAGCCTAGGCTTGTCAAACCCAATCGGGCCGAAGTTGAAGAGCTACTTGAGCGCCCCCTGCCGACCCGGCTAGATCTGGCCGAGGCAGCCTCGAAGTTGCTCGAGATGGGCGCAGGAATGGCACTCATCTCGTTGGGGGCAGAGGGGGCTGTCGCAGCCTGCGAAGGGGAATTGCTGGTGGCACGCCCTCCCGCAGTGGCAGTGCGGAGCAGCACCGGGGCTGGGGACGCGATGGTAGCCGCATTTGCTTATGGGGAAATCAGGCACCTTTCTTTTCGCGGGTCGTTCCGCCTGGCCATGGCCGCCAGCGCCGCCTCCGTGGCTACGGAAGGCACGAAGTTCGCCGATTTGGCAGCCATCAAACACTTGCTGCCAGAGGTACACGTCGAGGAAATCAGCAAGGCGTAAACGGTGATGGATTCCTCTGGCTCCGGACTCCTGAATCCTGTCTCCCGGAGGTTGAATAGTGCGAGAAAAACTGCAACGACTGGGCACATTCCTGGCGGGCATGGTGATCCCTAACATTGCCGCCCTGATTGCCTGGGGTTTGATCACCGCGCTGTTTATTCCTCGTGGTTGGATCCCCAACGAACACCTGGCCAAACTGGTGTCTCCGCTAATCATGTATCTGTTGCCTGTGTTAATTGGGTTCACGGGCGGCCGGCTGGTTTATGGCATCCGTGGCGGAGTGGTGGGGGCGCTGGCAACGATGGGAGCCGCCGTCGGCAGCAGCGTGCCGATGTTCATTGGCGCCATGGTGATGGGCCCGCTGGGCGGATGGACGATCAAGAAGCTTGACCAGGTGCTGGAGAAACGAACGCCCAAGAACCTGGAGGTGCTGGTATCGAATTTCTCCGCCGGCCTGGTCGGCTTGTGCCTGACATTAATAGCCTACTCAGTCGCCGGCCCATTCATCGAGGCGCTAACGATCACACTGGGAAGCGGCGCCAAGCGAATTACCCAAGCGGGAGTCCTGCCGTTGATCTCCCTGCTCATCGAGCCGGGAAAAGTCCTGTTCATGAACGGCGCTATCAACCACGGCGTCCTGGCGCCGCTCGGGATCGCCGAAGCAAAGCAAGCCGGCAAGTCTATCTTCTTTCTGCTCGAGACTAATCCCGGGCCGGGCCTGGGGCTGCTCGCCGCGTATTGGGTGTGCGGCAAAGGAGAGGTGAAGCAATCTTCCCCCGGCGCAATCGTGATTCATTTTCTGGGCGGGATTCACGAAATCTATTTCCCTTATGTCTTGATGAATCCACTCAGCGTGCTCGCCATGATTGCCGGAGGAATGTCGGCGACGGCGACCTTTGTCATGATGCATGCGGGCCTGGTGGCCACGCCCGCTCCGGGAAGCATCTTTGCGTATATCGCCATGGCGCCTAAAGGCGGTCTGATTCCGGTCCTGTCGGGAGTTGCCACTGGCGCGCTGGCCTCTTTCCTGGTTGCCTTGCCGATCGTCTCTCGTTACAGCGCCGGTGGTGACGCAACCGGCGCCTTTGCAATGGCCAAACAGACAGTGCAGTATCAGCAGACGCAAGCCGCGATTTCGAGCGGCAAAGAGTAGGCGCGAGAAGCGAAGCAGATCCTTCGCTTCGCTCGGAATGACATTTCATGGTTTCGAAGTGCGCGTCAGCCGACGGGTATGGGCTCACTGCTATCTGAATGTCACCCCGAAGCGGAAGGCGGCGTACTCATTGAATTGAATAATTCCTTGAATGCCATTGATTCCACCCTGGTATCGAATCTCCAAACGTGGAGCGACGTGTTTGCTTAACCAGAGATTGACACCGCCCCCCAGGTTGAACCCGGACTGGGTGGTGGTGCGCTCGCCGTAGTAGAGGCTGTAGCCCCCCGTCAAAAAGGGGTCGATCGTTTTGCTGCTCTTATTGCTCAGGAAGTGGTAGGTGACATCCGCTGAACCCACCCCCAATGCCGATCCTTGTCCGCTATAACTCAAACTGGCGGCATATCCAAACTCTACTCCCACACCCACCCCTTTATGGTTCAACACCTCTCCGCCAAAACCAGTGCTGTACCCACCCCGCCCGCCGGTGGTGCCGCCGTATTGGATGTTCGACAGGATCGGGGCAAGGAACGAATAGAACTGCCCCTGAACCGAATCGTCTGCATCCGCCGCCCGGACCAATGCCGGGGCCACAAACAACAAAGCCAATGTACTTACGATGAGTTTACGCATATATGAACCTCCGTGAAACGAGCAATGGATTCCCGCTTGCGCGGGAATGACGCGACTCTGCTTTCTGCTCTGAAAATCTGGGTGCCGAAGGCACCTTGGAGTGCGGCGGCGTGACGCCGCCGGAGGCTTAGCGCGGGGCGCAGAGGTACATAACGCCCCGATCCAGTCCATCCCGCGATAGACCTCGGTCCGTGCCGTGCCAAAGCGGCGTCAAGCCGCCGCACTCCATGGCGCTTCGCGCATTTTCATGGTTTCCGGGTGCCCGTCACCCGGCGGGCATGAGCGACTGCTTTCTGCTTTCTGCTTTCTGCCTTCTCGCCGTTTGCACACACGTCCCCCTCGTCGCCGTAGGCACAACTTTGCCTACCAACTAAACGTCAAGGCACTCGAGGATGGTTCTGAAGCCTGTTCGCTTCAGGGCGGCTCGGGAAGTGTCGCAGGATGATGAGCACCAGAGCGGCGACGGCGAGCAGCGTCACGCCTGCCCAAAAGCAGAGCCGAAGGTTCCACGCTAGGCTGCTGCCGGGCGTGACGTACGGCAGTATACGAATGGCCATCAGGAATTCACTCAGGTCGTGGACCTGGCTCCTGTCACCCTCCAGAATGGCGTGCTGGAAGATATACCAGTAGGGCCGGTAGGTAAGATAAATCGTGGCGGAGGATAGTAACAGTCCGACCGCGCTGGTCAGTGCCAGTACAGTAGCCCACGAACCTTTGCGCGGAGCTCCAGCGCTCCCGTCCTTCCGAATTCCCGCCATGAGCACCGACACAGCGACGAGCAACACCGCGCCCAGGACCACCATGATCAAACTGGAGACCTGAAGTACGGCGGCGTTTCGCAGCGTGACGTACTCACCAAACACCCACGGCCCGCTCGGGTTCGAAAGCCCCGCCGCTGCGGCATTCTTGCCGGACACTCCATGCCCGGTATTCTTAATGAGGGTTCAAGTCCCTCCGGCGCACAACGACTTCATGGACTTTTCGAAGGTTGCTGCCAGGTAGGCGAAGAGTGCAGCCTCGTTGGTTTTGCCTTCTTTAAGCGAAACGCTTCCGAGCTGCCAATAGGCCGTAGTTTGAAGACTCAGTCCCAACAGGTGCTCAGAATCGGTGTGGGCGCGAGAGTCGAGGACCTGGCCGAACCGCGCCACACTCCAGTACTTTTCAACCGCTGCGTTGGGGTCGCCCTTAGCTTCCAGTTCCATCGCCGACTGTAAGGTCAACACCATGAAATTCTGACAATCCGAAACAGCGTAGCTCGGCAAGCCCTCTTCCTCACCGGATAATACCAAGTAAGGGTCGTTGAAGGCGTACCGGCGCAGCACACCAGCATCCAGCGCTATCAAACGGTCCAGATAGTCGTCGAATTTCGAAGAAGCGAATGCGGCGGCCATGACCTTTTGCCAAGCCGGGTTGACTTCCCTCGGTTCCCAATATGGTCGTCTCGAGGGCTTGGTACCCTCAGCGATATCGATCGACTCCGCGCTAACAAAATGCAGCAGGGCATTTTGCGGATCCCGGCGGGCGAGTTGTGTCATCCAATCGAGGACTTCCGGGATCTCCGGATGACGCACCGCTACGATTGCGTAGGCCCAATCAAAGTCAGGGTTGATTTGGACAGCCTCCTTGACCAAGCGCGAACTCTCGCGGGCACCCCGTAATCTGGCGGCTGCAAATACCAACCCTTCCGGGTCGCTCCTCCTCTCCGCTTGAATCGCGAGGGCTTGTATCCGGCTCTGGCCACTCCGCCCGGTAACATGCAAAAGCTCATTCCAACCCGCCAAAGAAACGCTGAGCGCTTGCCGAAATGGCGGGGCCGCGAAAAAAAGCAGCGATGCCAGAACCAAGCCCGCAGTGGTCACCTGCAGCGCCTTGCGCAGGGACACATTCCTGGCAAAGAGCCCTCCGTCATACAGAATTGCCTGTCCGCGGCGTCCCGGGATGAGGAGAGAGATCAAGGCGTGCTTCGCCATTACGCGTGCACCGCCGAAGGCCCACCCGAGCGCTGCCCACTGGCCCTCGACGAAGCCCAGTTCGCCGCGCATGGCCTGGCCCCACTCGCGCGACTCCGGCGGCGCGATGCGAATGGCATATTCCATGAGGAGTGCGGCTGCGTGACGGAGAGGCAATTCCTGCATAACCCTCAACCTCTGCTCAAGGCAGGCTGTTGAACTGCCCAGCGCGAGCGTGCCTCATCCAACTGGGTGCGGGCCAATTCCAATCCATCCGGCGTCAGACGGTAAGTGTGGCGGGGCGGCACGCCGTCTTGCGTCGCCACCCAGCGCGCCTCGAGCAGCTTGTGCTTTTCCAGGCGCATGAGAATGGGGTAGAGCGTCCCGGACTTGAGCTTGGTCTCGCGGCTCAACTCGTAGCCGTAGTGCCAGCCGGTGGGCCGCTGGAGAAAGCTTTCCAGGACGCGCAAAGTCTCGGGCGAAATGCGAGGGGTTTTCATAGGCAAACTCTACATATATAGAAGATGCTTGTCAACCCTTTTTTCGCACCCGTCATTGTAGGGGCGGTTCGCGAACCGCCCCTACGCCCTTTGCGTGAGAACATCATTCACGCTGTCACGGGAGCGTCCCGCTCCCGCGCGCGGGCAGGATGCCCGCGCGACCGCGGGCGGGACGCCCGCGCCACGATTTTCAGAGCAGTGCCAGATTCCTCGTCGCACTAACGCTCGATTTTCACCGTCAGGTTGTCCAGTACGTTGCGGTCAATCCCTTAGCCGAGGCCAGGCTTGGTAGGCGCAGGTACGTACCCATCTTTATCGATGCGGATCTTGTCCTTGAAATATGGCCGGTCGGTGATGCCCTGAGGTTGGGTCATTTCAAACCAAATGCAGTTCGGCATGGCCAGTTCACAATGGAAGTGCACGGCATGGTCGAGCGCTGTGCCCCAGTTGTGCGGCTGGCACTCCATGCCGAAACATTCTGCCAGGCGTGCGACCTTCATCCCGCCCGTGATCCCGCCGATGTTGTCGACGACGAAGCGCACCACATCGCATGCTCCACGGCGTATGTATTCGGCGTAGTCATAGGGCGAGAAGATGAACTCCCCAATAGTAATGGGCACGTCCAGCGCCTGGGCCAATTGCGCCAGGCCCTCGATGTCAGTGGTGGGTATTGGGTCTTCGAAGGAGACAAAGCCCAACTGATCCAGTACGCGGCCCACTTTCATCGCTTCATCGCGCGTATAGACGCCGACGGAATCGAAAAGCAGCGTGAAACTATCTCCGGCGGATTGGCGCACCGCCTTCGCCACCTCGATATCAAGCTTGTAGTCGGCGCCGCCGTCGGGCATCTCCGGGGGGTGAATCTTGTAGGCAGTGAATCCCTCACCCTTGGCGTGCCGGAGGTCGGCCACGAACTCACTCACCGTTTTGAGGTGTTGCGAACTCGCGTAGGCCCTGACGCGATCCCTGTAGGCGCCGAGGAGCTGATACACGGGAAGGTTGACGGCTTTGCCAAGGATATCCCACAAGCAATTATCGATAGCAGACGCATAAGACAGTTGCCCCACCCGGCGTTTGCTCGGCGCCCACTGAGAAGTGAGCGCTGGAAGCTCGAGTACACTCTTGCCCGGCAGGAGGCTCTTGGCATATTCGAGCCACCCCAGATTGCTCCAGTTGGGGTGCCAGTAGCGCTCCGCCAGCGTGTAGTTGCCTTCGATCCCGCCCTTGGTCACAATCGCGGCAATGCGGGTTAAACCTTCGCCGGCGGATTCCCCAGCCCTGCTGGAGTTCACGACATAGACTTTGACCTCTTTGATCGTAAGGTCGGGCAGGTCTCCGCGCTGGATACCAACCTTCTGGGCAGCGGCCCCACCCGGATCAGCCAGTGCGAACGCCCCGGAACTCGCCCAGGCACTCCCAGCCGTGGCGCTTAAGAAATCACGACGTGAGCCGATGGCGGTAGACATACGCCCTTCCCTTCCGCATCTCAAATTCAAGATTTCAGATTTCAGATTCCAGAAGCCGAAAACCGAACGGCCAATTCGAAATTACCCGTCGGCTCGGTATTCTCAATTCTCAGACTTCCAATTTCGAGTCCCGATTTTCGAGCTCCGATTTTCGAATTTCGGTTTCCGAGTTCCGATTTTCGGGTTTCCATTTTCCAATTTCCATTTTCTGCTTTCCGAACGCGTCCTACGCCTTAAGGTAAGGCTTTAAGTAAATCAATGTATCTCGAAGTGCCTGCTTACCTTCCTCATCGAGATATGCTCCAGGCTGTTCGCCTCCGGCTGCGACTTTAGCGGCGGAAGGGAATCCTGTTGATTGCCTTGTGCGTAGGCCATAGGTCTTAAAGACTCCGCGCAGGCACAAAACGTACTTCACCGATTCGGGGCCATGGCTTAGCATTTCGGTGAGGATCAGCAAAGTCCTGGCGTGCATCGCCAACGCTGCGTCGTGCTTACCCTCGTGCCAGAGGTCCCACGTCTGAGCGTAAAGGTCAGCAAAGGGAGCTGCGGGCATGCAGCCGGAAAACCCTCGCCGCATTTCATCGATCAAATCCCGTCCATGGCTTCCCGAGAATACTTTGAGCTGGTCGGAGCTTCCTTCCCGGAGCGGCCCCACGCTCATCAGTGGACTGCCCGCTTCGTCTTTCACATAGCGAAATGTGGGAATGGCCCTATACATATCAATCAGCAAGTCGACGCGCATGTTGCCCACCGCTTGCACAAACATGGGGAGTTCAGTCGCGGCGCCGACTGCCTTGTAGTACTCGAGGTCGGTTTTCGGACCGCTGTTCTCCGATGGAGGAAGCGAGATGATGGCGTCCGCGCCCACCTTTTCCGCGTTCTTCGCATACCTGACGGCAGTGGCCAGATTCGGCGCCTGCACGCCGATTACGATCGCCGGGCGCAATTTCTTTCCGATGGAAGCAATGGCTTCGTTTCCTTCGAGGCGTTCCGCCTCGGTCAAGGTCATCCACTCGCTGGCCATTTGCGGCCAGACGAATCCGTGCACTCCCCCTCGGTCGATGAACCGGACTTCTTTTATCAGTGAATCCAGGTCCAGCTTGTTCGACTCCGTAAACGGTGTCTGTGCGACAGGGAAGATCCCGCGCAAGGGTTTGGAACCTACAGCCCCGCCGCCGAAAATCTTCCAGCCCGGCACGGCAAGGCCCAGCGTGCCGACGCCTAAGAGCTGCAGAAACTTCCTGCGATCCCGGTCTTCAAGTGGTTTCGATGGATGCATGGCACGTTCTCCTTTTTCGCCTTCACGGATGTGGGCATCATACACATGCGTGCTGCAAGGGTAAAGCATAAAGGCTGAAGGTTGAGGGCAAATCCGCAACTTGACAACCCTTCTCTCCCTCCCGTAGCATAGCTTTTCATACCTTGTTCTGACCGGCTCTTCAAAGAGGTGTAACTGTGAGAATTACGGCCCGTTTCGCCGACGATATTGCCATCATAAGCCTGAGCGGAAAATTCCTGGCGGGGAGTGACGGACCCTACCTGCGGCAAAAGGTTAAGGATTTCATTGACGCCGGGACGAAGAAGCTCGTTATCGATTTTGCCGACGTCCCTTACATCGACTCCACCGGATTGGGCTTTCTGGCAGGGACTCGCGTGACGGCTCAAAACGCTGCTGTCCGCATGGTTTTATCGAATCTGAACGTCCACGTCCGAAGAATTCTCGATGACGTGAAGCTTTCGCAATTCTTCATCATTGCGCCGGATGAGGCGGCCGCCGTGGCCAAGGTGAATGAAGTGGAGGCGGCCACGCCTGACTCTCCTCCCGCGGCGGCAGCAAAGCCCCGCGGGAGAAAGGCAGCCGCTAACCCGACCGAACCCTCATGACCCGAGTCGATCGAAGCCTGGCAGTCTCCCTCGTAGCTATGAGTTTTCTGCTTGCCGCACCTCCGCGATTGTCTGCCCAATCGAACACCCGGCTGCTACTGTCTGCCGGTTCCGGCGTTCCGGGGCACCCGGGCATTGCCTTCGGCCCGTTCAGCGACCTGGCGATGAACGACAACCGGCAAATTGCCTTCCTTTCCTCGTTGCGGAGCCCACGAAATGAGCTGCGGGCCGTGGTCGTGTCCAGCGGCGTTAGTTTTTCTGTGGTGGCCTTTCAGGGTCTTCAAACGCCGATCCCAAAGACCTCGTACGATTCCTTCAGTGCTCCGAGCCTCAATGACGCAGGAGTGGTCTGCTTTGCGGCTCAATTAAAGGACGCGGAGGGGAGTCCGAGCAGTGCGATTATCCGCGTGGACGGAAACGGCCCCAGGGCCCTGGTGACAAACACCGACAGCCTTCCGGGGACACCCGACGCCAATTTCCTCGAATTCTCAGCGCCTTTGATCAACTCGCAGGGAAACATCCTGTTCGGTGCGCGCTGGGGCGGACAAAAACCGGGCACGGGTTTGTTCCTCTGGACGCCGCGCGAGTTGCAAAGATTGGATTTTCCGGCGGGTGTCTCACCAACGCCGAAGGACCTGTACCAGCCGATCTTCTTCAGCCATGATGAGGCGGCGCTGGCTCTGCGCGGCACTCCATGGACGGCCGCAATCGAGCAGTTCTTCAGGGCCGTCGCCATTCGCAGCTTTCAGGAGATCATTCCTGTGCCTGATCCGGCAGGCACGGTCCAGCTTCTTGCTCCCCGCACCGGCCAAGCGCCGGTTAACCTGGTCCTGGTCATTATGGAAGGCGAGAGCGTGCAAACGGCGCTTCTGCAGGGCGACCCTTCCCAGCCCGTGATGGCCAGGCATGTTGCCGACGCCCCTGAGATAAAACCCCTGGGGCAAGTGGAGGGTCAGACGACGTCCGCACAAGGGAATATGATCGTTGCCGCGACACCTCTTGACTCGCCCGACGACATAGGGCTCTATTGTTACTGCGCGGGTCAGGTCGCACGGCTGACCACTGCAGACGACTTCGCACCCGTAGTCCAACCCGCGCCAGGCAAGCCGATTCTTTCGCTGGTCGGCGATTCGCAGCAAACTACGGCCTTCATCGCACCGGGCGCCGCTGGCGGCGGGTCGGCGATCTACATCACGTCAATTCCGTAAGGGCAGTCGAGAGTCGAGAGTCGAAAGTCAAGAGTCCAACTCTCGACAACCTGACTATTACACTCATCAACTCCTCAACTGCTCAACTTCTCGACTGCTGAACTTTTGACTTTCGACTCTCGACTTTTGACTCTTAACTAGTCTCCAGCTTCCACGGCGCGCGATACTCCCGGCTGATCAGCTTTTGCGCCGCCGGGCCGCCCTTGGTCAGCCGCTGGCTGGCCACGTCCCATTCAATGCGCTCTTTGCTCCGCAGCGCGACGTTCCCCAGCAAGCAAGCGCTGGTCGAGTGGTAGCCGTATTCAATGTCGGTTTGCGGCATCTTGCGAGTCCGCATGCACTCCAGCATGTTGGCCACGTGGTTTGCCAGGCCGTCGTCCTCCACTTGCATCTTCATTTCGGCAGTCTTCCCTACCCGCTTTTCCTCGAACGCATTGACCTGCGGGAAGACTTGGAAGCCATCGCGGTCCACAAACATGGTTCCGTCGGTGCCGTAAAATTCGATTCCGTAGCCGTGCTCGTGCTGCCTGGCGTCATTGCACAGCCTATTTTCGTAGGTGGCGACAAATTCCGGGTACTCGAGCGTGATCTGGAGCGTATCCGGCGTATCGCTGTTGTCCCTAAGGTAAAACTTCCAGCCCAGCGCCGTGACGGTGTGCGGGCCATCGACTTTCATCGCCCACTGCACAATATCCATCAGATGCACCATCCAATCGCCGGGCCATCCGTTGGCGTAGTCGTAGAAGTAGCGGAAGGTAGACCAGTGGTCGCCCACTCCGAACCGGTTCCAGTTAAAGGCTACTTTCGGAGCCGGGCCAAGCCACATGTCCCAGTCGAGCCCTTCGGGCGGGTCCGAATCCGCGGGATTGCCGATGCCCTCCGGGTAGATATTGGAGTAGTTCCAGGTGCGGGCATAAGTGACTTTGCCGATGAGTCCGTCCTGGACGAGTTC